>NZ_KV793339.1:0-121526 GCF_001808465.1 Trueperella sp. HMSC08H06
GTCAGGCCCCGGCTCGGGGTCAGGCCCCGGATCGGTGATGCCCTGCGTAGAGAGCGCGTACATGTGGCCCGCCTCGGTAGGGAAGGAGACGTGGTTGGCGTCGATCTTGGTCAGCGCCAGCCGCTCCCCCGAACCCGAATGCCCGTCAATCACCACGGAGTTGAACTGGTCCGCCCCGTCGAAGAACAGCACGGCATCGCCACCGTTGTTGGAGGTCACCGTCGCGGTTGTCACCTTGCCCCCGGTCCAGGAGAAGTCGAGGTCGAAGTTGCCGCGAGCCTTCAGGCCCGACACGCTACCGTCAGCCCACGCCTTCGGCAGCGCCGGCAGCAGGTGGATGTAGTTGTGGTAGGCCACCCCATCCGCCTCGAAGGTCGAGTTCGACTGAGCGAGCATCTCGTTGATACCCGAAGTGTTGCCGAAGTTACCGTCAATCTGGAACGGCGGGTGCGCGTCGAACAGGTTGGGATACATCGCGCCCTTAAGCTGCTTGGTAATGAGCAGGTAGGCGCGGTCACCATCGCCGGTGCGCGCCCAAGAGTTGATGCGCTGGCCCACGCCCCAGCCGGTCGCGTCGTCGCCGCGCTGGTTGAGCGAGGTCTTCGCCGCGTCCATGAAGGTGGCGTTATCGACCGTGATGAGGTCGCCCGGGAACAGCCCGAGCATGTGGGACAGGTGGCGATGGCCCGCCTGGTAGCCCGCGATCGCGTTGCCGGCCTTGTCCTTGCCGAGGCCGCCCTCGAAGAACCACTCCTTGATCTGCCCGTCGTCGCCCACCTCAATCGGCTTGAGTAGGCTCTGCGCACACGACCACGAGCGGTTGGCGTCCGCCACAAACGCGCCGGAATCGTCCTTGCGCCAGTTGTCCACCGAGCACTGGCCGTCCGCACTCGCCAGGTCAGAGTCGACGCCGAGCACCGCCGCGGACTCCTGGGCGTCCTGCAACAGCTGCCACACCAGCGAGCTTTCGTAGGTGTTGCCATCGGTGCCAAGCGGTCCGTGCTCCGGCGAGTAGGCCACGCCAGTGGTCAGGCGGGCTTCGCCGTCGGCGGCGTCAGTGTTGCCTTTCTTGAGCATGTAGTTGACGTAGAAGTTGGCCTCTTCCTTCAGCAGTGGATAGATGCGGTCGGCGAGGATCGCCTCATCGCCCGTGTACTCGTAGTACTCGTAGACGTTTTGCAGGATCCACGGCACCGCCGCCGGGCTCCAGCCCCAGGAGAACGCCGCACCCGGAGTGGTCCAGCCATAGGCCGTGTTCTCGGTATGGGCCATAAAGCCGGCACCCTCGCCGATCTTTGTTCCGGCCTGCGTCTGAGCGCCCGCGTACACGTGCGCCGTCACGCGGCCCGGTTCCACCAGGCCCTCCACGTAGTCAATGAGCGGCAGGGCTGATTGCTCCAGGCTGGAGGAGTATGTGGGCCAATAGTTCATTTGCAGGTTGACGTTGAGGTGGAAGTCGGCGCCCCAGGGGGTGCGGCCGTGGGCGTTGTCATCGGCTGTGGAGGACCAGATGCCCTGCAGGTTGGAGGGCAACTGGCTGTCCTCGCGCGACGAGGCCACCGTGAGGTAACGCCCGTAGTTGTAGACCAGGGTCTCGAGCGTACGCTGGTCGGCCTCGCTCGCCGTGCCCTGCTTGTAGGCGTTGAGGAGCTCGTCGGTAGGCTTGGCGCCCTCGCCGAAGGTGGCCGCCTGGCCGAGGTTCAGCTTGACCTTCCCGTAGAGCGCCTCGTGGTCAGCGACGTGAGCCGCCCGGACGGCGTCGTAACCCTTGGCGGCGGCCGCGTTCACGACGTCGGCCAGGCGCGTGTCGAGCTGCTGTGCGGTCTCGCCGGTGCGGTACGCGGGGTAGCTCGCCTGGTAGTCGGTGCCGGCAGCCAAGTACAGCGTGACCTCGCTGGCGTTGGCAATGGTCAGCGCGTCGCCTGCATCGGACGCCGCGACCGTGGCACCCTCGCCCTCAACAACGGCCCGGATCTTCGCGTTGTAGAGTAGCCCGTTGTTGCCGAGAGCGCCCGAGGAGGTAAGAGTGTCGCCGTCGATCACGACCTGCGCGCCCGACTTGCTCCAGCCGCTATTGAGCGGGAGGGCCACGTCGAAATTAAGCGCATCCTTGCCCACAGACGTCAAGTGGGCGACCATCACGTCATCAGGGTTGGAGACGAAGTAGTCGCGCATGTAGTCGGTGCCGTCGTAGTGGAAGTGGACGTTTGCCACACCAGTCGTCAGGTCGAGGGAGCGTTGGAAGAGGAAGACCGGGGCGTCCTCGGGGATGTCCGAGGTGATCGTGAGGTCGCCCCAGTTCTGGAAGGACCCCTGCAGGGCGGCGTCGAATCCGCCGATCAGGCTGTTGGTGTTGGCCACAGTTGCCGCACCGCCGTCGAGCTCACGGTTGAGTTCGCGTAGCGCCGCGCCGTAGCGTCCGCGGCTGACCTCGTTGCCGCCCGTGTAGGTGTGCCCCTCGGCGGGGCCACCCGTCCACAGGGTCTCCTCGTTGAAGGTGATCCTTTCGGTGCCGACCTCGCCCCAGACCGTTCCGCCGACCTTACCGTTGCCGATCGGGAGGGTGGTGCGTTGCCAGCGGTCGTCCTTGCCGCCCGCCCGGAGCGGGTTGCCCGTGCCGACCGAGCCCATCGGGGTTGCCGACGCGGGCTGGCTGTACCACAGGACGTCGTCACCGGCCATCGCCGCCACCTGCTCATCCCAGGCGCGCGGGCCCTCGGGCGCCTGAGGCTCGGGTGCCTCCGGCTCGAACTCCGAAGTGACACTCAGGGTCGGCGCGTCCGCCGCCGTCAGCCCACCCAGCGCGCTGACGCCTTCGGTGGAAGCGAAGCGCATCTCCATGCCCTTCGTCTCCCCCAGCACGAAGGTCAGCTGACGATCGCCGGCCTCATAAGCCGCGCGCACCATCGCCGTGACGTCGATCGTCACCGCCCTGCGCTTGTCCGCCGCGATCGTCATACTGTCCGAGGTGTAGCGGTCGGCTGCGGCGACCGGGAAGTCGGCGGCGAAGGCGACGTCGTCGGTGGTGAGAGTGAAATCCGGGCGGGTTGCCCACGTCGACACGCCGGTGTCGCAACTGGCGGCGCCGTTGGTGCAGGTGTCGGTGTCAACCAGCGCGACGCCGACCTGCGCCTGCTCCGTACCCTGCAGGTTGTTCACGACGTGCCCAATGTACGTCAGCTGGAGCGTCGCCTCCTCCGGTGCCGCGGTGAGAGAGCTCAGGTCGAAGGAGATCATGCCCATCTTCGCGTCGGTGTAGTCCGAGGTGTCGGCGGAGACGAAGCCCTCACCGAACAGGCCGTAGGGCTGGTCGGGACTGGATATTCCCCCGCTGGTCGGGTGCAACGTGCCGATGTAAGGCTTGCCGACGTTCGACTGCGTCTTCTCCGACGCCCACGCTTGCAACGTGGTGTCCGCGCTCGCCGGGAGATCCTTCTGGGAGGTGTCAGCGAGGGCGGGTATGCTCCCCGCACTCAGCGTTAAGGCGAGAACAGCCGCTGCGGCAATACGATTTTTCATACGCATAAGGCGTCCAAAGCTCCTTTGCTTAGATCTTGCCTAGTGTGTGTACACGCCCACACTAGTGAAACCGTGTGTTTCCTGCCACCATTTTTCACAGTCTGCCAGGGGTACTGGTCCGTGCTCACACCCCTTCCGTCAGGGCGTTAGGCTCGGATACTACTGCCGTAACACTTCAAGTAGCCGGGTGAGCGCAGTGTCTAGCTTCTCCTGCTCCTCGGCAGTGAATGTGGACGAGAGGACCTGGTGGACGACGTCGTCGACGATCTGACGCGCCTCATCGTGAGCCCGGCGCCCCCGGTCGGTGACTGACAAGACGTTGACGCGCCGGTCGGCGCTACCCGGCACTCGCTCCACGTAACCTTTCGTGACGAGCTTGTCGATGACCTTGCTGATCCCGCCGGTGGTGATGTCGAGCGCGGAGGCAACCCACCGCGCAGGGCATGAGGTGGAAGTCATTGATCTGGCGTCCGAAGAGTTCGATCCGGCGCTTCGTTTCGGTTACCGACAACGCATGCATGAAGAAGCCTGCACTAAGACGCGGCAGGAGCTCCTGCAAAGGTGCGATCAAGCGGCACTCGCATTTCCCGTCTGGTGGGCGGGCGAACCCTCACTGCTCAAAGGCTGGTTCGATCGAGTTCTGACACCAGGCAATGCCTACCGCTATCTTTCGGGAAACTCGTTCACAATGGTTGCTCACCGGGCGTAGCACAACGCTGATCGCCACCAGCCACGCGCCCGCCTGGTATGCGCGCCTCCACCCGGCGAACCCGATCTCCCGCATCGCGCGGCACATCCTCGGCAACTGTGGCATCAAGGTCACGCAGCGCCTCACCTTCGGCTGAATGGACGGCAAGAACGCTACCCCTGACAACCTCCGAAGGTTCATCGCACGGGTGGAGAAGCCCGCCCACGAACTCTAGGAAATCGCCCTCGATGGGCTTGCCCGCACGTTGTTGACGCCTCGGCAGGGTGGCGCGCCTAAATCACCAACCGAATCATCCTAGATCAGGAACGCCAGCACACCTACGACCGCGGCGACGATCAAGAAAACCAGCGCAGCAACGCCATAACCGCCGACGCTTGCCGCGGAGACCTTCGTCGGGTTTGCCGGGTTGTAACGTAACGCCACCTCGTCGCCGACTTCGATCTTCGGCCGTCGTCGGAAATCCGCGTTGGCGACGTGTGCCTTGTCGTCGTCGACAATGCGGAAAACAGGCCGCCACACCTTCTGACCGTCGCTAGAGACCTCTTCGATGTTGCGGATCACCGGGAGGACTACCTGCTTCCACCTGCGCGCACGTAGAAAGAGCCCGGCGAAGATCAGGCCGAAGGCAGCGAAAATGACTGCCGATACGATCAATACCCAGAACAAGGCACCCCCTTCGTTGGCCATTTTAGAGGAGGCCGCGGGAGTCGATGGGAGATAATCGCGCCCTGCGACAGGAATTCACCCGAGGTTCGCCTTCGCCGCTTAGCTTGAACGCAACAGAACGCGCGAAGCGATCCACAGCGGGTCGGAACAAGGAAGTGAACTGTAGCGAATGCGGATCCTGACACACGACAACTCAATTCAGCCACCAGGAGAGACATGGGCCTTTTCGGACGACGTAAGAAAAAGCAAGAACAGCAAGAGCCGCAAAAGTCAGCAGCCTATCTTGCACGACAAGCAGAGATTCAGAACCTCATCGCTGCAGAACCCGAAGCGATCGCTGTCGACGGGATTGAGCTGGCAAAGCCGTCCGCGCCATCGACCCGACGCGGTTTTCTGGATTGTACCAAAGATTGATCTAGCCACATCTGCACCCTTGCTGTGTTGGAGAGAGTAACCCTATCTGCACCCTAGGGGGCCAAAAAACACCATACCAGACCAAAAAAGACCACAAAACAAAACGGGCACTTTTCCGCACCACAGCAACGAAAACCCCGCCAGATCAACGATCCGGCGGGGTGCCATGTGGAGATGGGGAGAATTGAACTCCCGTCCGACGATGCAAAACCCAAGACTTCTCCGGGTGCAGTCTGCTTTGCGTTGTTTTCAGCTCCAGCACTCACGCAGACAAGTTGCTGACGAGCATAGTTACCTAGTGTCGGCCAGCACCCGGTAACCCAGTGCCGACCCAGTGGCTTTCAAAAACGACGCCAGAATTCTCACGTGAAAGCACCGTGAGGCTGACGGACTTCCTTAAGTGCGCTCGCGCTTAGGCAGCGAGGGCGAAGTCGGACTTCTGCTTGTTGGCAGTTATTGTTTGCAGAGAGTCGTTAAAGAGATGACTCTGCATCCTCTACCCGCTTCCCTTCGGCAGTCATCGCCGTCGAAACCGATCATCCCCTTATTCAGTTGTCAACCAACTACGCCCGAAGGCGTTCGCCCATTCTACAACGACGCCGACGCCGCGTCTACCCCTGTCCCTCCCGGCTCAACCACCTCGGCTCACACCCCGCCGCACCCAGCCGGACCACTAGACTGTCACCATGACGATTACCACGCCCACCACGATCGAACCCGGCGACAGGGTCGCCCTGCTCTCCCCCGCCTGGGCGGCGCCGGCCTACTTCCCGGACATTCACGCGCAGGCAGTTGCGCGCGTGGAGCGGCTGCTCGACGTCGTCGTCGTGGAGTACCCCACCACGCGGAAAATGGGGGCGACGCCGGAGGAGCGCGCCGCGGACGTCAATGCCGCGTTCGCCGACCCCGACATCCGCGCGATCCTCACTACCGTGGGCGGCAATGACGAGATCCGCGTCATCCGCCACCTCGACCCGGCGCTCGCCCAGGCCGACCCCAAGCCGTTCTTCGGCTACTCGGACAACACGAACATCCTTAACTGGCTATGGTCGCACGGCGTGGGCGGCTATTACGGCGGCGCCACCCAGGTGCACTTCGGGCCAGGCACGCTGGTCGACGCCGAGCACCTCATCACCCTGCGCGCCGCGCTTTTCGGCCGCGGTGACACCGTCCTGCCCACCACCACCGATTCCCAGGACCACGGCTACGACTGGTCCAGCCCCGAGGCCCTCATCGAGGATTCCCCGCGCGGCCCGGCCCGCCGGATCGAGTTCATCGGTAGCGACGACGCCGTGCGCGGGCACACGTGGGGCGGGTGCCTGGAGGTCATTGACGAGCTCGGGCTCGCCGGCCGCCTGCCAGAGGTGGACGATCTCGAAGGCGCGATCCTCATCTTCGAAAACTCCGAGCGGGTGACGCCCGCGGATATCGTGGGCGACTGGATCCGCGCACTCGGCGAGCGCGGCTATCTCGAGGCTGCGGCGGGCCTCATGTTCGCCCGGCCCGTGGTCGACGACCGGGACGCGCCCACCACCCCCGACGTGCTGGAGGCGCGCCACGACGCTTACGTCGAATATCTCCTGACACAGGTGGGCCGTTACCGCAAGGACCTGCTCGTGTGCCTCAACGTCCCGTTCGGGCACACGCGCCCGCAGCTCATCGTGCCCTACGGCGGCGAGGTCACACTCGACCCGGCGGCCGAGCAGGTCACAGCCCACTTCCCGCTCGCCGAGCGCTACCGGGTCGGCGGGGCAAGCTAGGCGGCGCCTGCGCCCGCCGTCGCCCCGGCGCTGCCTGGAGCAGTGCCCATCACCCGGCTCGGCGCGCCCTAAATGTAGTCGATGACATCCTTGATCGACGCGTGAACGTGGTTGGGACGATAGGGGAACTTGATGATGTCCTCCCGCTTGGTGGAGCCGGTGAGCACAAGGTGCGTGCACAGCCCCGTCTCCACGCCCGCCTGAATGTCGGTGTCCATCCGGTCGCCCACGATCGACGTCTCCTCTGAGTGCGCCCCGATCTTGTTCAGGCCGTTGCGCAGCATGATCGGGTTCGGTTTGCCCACGAAGAACGCGCTGCGCCCGGTTGCCTTCTCGATCATCGCGGCAACGGCGCCGGTGGCGGGCAGGTCGCCGTCGGCGGAGGGGCCCGTGGGGTCGGGGTTCGTGGCGATGAATCGCACGCCCCTTTGGATGAGCCGGATCGCGGTGGTGATCATCTCGAACGAGTACGTGCGGGTCTCCCCCAGCACTACGAACTCCGGGTCCACCGACGTCATGACGAAGCCCTCTTCGTACAGCGCCGTGGTCAGCCCCGCCTCGCCCACCACGAACGCGCGCCGATTATCGGTCTGATTCGCCAGGAACTTCGCGGTGGCCAGGGCCGAGGTCCAGATCCGTTCCGGGGGCACCTGCAGGCCCGACGTCGCCAACCGCGCCGACAGGTCACGCGGGGTGAAAATCGAATTGTTCGTCAAGATCAGGTGCGGGATGTCCCGCTCCTCGAGCCGGTTCAGGAACTCTTTCGCGCCGTCCAGCGCGATCCCCTCATGAACAAGGACGCCGTCCATATCAATCAGCCATGCACTCATGCCCTAAGACAATCATGGATCACCGGCCGCCGACTACCGCAAAGCCAACCTGCACGTTTGTGCCACGCCTTGCCGAAAGGTGACCCAACGACGTCGTTCGCGGGCGTGCGCCATCAGCGCCAGTTCCTCGGGCACTCACGACGCCGTTCCCGGGCTCACGCCTAACGCGCCCGCTTGCGCGCCTCCGACACGGCCCGCTCGGCCTCACGCTGATCTTGCTTGCGGCGCAGCGTCTCACGCTTGTCCCACTCCTGCTTACCGCGGGCGAGGCCGATCTCCACCTTCGCGCGGCCACGGATGAAGTACAGCTCGAGCGGCACCACCGTGGTGCCCTTTTCCTTGACCTTAACGGCGAGCGCACGCAGCTCGTCCTTGTGCAGGAGGAGCTTGCGCTTCTGGGTGGGCGCATGGTTGGTCCAACCGCCCGTCGACCACGCGGGGATATTTGCCCCGACCAGCCAGGCCTCGCCGCGCCGATCGAAGTCGATCCACGCTTCCATGAGGGAGGCTCGCCCGGCGCGCAACGCCTTGACCTCCGTGCCCGCGAGCACAAGCCCGGCTTCGTAGGTCTTGTCAATGAAATAGTCGTGGTGGGCCTTCTTGTTGCGCGCCACCACCTGCTTCGCGTCCGCGGCCTCCTTCGCCTTTTGGGCAGGGGTCAGCTTGCCGCTGTCCTTCTTCCAGGCCTTTGGCATCGCTCATCCCTCCCTTGACGTGACCACATAGCTTAACGCCGAGAAACGGGCGTTCGCAAGATTAGGCCCAGCGGCGGGTAAAGGATGCGAAGTTCATCGGGTCAACAACCGTACCGTTCTTCCACACCTCGAAGTGAACGTGGCACGCGGTGACCAGGCCGGTCTGACCCGTCCACCCGATCACGTCGCCCTGGTTCACGCTCTGCCCCACCCGGACGTTGAACGCCGAGAGGTGGTTGGTGACCGTCACGTAGGAGTTGCCTCCCACCACGCCGTGGTTGATGTAGATCTGGTTGCCGTGCGTGCCGTTACCGGCGGCCGGGATGACAGCCGAGACGACGCCATCGGCGGGCGCGGTCTGTGCCTCGCCACACCGGGAACGCAGGTCCACGCCGTTGTGCATCCACGTGCCACCGAACGGGTAGACGCGCATGCCGAACGGCGAAGTGACGTAGACGGGGGCGGGAACCGGTGGCTTGATCCAGCTACCCGAAGTCTGTCCGGAGTTATTCGGGGCGGACGGCGCCTGCTGCGAGGAGCCGTTCCCCTGAGCCTGGGCCTGCGCCTTGGCGCGCTCTTCTTCAAGCTTACGCTTATTCTCCGCGTCGATCTGCGCGATGCGCTGGGCGGTCTGCTCGCTCTGGGTCTCGAGCGTGGCGAGCGAGGCCTGGTAGTTGGACTTCTTCTCCTCATAGTCAGCCGACTGAGCCACCAGGCTCGACTCCAGGTCCACGAGCTCGGCCTTGCGCGCATCAGCTTCGACCTTCTTCGAGGTCTGCGTATCAACCAGCTCCTCGGACTTGGCCTTCAGCTCCTCGATCTGGTCCTCCACCGCGTTCTGGCGGGACTCACGATTCTTTTCCTGCGCGGCCTTCTGCTGGAACTGCGCGAGCGACGCCGTCTGGGAGCGGCTCACGGCTGACTGCGCGCGGTACGCATTGGCGAAATCCTCGGCGGTGGCAGAGCCGACGAGCATCTCCATCGTGGAGGGCATCGTGTCGCCACGATAGGTAGCGCGGGCCAGCTCCCCCAGCGACTTGCGCGTGGCCTCCGCGTTCGCCTCGTTTTCCTTGATCTGGTCCTTGATCTGCGCAAGCTCCCCCTGGGCGGCATCCAGTAGCGCGGAGTTCGCTTCCAGCACGCGCACGGCGGCGGCGAGCTCGACCTCGGCGGTTTGCACGGCCTCCTCCGCGGCCGGGATCTTCCCGCGGGTCTCCTCCAGCTTGAGGTAGGCCTCCTGAAGGTTGACGTCGATGCCCTCCAGCTCGGACTGCAGGCGCTCCTTTTCGGCCTTCTGCTCCTGCTGCTGGTCCACCAGGTCGCTGCGCTCGTCGCCGAACGCGGGCACGACCAGCAGGGCTGACGCGGTCAGCGCGGCGGCGGCCACAGCTGAGGCGAGTTTACGCATGTTTCCTCCCTAGACCCGAGTGTAGCGGCGCAGAGCCAAGAACGAGGCGAAACCGGAGACCACGATCGCGCCGAGGATGAGCCACGGGGCGATGAGTAGCACATCGTGGCCCGTGATGATCCGTAGCCACGAGCCGGCGAACCAATCCTGAATGAAGTACTCCACTGCCGCCCACAGCGCCGCCACCGCGGCAAGCGAGCCCACGAGCGAGGCCAGCATGCCCTCGAGCACGAAGGGCGCCTGGATGAAACTGTTCGAGGCGCCAACGAATCGCATAATCTCGGTTTCGTTGCGGCGGAACATGGCCGACAGGCGGATAGTGGACGGGATGAGAAGCAACGCGGTGACGATCATGACGCCCGCTAGCGAACCGGCAATGAGTGTGAAACGGTTGAGCATTTTGAACAGCGGCTCGAGCTGCTCGCGCTGGTCGATGACGGCGTCGACACCGGGGCGCCCCTCGAGAGACTCGCGGACGACGTCGTACTCCTGCGGATCGACGAGCTTGACACGGAAGGACGCCTGCATCTGCTCGGGGTCAACCGTGTCTACCCACACACTGTCCTTGAGGTACTCGCGGAAGTTCTTGTAGGCCTCTTCCTTCGTCTCGAAGTAGACCTCGTCCACGTAGTCGGCCATCTCGGGCGAATGAAGGAAATCGTTAATCGCGTCGATCTGGTCCTGCGTGACCTCGCCGCCCGCGCACTGGGCCGTGTTCTGGTCCGGAGCACACAGGAAGGCCGAGACCTCCACCCGGTCATACCAGGCGGTCTTCGCGGACTCGATCTGATCCTGCAGCAGCACGGCCGAGCCGACGAAGAGGAGGGACACGAAGGTCACAAGCGTCACCGACGCCGACAGGGCGAAGTTCGCGCGCAGCCCCTTGAAAACCTGAGAAAAGATAAACCGTAGCCTCATGCCTGGCTCCCCCCGTAAACGCCGCGATCCTGATCGCGCACAACCTCGCCGTCAACCAACTCGATCACGCGCTTGCGCAACTGGTTAACGATCGCCTGATCGTGGGTGGCCATGACCACCGTGGTGCCCTGGCGGTTAATGCGGTCAAGGAGGCGCATGATGCCCAGCGCCGTCTTGTGGTCAAGGTTGCCGGTCGGCTCGTCGGCCAGCAGGAGCTCGGGGCGGTTGACCATCGCGCGCGCAATCGCCACGCGCTGCTTCTCTCCACCCGACAACTCGTGCATGCGCCGCTTCTCCTTGCCATCCAGGCCCACCAGCTCCAAAACCTGCGGGACCTCCTTAAGGATGGCGTGGCGCGGTTTGCCGATCACCTGCATCGCGAGCGCCACGTTGTCGAACACGTTCTTATCCTTTAGCAGGCGAAAGTCCTGGAAGACCGTGCCGATCTGGCGGCGCAGGAACGGCACCCGCCGTGAGGACACTCCCGACAGGTCCTTGCCGAGCACGTGAACTTTGCCCTCCGTGGGGCGCTCCTCGGCCAGGATAAGAGCCAGCATCGTCGACTTTCCCGAGCCCGAGGCACCGACCAGGAAGACGAACTCGCCGCGGTCGATGTTGAGGCTAACGGAGTCGAGCGCGGGAGCCGCGCCTCGCTGATAAACCTTCGTGACGTTTTCAAATGTGATCATAAATGGCGCCAAATCCTTGCAGTCATGGTCGTCACTAGCTTAGGAGCCGGGCTTTTGCGACCCGGGAAGGCGCGCCGACGTGGCGAGGATTACTCCGCCTCCCCCGCCTGGCGCCAGCGGATCCCGGCGTCGATAAAGCCGTCGAGGTCGCCGTCGAACACCGCGTCTGTGTTGCCCACCTCGTGGCCCGTGCGCAGGTCTTTGACCATCTGGTACGGGTGCAGCACGTAGGAGCGCATTTGGTCACCCCAGGAGGCCTTGACGTCGCCCGCCAGCTCCTTCTTCTTCGCTTGCTCCTCCTCGTGGCGCCTTTGTAGCAGCTTGGACTGGAGCACGCGCAAGGCCGCGGCGCGGTTTTGGATCTGCGACTTTTCGTCCTGCATCGAGACCGTGATACCGGTGGGAATGTGGGTCATGCGCACGGCTGAATCCGTGGTGTTCACGGACTGCCCGCCCGGGCCCGAGGAGCGGAACACGTCCACCCTGAGCTCCGATTCCGGGATCTCGATCGAATCGGTGGTCTCGATGAGCGGGATGACCTCCACCGCCGCGAACGAGGTCTGGCGCCTGCCCTGGTTGTCGAACGGCGAAATGCGCACCAGCCGGTGCGTTCCCGCCTCCACCGACAGCGTGCCGTAGGCGTAGGGGGCGTTGACCTCGAACGTGGTGGACTTGATCCCCGCCTCTTCGGCATACGAGGTGTCCATCACCTTCGACTTGTAGCCGTGACGCTCGGCCCAGCGCAGGTACATGCGCTGCAGCATCTGGGCGAAGTCCGCCGCGTCCACGCCGCCCGCACCGGAGCGGATGGTGATGACCGCGTCGCGATCGTCATACTCCCCGCTCAGCAACGTCTTGATCTCCATGTCCGACAGGTCCTTGGAGATCTTCGCGATCTCGGCCTCAAGCTCAGCGTAGAGCTCCTTGCCCGATTCGAGGTCCGACTCGGATTCCTCCACCGCCATCTCGTACAGGGTCTCCGCGTCCACGACCCGCTCCCCCATCTTCTCCACGCGCTCCAGGCGCGACTGGGCGTGCGAGAGTTTGGAAGTAACAGCCTGCGCGGCGTCGGGATCGTCCCACAGGTCGGGCGCCGTGGACTTCTCCGTCAGCTCCGCGATCGTGTTCTTGAGCGCGGGCACGTCGCTGACCGCCTCAATCTGGTCAAAAGTCCGGCGCAGTCTGTCGAGTTCTTGCTGATAATCAATGGCCACGGCGCCAAGTCTACGGCATTTGCCGCAGCCGAGCCGTGGAGGTGACCGTGAGTTCGACTTCGTCCACGGCGCTCGCAAACTGCGGCATGAACGGGATCCGCGCCCGCCCGGTCAGCTCCACAACGACGGCGTCGTCCGCCACCCGCGTTCGAAATCTCACCTCGCGCCCGTCCACGGTCAGCGCGCCGGACGCCGGCGGGGCGGGCGTGAGGCTGAGGGCGGGGCCCGAATAGTAGGTGGCATCCGAGATGTCCTGGGCGAGCTCGAGGGCGAGGGAGTCGGCGGCATTGAGCATGTCGCGGCGCACACCGTAGACGTGGATGACCGAGGCCAGGATGAGGATGAGCGAGATGACAACCACCCACACGCCCAGGCCGAGCACGATGAGGTTGCCGTCTTCGGCGCGCTCGCGGGGCTGGCAGAGTTTGCGGGACGTCATGGCCGTACCACCCGGTACTGGTCAACCACCATCGCCTGCTCGCCCGTGAGCGTGATCGCGCCGACGATGGGCACGGTGACCGTGGCCGAGGCCCGGGCCGTGACGGTGGCGCCGGGGCTGAGGCACGGGCTCGCGCTGCAGGCGAAGTTGAGGTCGAGTTGCTCGTCCATCCCCCGGTCCGTCCAGGCCTTACTCGCAGCTTCCCGCCCGCGTGCCTCTCCCGAGTACACCGATTCGGCCCGCACGTAGGCGCGCGCAGACTGGCGGGCGGCATCCTCGAGGGCGAGCTGGACGGTCGTCGTCGTGGCAAGGCCCGTGAGAAGCGCGAGGGCGGGCACCACGATGACCACCATGACGCCCACGAACTCGACGATGGCGTTGCCGTCCTCGCCGCGGGGCTTATTCGCGCGCCACATGGGCCCTCACCTCGATCACGTGCTCTCCCAGGAAGCCGGCCCCGGGCACCGGCGCCGTCACCACCACCTCGATCCCGTCCGGCATCGCGGTGGCGGCGATGCCGCCGGCGTAGGCGGGACTGAGCGCTCCGGTGATGAGGTCGCGGGTGCGGGCTTCGGCCACCTCGGTCGAGTTCGCCGCGGCCCCCACGCGCGCACCTTCCATCGCCGCGTCGGTGGCGATGGCGTGGACGTACCAGCCAAGGCCCGCTGCGATGATGGTGTAGACCACCATGAGGAGCAGCCCCACGGAGGCCACGAAGCCGACCGTGGCGTTGCCCGCCTCAGATGTTGAGGACGCGCTCGATCGCATTGTTAAACAGGTCGGTCAGCGCCGGGCCGGCCACCGCCCAGATGAGGACCACGAGGGCTGCCGTCATGAGGGTGATCATCACCCAGCCAGGCACGTCACCCGCCTCCTCGCGGCGGTCGCTGGGCCACACTGCCTGGCGAACAAAGTGTCGAATCTTCATAGGGCGCTCCTTATGTTGTTGCGGACTTAGGTGAAACTCAGGGCGTAGAGGGCAGGGAAGACGGTGAAGACCACCGTGAGTGGCATGATGATGAACACCACCGGGATCATCATCGCGATCTCGGCCTTGCCTCCGGCCTCGAGCAGCTCGCGCCGGGCGGCGTCGCGGGCGTCGCGCGCCTGGGAGTGGAGGGAGCCAGCCAGGCCGCTGCCCTGCTCGAGGGAGGAGACGATCGCCTCCGCGAACCGGGCAACGTTGCGGTTGGCGGACCTGTTGCCCATGTCGGTCAGCGCCGCCGGCAGGGACTGGCCGGCGTGGACCTCACTCATCGTGCGCCGCAGCTCATCGACCATCTCGCCCGTGCCAATGAGACACACGCGCTCGATCGCCACCCGGATGGATTCGCCCGAGGCAACTGCGAGCGCGAGGATCTCCACCACGTCGGGCAGCTGGGCGGTATAGGCGCGGCTGCGCTGGTCGACCTGGCGGCTCAGCGCCCAGTCCGCCCCGAGCACGCCGGCGGCCGTGAAGCAGGCGACTCCGACGATCGCGGCGGCCAGCGGGACGCCGCGGACCACGAGCGCGAAAGCGAGCAGGCACCCGGCTGCGAAACCTACCGATGCCCACTGGAACTGACGCACCCGGAAGTCCCCCACGGTCATAGCGCCGAGCATGTTGACGCGGCGCTCGACCGAGGAGGTGGTTGACCCGACGGCGTCGAGGAAGCTCGCAACGATGGCGGCGCGGCGCCGGGAGGGGCGCCGGGTGCGGGTGG
The DNA here is from genome assembly GCF_001808465.1 of Trueperella sp. HMSC08H06. Classification (NCBI taxonomy): domain Bacteria; kingdom Bacillati; phylum Actinomycetota; class Actinomycetes; order Actinomycetales; family Actinomycetaceae; genus Trueperella; species Trueperella sp. HMSC08H06. The sequence continues at coordinate 14,965 of NZ_KV793339.1, forward strand.
CGACGTAGGGAAGGACCCGGTCGGCCAGCTGGGTGGGGCGGTACAAGACCGCGATTCCCACGAGGAGGACGCCGGCCACCAGGGCCGAACCCGCGAACGCGCTAAGCATGGCTCACCCCCGCGAAGATCCGTTCCTCCTCGGGCAGGCGGCCGAGCCTGAGCATGAGCCAGTAGGCAAGCACGGTGGCCACGAAGCCGGCCACGAGGATGAAAACGCCCACGGGCGTGGTGAACGCGTCGATCGCGCCGGGGCGGGTGGAAAAGAGAAGAAGCATGATCCAGGGCGCAACGGCGGCCAGCCGCGCCCCGTTGACCGTCCACGACTGGCGGGCTAGAAGCTCTCCACGGGCGCGGTTCTCCTCGCGCACGAGCGAGGCCAGGCTGGCCAGGGCGGCGGACAGGTCGCGCCCGCCAAGATCGTGTGCGAGGCGCAGCGACTCGAGGATCCGGTCCGTCATCGGGTCCGCCAGCACCTCCTTCAGCTCGTCGAGGGCCGGGTCGAGGCGACCGTCCGCGCGCAGGTGCTGGGCAAATTGGGTAAACGGAGGGCGCATGACCTCCGGCCCGCGCACGGCCAGCATCGCGAGCGATTCACCCACGGGCAGGCCCACGCGCACGCTCGCCACGATGTCGTCGATCACCTCTGGCCAGACCTCCCGAAGCTCTTCACGACGCCGGCGCTCGCGCGCTCCCCGCCACACGCCGGGCACGGCCGCACACATCACCGCGATCGGAATCGAGATGACGAGCGAGCTCGAGACCGCCGAGGCGAGCAGGAAGCTCCCCACTCCGGCCGCGAGCGCGGGCCACAGCGCCGGCCACAGGCCCGCCGGCACGGTGAGGGGGCGCGGCTGGCGGAAAGCGCTGGCGGCGAGGAAGACACCAAGGCCCATGACCATTCCTATAACGAAGCCCATCGTCCACCTCCTAGCAGCTGGCGCAGGTCGTAGCCGTGCTCGTCGAAGATCTCCGGGCGGGCCACGTATCCCGCGCCGCGTTCGAGCCCGAGGCCGCGGTCCACGAACAGGTCGCTCGTCTCGATCACGCTGCCTTCCGTGCGCCCGGTCAGGCCCACGATCTCGCGCACACGGCGCTTGCCATCCCGGTCGCGGTGCAGGTGGACGAGGAGGTCGATCGTGTGGGCAACCGTGGGGATGACGAAGTCCGACGTGACGTTTTCACCCGCCAGCAGGGGCAGGACGCTAAGTTTGGCCACGGCGTCGCGCGCCGAGTTGGCGTGGATTGTGCAGGCGCCGGGGATGCCGGAGTTGAGGGCGATGAGCATGTCGAAGGCCTCGGCCTGGCGCACCTCGCCAATAACGATCCGGTCGGGCCTCATGCGCAAGGATTCGCGTACGAGCCGCCGCAGCGTGATCTCGCCCCGGTCTTCGATGTTAGCCGGGCGGGTCTGCAGGGCCACCACGTCGCGGTGGGCGAGGTTGAGCTCGAAGACCTCCTCCGCCGTGATGACGCGCTGGTGGGCAGGAATGGCGCCGAGCAGCGCGCGCAGGAACGTGGTCTTGCCCGCCTGCGTTGCTCCCGAGACGATGACGTTCATCCCGCAGTCAATCGCCGCATCCAGGAACTCCGCCGCCTGAACCGTCAGCGTCCCAAGCTCTGCCAGGTCGCGCAACCTGCGCGGGCGCACGATGTACTTGCGGATGTTGACCGCCCAGTGCTTGCGCGTGATGTCTGGAATCGCCACGTGGAGGCGCTCGCCGGTGTGGAGGGCGGCGTCGACGAACGGTTGGGACAAGTCGAGCCGGCGCCCCGAGGCGCGCAGCATCCTCTCTACGAGGTCCTTGACCTGGCGCTCCTCGAGCAAGATCGTGGACAGCTGGCTCACCCCGTCACGTGCAAAGAAGACACGGCCCGGTTCGTTGATCCAGATCTCCTCGATAGTCGGGTCATCAATGAGGGATTGGAGCGGGCCGAATCCACCGATATCGTCGCGCAGCTGGCGGCGCACCTCCACCACGTCGGCCACCGGTTCCACCACACCCGCGACCGTCAGCTCCTCGTATTCGGCGAGCGCGTCATCAATCAGGGCCTCAAGCTCTGCCGCCTGGAGCTGCGGATCAATACGCGAGGCGCGCACCATCTCGCGCACGCGCGCATCGAGCCATGCGTTCCCGGCTCCCCACTTTGTCTTCACAACGCCACGCTACGATGCCGCCGCGCGTCGTGAATATCTTTCCCACAGCTGTGGATAACTTGCGCACGGGATTTCGCGACTGTGATATACGGGCGCCTGTGGGGCCAGACAGTTCCGTCAGGGCGTGTACGCCACGCGCGTTGCGCTAAAAATCGTTACCGTGGAGGGGTGAATAAGACCCCCTTCAAGCTCGCAGCGTTGGCCGTGGCCGCTATCGACGGCCTCGACGCGGTCGGCGTGCGCGGCCCGTACACGCGCACCTCCGACTTCCAATTCGGCGGCGTCATCGACTCGCGCGGCCGGCGCTGGATCGTCAAGCACCCCCTCCACCCCATGGCAGGCGCCATGATTGAGGCGGAGGCCGCCATCGCTCCCGCCCTGCTCGAGGCGCTCCGCCAGGGTCTTCTCCCCTTCGACGTTGTCCGCCCCGCGGGCTTCGCCCAGGTCAAGGACGGGCACGCCGTCGTCTACGTCGCACCCATGGGCCGCGAGCGCGACTTCGACGAGCTCGATACCGACGCCGCCCACGAACTCGGCCGCGCGCTCGCCGCCATCCACCTCCTCCCCCGCGAGACAGTCGAATCGGCGGGCCTGCCCTCCTACGACGCGCAGACTACGCGGCGCCGTCTCCTGTCCGACCTTCACGACGCCGACGCCGCCTCGCCCCTCCCGCCCGTGCTTCGCCGCCGGTGGGAGAACGCGCTCGAAGCCACCGACCTGTGGGACTTCGAGCCGCGGGTAGTGCACGGGGACGTGGGCCCGGACCAGTTCATGTGGTCCGACTGCTCAATCTCCTGCGTGCTCGGATTTGGCTCGGCACACGTGGGCGACCCGGCGCTCGACTTCTCCACCCTCGTCTCGGGCCTGGACGAGGAGCTGTTCGAGGCGGTGCTCACCTCCTACGAGAACGCGATCGGCCAGCCCGTCGACGAGCACTTCTTCAACCGCGCCGTGCTCCTGTCCGAGCTGGCACTCGCACGCTGGATGCTCTTCGGCTCGCGCAGCGGCCAGCACCAGATCGTAGACGAGGCCCGCACCATGATGGACGAGCTCGCCGCCGAGGTAAAGGCCGACCCCGAGCTGGCCACCGGGCCCACCTGGGCCGTCAGTCGCGCCACCGAGGTGGAGGCAGAGGCGGCCGACGGCGCCGGCTTCACTACCAGCTCCTTTGACTAGCCCCTCCTCTCCGACCGTTCTGCCGGGGGCAGGTGGGTGCGGAGGTAGTCCGCGATCTGCTCCTCGCTCATGTTGCCGGCGTGAAGCTCACGCCGCTCCGGGTCATCATCGCCGAGGTAGTAGAAGCACGCCGCGATATCCTCCATCGCGGTTCCCGTGGCGCGCGACCACGCCAGGCGGTAGAGCCCGAGCTGGAACTGGCGGGAGGCGACCTGCTGGGCGCTGGGCCTGCGGCCCGTCTTCCAATCGACGATCGTGACCGGGGGCAGGCCGGGCACGCCCGAGGTGTCAAGCACCGCGTCTATCACGCAGCGCACCGGGTAGTCCCCCACCCGCACGTCGATCCCCTCCTCGATCGCGAGCGCCGGACACGAGGCGTAGCGCGAGCCCCCGAAGCGCGCGATCAGCTCGGCGATCCGCTCATCGTCCAGGGGCACGACGTCGATCGGCATCTCGTCCGGGTCGGCCACGGCGTCGATGTCCATCGTAGAGGCGGCGTCGAAAGAGTGGGCGATGGCCGCGTGGACGAGCACGCCGGTGCGTGCTGCGCGTGAGGGGCGGCGTGGGATCGGTCGGTACTGCTCGTCCAGGAAGGCGTCCTGGTCCTGGGCGAGCGCCACGACGTCGGACGCCGTGAGGTAGTCGCGCGCGAGCCCCCGAGCTTGCGGTGGCGCCTCCCGCTCCGCCATGATCACCTCCGCTTCCCTCCTCCACTGCTCGACCACGGCGCGATCGGCAGTGACGACGGGAACGGGCCCACGTTCGAGGCGACGATCGACGTCCGCCGGCCACACCTTGGCGTCCGGAACCACGCTTATCTGGGTCGCTGCCAACGCAATGAATTCGAGATCAACCCCAGTCAGCACCGGATCGTTGTCCGGATCTGCCTCGGTGAACGGCTCGACATCCGTGATGAACGTGTTTTGGGGCATCTGCGCCTCGGCCGCGTCCTCATGGCCAACACTCCGTGCGAGCTTCTTCAGGGCCGCCTCCGCCTGCTCCGGGCCGGTGAGATCATACGAGGACAGGATGAGCAGGCTGCGTGGGCGGGTGACTGCCACGTAGGCGAGACGGCGGCTCTCAGCCACATGGTGTTGGGTAAAGGCCGTTTGGCGGTAGGCGTGGACCTCCTCAAGGAGGCCCACCTTGTTCAGCGGCGTGACCACGCCGCTCTTGCCCACGATGTCAGCGATGGACAGATCGGGCAGGTGTTCGCGATCCTGGCGCAGGGCGTAGGGCAACCCGTCGCGCGATTCTTGCCAGAGCTTTTCGCTCGTCTTTTCGTCGAAGCCATCCACCTTCATGTCCGGAATGCCAACGAGGTCCCACTCGAGCCCCTTTGCGGCGTGGACGGTGAGCAGTTGGACGACGCCCGACTCTGGCTCGATCTCCCATTCGCCGAAAACGGGGACGTCCCCACCCGATTCGTCCTCGCCCAAGCGCTCGTGGGCCTCGACCATGTCCACCCACTCGACGAAGCTCTCCAGACGCGAACCGGGAATGCTCTTCGCGTAATCCGCACCCAAGCCAATGAAGCTGGCGAGTGCGGCGGTCACCGGGGCACCGCCCGTCCTGCGGGCCTTGGCATGGGCGCGCAGATCGAGCAGGTCGATTGCGGCGGAAATCGCCTCCGGGATGGCCAAGTGCCTGCTGTTCCGCGCCCGCTCGAGCAGGCGAGCAAGGTGAACGAGGCGGCGGTAGCCCTCCTCGCTCATTCCGGCCACTGGGCCATCCGGTAACGCCGCCAAAGCCTCCACCAGGTTGGTCGGGACGTCAAGCCCGTCACCCACCTGCTCGCTCAACTCTTGGCGAGTGGTTCGGGCAAGGCGGCCCGCGAGCGCCGAAAGCGCCGCGATGTCCCTCGCACCGATCGCGAAGTAGGTCAGAAGTGGGACGAGGAGATCGTTGCGCGCCGGGTTCACGCTCAGGCCCAGAACGCACCGCACGAGGCGGATCTCCTGCCTTTCGATCAGCATCTGGCCGCCCACCATCTCATAGGGCACGCCGGCTTCTTCCAGCGCCGCGATCGCGTGATCCATGTAGGACCGGGCCCGGCACAGGATCGCCGCGGTGGGAGCCCGTCCAGGATCTCGGCCTTCCCCGATCGCCCTTGCCGCCTCGGCTTGAGCCTGGTCGAAGGCCTCCTTGAAGTAGTCGGCCATATCCCTGTAAGAGTCATAGCGGAAGGCGCGATGCACGTGGACCACCCGGCCATCTTGCGATTTTGCATGCGGCTGGAGTGTTTTGACAGTGAGCTTCGCGTAGCTGAGCTTGCCCTCGGTCAGGGCGTTGGCCACGTCGAGGATCCTGCGCCCGTTGCGGAAGGCCGTGGACAGGGTGAGGTTCCGTGCCACACCGAACCTGTCCATGAAGTCGGACAGCGCTGCCGAGGACGCGCCGCGCCAGGAGTAGATGGCCTGATTCGGGTCTCCCACAGCACACACCGACCACGAGTCCGTGAACGCCGCCTCGATGAACTCCGCCTGGCTCGCAGACGTGTCCTGATATTCGTCAAGCAAGACGAGCTTGTAGCGCTTGCTGAGCTCCTGGCGGACCTCGGGGACGGAGGACAGGATCTTGCGGGCGCGAACGATTTGATCGGCAAACTCGATGAGGGAGTTGTCCCTCTTATACGCCACGTACTCCTCGACGAGGTAGCTGAGAGCCACGCGATAGTTCATCCCGGCGATCATCCCCGTGAGCTTGCTCTGTTCGGCGCGCGAGGCCTCCGTGCCCGTCCCGCGCTTGCCGGTGACGCCGTGGAGCTGGTAGACAGCGCTCAGCTCGCGCTCGAGGTAGGCGCGGAACTCGCCTGCATCGACTTCGTTGCCCACCATCTCATCGACGAGGTGCAGAGCGCGACTAATGATGGTCGAGACCGCCGATGCCCGAAGGACCGCGTATCGTGGGTCGACTATGTCGATGCCGTTGACGATACGTCCCATGATCTGGAAGCGCTCCGCGTCCGTGATGAGCCGGGCGCGCGGGTCCTCCCCGATGAGCATGGAATACGCCGAGGCGATCTCAGAGGCGAAGGAGTTATATGTGGCGATGGTCGGCCGCGCCAGGGCGCGATGAATCGCGTCCGACCGATCGTCCTCACCAGATTCTTCCTGAGGTTCAACGAGGCCGGGCAGGAGCCCCTTCGCCGCCGCCTCGCGCAACTGGCTCTCGACTCGTTCGGCGAGCTCACCTGCCGCCTTCGTGGTAAAGGTGAGCCCCAGCACCTCGTCCGGGCGCACGTTCCCGTTGACCACGTGCCAGGCGATCCGCTGCGACATCGTGGCTGTCTTGCCCGATCCGGCCCCCGCGATGACGGCGATGGCGCGGTCCTCGCTCCGGATCACGGCCTCCTGCTCGGCGGTGGGGGCAAACGCGAGCGTCTTGGCGAAGTCTTCGTAAGGGATCATGAGAAAATCCTTCCTGGCCCCATGGCCGGACACGAGGAAACGTAACGGCAGTTCCGGCAATGTGAGCCGGGTAGAGCGGCATAGTCGGGGCCGCGTTGGGCGAGGTCCGCTTGCCGAATCATCTCGGCTACCTGGTCAAGGTCCTCGGCCTCAAGCGGACCCTGCTCGCGTACCACTACTTTGCCCTCGCCTGTCCCTACATAGACGAGCCGCGCCCCCTCAGACGTGGCGTAGCCCTTGATGCCGTGGGCGTTCAGGAGCCACTGGTAGAGCAGCAACTGCGGGTTGCTGCCGGTCTCTTTCACAGTGATCGGCTGCTTGCCAGTCTTGAAATCAACCACCCCCACCCCAAAGCCGACAGCCTCGAGTCGATCGATGCGCGCGCTGACATTGATCGTGTGGTCTTTTCCGTCGAGGCTGGCGCACGCCTCCTGCTCCAGGAGGACGTACGGTGCGCTGTTTTCGAGATAATCGCCAAGGTTACGCGCCATGGCGTTCACGCGGTCGCGGAGCAGAACCCCCTCGAGCCCGTCCGGAAACTCGATCGCGGAGATCCTCTCCGCACACGCCTGTTCGATCGCCTCGCGCGGCCCGGCTGGGAAATCCTCGGCGAGCCCATGAATGAGAGTCCCGATCTCGGCAGAGATTCCCGACTCCTCCGACGTGGCATTCGAACGATCGAGGAAGGCCGACAGCGGGCATTTCAATAGGCCCTCCACGCGTGACGGCGACAGCGCCGAATCCCCCGCGATCACCGGCTCCTCAGTGGAGAGTGCCAGCTCATCGACCCATGTCGACCGGTCGGCACCGCGCACGCCCGCCGCCGCGAGCTCCTCGAGTAGAACGGCGGCTTCCCGTTCAAGATGCCCATCCCCGCTCCGCAAGGCCTGGCGCAACTTGCCCACGAGGCCCGCCTCATCGAGCGTTGCCGGGCTTGCCTTCCCGCGCTCAAGCTCCGGAAACAGCCAGGTCAAGAACCGGGATGGCCGCGCCTCGTCGTTTTCCTGGGCGGTGATCAGCACCTCGCGCCGCGCGCGACTGACCGCCTGGGCGAGCATGCGCAGCTCATCATCAATCACCTCGCTGACCAGCTGGCTCGGCTCGATGTCCTGCCCTGCCATCGCGGAGCCGACCACGATGTTGACCAGCTTGGGCACCTTTGTCAGCGGGTTGCGCAGGCGCGTGTTGGGCCACGCGCCGTCATTGACGCCCACGATCGCCACGACATCCCATTCGCGTCCCACCGTGGCCGACGGCGACACGAGCGCGACCTCGTCAGCACCCCCGCCCATGCGCGCGATCGAGTCTTCGGGCAGGTCCTGGTTCTCGAGCAGCTCAAGGAGCGCGTGGATAGTGGCGTTTGTGACGTCCCGATCCGCCTGGCGCTGGGCGATGCGGAACAGGGAGATGACCGAGTCAAGATCCTGATCAGCGATGTCGCCCGCTGGGCCTCCCGCCCTCGCCTGCTCGCGCCAGGATTCGGCGACACCGACCCCGTCCCACGCCGCCCAGAGCACCTCTTCTCCAAGGCCACCGGCGGCTGCGGCCTGCCGGATGGAGGACAGTACCTCCGTAACGCGTGCGAACTCCGGGATCTTGGCTGACACCTCTCCGCCCGCCACGATGTCCTGCCAAAGCTCGGCTTTCGTGCGCCGCCCTTTGGCCGCCAGCTCCCAGCCGCGCATCTCCCTCATGAGGGCTCGCAGGCGCAGCGGATCGATGCCGAAGAGCAGGCCGGTGAGCATCGCCTCGATCCGTTCGCCCTCCACCGGGCCATCAGAGAGCGCAATCTCCAGTAGCTCGATGATCGATGCCACTGCCCGCTGTTCCCGCAGCGGCTGATCATTGACGATGGTCTGAACCGGCACACCGTAGTAGAGGAGCGTGCGGCGGATGCTGCCGTGCGACGACGTCGACCTGCTGATCACCGCCATATTCGCGTACGGCACCTGCTCCTCAAGGTGGCGCCGGCGAAGCTCCGTGGCCACGAAGGCAAGCTCCTCATCGCCGTGAGGGAAGGTGAGGGCCCGGACGGTGGACCCATCCTCCGCCGCATTGGCGTGCCGGCGATGGCCACTCACTCCCGCCGTGTGGATGCCGCTGATCACCTTATCCAGGAGAACGCGAACCTGACCATCGCACCGATAGCCGGTGCCGAGGACCATCTGCGACGCGCCGATTCCCCCGCCCGCCGCCGGCTTGCACAGCAGCGCCGGGAGGTGGGCAATGCCCCCGCGGAAACCCTGGACGGCCACGTCCGGATCGCCGAACGTCACCACCGACGTACCGTCCTCCTGCAGAGCAAGGAGGAGCGTCCGCAGGGCGAGGGTGGCGTTCTGCACGTCATCCACAATCGCCCAGTCCCAGCGCGGCTTGGCGATGTCGAGGCCGCCTTGCCCTCTGGGGGTTGCCGCCTCCCAGCCGCGCAGCATCGCGGCGGCCTGGGTGATGACCCGCGCGTGGTCCACCAGGTCAGGGTTGGCGTGCCCCAGCGCGGACTGGGTGGCGAGTGCCAGGTCATAATCCTTGATCACCGTGGCACCGGCCTCCCAAATCGGCTCATCATAACGCCGGGCGAGGTCCACCAGATCGGCAGGTGACAGCTCCAGCTCCGCGGCGCGCGTGAGCAGATCACGGAACTCAGCGCGGTAGGCCGGCAGCTGCGCCACCTCCTCGTCTATCCCGGCCTCCCCCAGCTCAAGGGCAAGCTCGAAGCGCTCCTTAATGAGCGAATCCTGCGCCGGGCCCGAGATCAGTTCGGGTTCGCGCCGCCCCATGAACTGGGCGTACGTGGAGACGATCCCGAACGCGAACGCCGTGAGCGACTGCACCTGCAGCGTCCCCGGCAGGTAGCCCAGCTCCACCGAGATCCTGTTGCGCAGATCGGAGGCCGCCCGCCGATCTGGTGAAAGCAGCGCCACGCGCGCCCCCGGATCCTCCCGCATGATCCGCGCCGCCAGCTCCACCACGAGCGCGCTCTTCCCCGTGCCGGGCGCACCGATCACCGACGCCGTGCACGGCGCCCGCAATTCCAGCACCGCGGCCTGGTTCTCATCCCATGTCTTGTTCATGCTCACGAGCTTAACGACCACCTCCGACAATTTTTTCGGCCACAGCCGAATTGCGCCGCACGAAATCTTCCCGCCCACCCGGCAGGGTACGATACTGCCAGATCAAGCCTTGGAGGAATCATGGAAATCAGCATTGGCATCCGCAACGTCGCCCGCGAACTGAGCCTCGACGTCGACCTGACCGCACACGAGGTCTCCGAGCGCGTGGAGCAGGCGCTCGCCGCCGGGGCCGTCCTCTCGTTTACGGATAAGGAGGGCAACGTCGTCGTCGTTCCCACCGACGCCCTCGGTTACGTGCAGTGCAAGGAGGCGGAAGCCCGCCGCGTCGGCTTCGGCTTTTAATGTGTAGCGCGCCACCCCTCACCGGGCGGGCGCGCCCCACGCGGTAGAATCAATCTTGGTTGACCGGTCGTCACGTTTGTTCAAAAGAATTTTCACGATCGGCTGCCCGGGCGCACACGGCGCCCCCATGTCGAAAGTGAATACTGTGCATTCTGGAATTGTGAATACCTCCGGGGCATCCGTGCGCCCGGCGAACGAACCAAAAGCTGACATCCAGGCCTCCGGCTCTGAGCTCGAGCTAGAGACGAAGAGCTTTGCCGACTTCGGCGTCTCGGATGACATCGTCGAGGCCCTGGCCGAGAAGGGCATTACGCACCCCTTCCCCATTCAGGCGCTGACCCTCCCGGTGGCGCTCAAGGGCTCGGACATCATCGGCCAGGCCAAGACAGGCACGGGCAAGACCCTCGGCTTCGGCATCCCGATGGTGGAGAAGGTCATCGGCCCGGACGAGGAAGGCTGGGAGAAACTGCGCGCGCCCGGCAAGCCGCAGGGCCTCGTCGTCGTCCCTACGCGCGAGCTGGCCAAGCAGGTGGCGGGCGACCTTCGCGACATCGCCGCGAAGCGCTCCGTGCGCGTGGTTGAGGTCTACGGCGGCAAGGCCTACGAGCCGCAGGTCAAGGAACTCGCCCGCGGCGCGGAGATCGTGGTGGGCACCCCCGGGCGCATCATCGACCTGGGCAAGCACCGCACGCTCGATCTTTCCCACGCTCATACCGTGGTGCTCGACGAAGCCGACGAGATGCTCGACCTGGGCTTCCTCGAGGACGTCGAGGCGATCCTTTCCTCCACCCCGCCGAACCGCCACACGATGCTGTTCTCGGCTACCATGCCCGGCCCGGTCATCACGATGGCCCGCCGCTACATGTCCAAGCCCACCCATATTCGGGCGCAGAATCCCGACGACGACTCGGCCACCGTCAAGCAGGTCAAGCAGGTCGTCTACCGCTGCCACGCGCTGAACAAGAGCGAGGTTCTGGCCCGCATCCTTCAGGCCCGCGGGCGTGGCCTGACCATCATCTTCACGCGGACCAAGCGCGCCGCCGCGCGCCTTGCCGACGAGCTCGAGTCGCGCGGCTTTGCCACCGGCGCCCTCCACGGCGACCTCGGCCAGGGCGCCCGCGAGCAGGCGATGCGCGCCTTCCGCAACGGCAAGATCGACGTGCTGGTTGCCACCGATGTCGCGGCGCGCGGTATCGACGTCGACGACGTCACCCACGTCATTAACTACCAGTGCCCGGAGGACGAGAAGACCTACCTGCACCGGATTGGCCGCACGGGCCGCGCCGGGCAGGCCGGTACGGCCGTGACCTTCGTGGATTGGGAGGACACCCCGCGCTGGTCGGTCATCAACAAGATCTTGAACCTCGGCTACCCCGAGCCTGTGGAGACGTACCACACGTCCGACCACCTCTACACCGACCTCGACATCGACCCCGAGGTCACCGGCCGCCTGCCGCGCTCCCAGCGCACGCGCGCCGGCCTGGACGCCGAGGAGATCGAGGACCTGGGCGAGACCGGCCGGGGCCCGCGCGGTCGCGGGCGTGGCGGCCGCGGTAATAAGGGCCGCGGGGGCCGTGGTAAGGGTGAGGCCGGCCGCTCGGGCCGCAAGCGCACCCGCACCCGTGTCTCCTCCGGGGCGTCCGAGTCCTCCGAGCAGCCTCGCACGGATAAGCCGCGTACCGATAAGCCGCGCCGGCGTCGGGTGCGTAAGGCGCCCGAGGCCTAAGCACAAGCTTCGCGCATAAGGCGCGTAAAAGGAAGGTGTCCCCGCTTTCTTGCAGGGACACCTTCCTTTTACGCGCGTTAGCTGGTCAGTGGCCGAATGACGCCGAGCACGCCAGCGATGATGAGCTGGGTGGCGATCGCGGCCAGCAGCATGCCCGAGAGCCTGGTGAGTAGCATGACGCCGGCCTCGCCGAGCAGGCGCATAATCGCCCCGGCGAAGTGCATCGAGATCCAAGAAATCAGTAGCACCGTCACGGCCGCTCCAATCACGGTGGCTTGAGCCCACGGATCGCCGGCCGAATCGCGCATGAGCAGCATGAACGCCACGATCGAACCCGGGCCCGCCAGTAGCGGGGTGCCGAGCGGCACCATGGCCACCGCGATCGTGCCGCCGGCCGAGCCCGGGTCCTCCTCCTTGCCCGTCAGCAGCTGGAGCGCCACGAGAAGGAGGAGCAGGCCGCCCGAGATCTGCAGGGCCTCGGGCGAGATGCCCATGTAGCCGAAGAGGAAGAAGCCGAAGAAGCCGAACAGGAGCAACAGGGCGAGGGCGATGAAGTTCGCCTGGAATGCCACTTTCTTCCGCCCCGCCTTGTTCAGGGTGCGCGTGAGCGCCATGAACACGGGTACGTTGCCAGGCGGGTCAATAATCACCAGCAGCGTGGCGAAGGCGGACGCGAACAGCGCCCCATCAAAATTCACGGGCGTATAACCTCCAGGAAAGCGCCCTCTTCCAGGGCGGCGAGCGTGTCCGAATCCGTGGTGTGCTCACCCAAGCGGTTCGGTTTTCCTGCTCCATGGTAATCGCTGGAGCCAAACTGGAAAAGCTCGAGTGATCGCGCTCGCTGGCGCAGCTCCTCCCGCCGCTCGAGGGGGTTATCCCGGTGATCGACCTCGACGCCGAAAAGTCCGGCCTCCGCCATCTCGTCCAGGGCCTCGAGCGGCACGGTCTTGCCGCGCGTGGCGGCCATCGGGTGGGCGAAGACGGCCCGGCCGTCGGCGGCGTTGATCCACGAAATGACGTCGAAGACGTCCGGCGAGTAGTTCGGCACGTAATACTTCCCGCGCGGGTGCAGGAGCTGCGCGAACGCCTCCTCGCGGTTCGCCACCACCCCGGCTGCGATGAGTGCGTCGGCAATGTGGGGTCTTCCGACAACGGCGCCCTCGCCGGCCACGTCCGCCACCGCGTCCCACGTCAGGTTGAAGTCCTGGGCGAGGCGGTCGACAATCTGCCGGGCCCGATCCGCCCGTCTTTCCTGCAGCTGCTGGCGGTGTGCTGAGAGCTTAGGGGCCGAGGGGTCAAAGAGGTAGGCGAGCATGTGGACGCTGACCCGCCCGCCGTCGTCGTGAAACTGGGAGGTGACCTCCATGCCACGCACCAGGCTGACGCCGGTTCTCGCAACGGCACGGCCGGCTTCGTCCCAGCCAGAGATCGTGTCGTGGTCGGTGAGGCCCACGCAGGTCAGGCCGGCGTCGCGGGCGGAATTCATGAGCTCGGTGGGGCTCTGCGTGCCGTCTGAGCGCGCGGAATGGGTGTGCAAGTCGATCATGGCTCCACGCTAAATTTCCTTCACGCTTAGAGCAACCTCGGTTCAAGTTTGTCCGATGCACGTGGGATACTAGAAATATGAGTGAACAGACCAACGAAGAAAAGGCACACAACCGCACGCAGCGCCCCCAGAGCCAGGCGTTTCGCGAGTTCATCGGCCAGGATTGGGGCGCGCGGCCCGCCGGTCCGGCCCGCATGGAGGTCGCTGATTACACCCCGTCGCGCCACAAGCGGCTCTCGGAGCTATTTCCGGGCGAGCGACTCGTGTTCCCGGCGGGCGATCTGAAGGTCCGCTCGAATGACACGGACTACCGCTTCCGCGCCCACTCGGCGTTTTCTCACCTCACCGGCCTGGGCGGGGAGGACGAGCCGGGTGCGGTGCTCGTGCTCAACCCGGTGGAGGGCGGCCATGAGGCGGTCCTCTACTTCCACCCGCGCGCCCCGCGCTCCTCGGAGGAGTTCTACGCCGATTCCCGCCATGGCGAGTTCTGGGTGGGGCCGCGGCTGAGCGCGCAGGAGATGTCCACGGCCACGGGGTTGAAGGTGGCCCATATTGATGAGATGAAGGACGCGATCTCGAAGGACCTGGGCGCGGTACAGATCCGCGTGGTCCCGCAGTCCGATCCGGCGGTGGAGGCCCTCGTGGCCGAGTTGCGCCAGCAAAACGGGTTGACCGAGGGCGCGGAGCAGGCGGACGCGCGCCTGGCCGAGGCCGCCTCGGAGATCCGCCTGACGAAGGACGCCTACGAGGTGGCGGAGATCCGCAAGGCCATCGATGTCACCAAATCCGGCTTTGAGGAGATGATCCGCGCAATGCCGCGCGCGATCGATCACTGGCGCGGCGAGCGCGTGATCGAGGGCGCCTTCCAAGCCAAGGCCCGCGAGGAGGGCAACGGCCTGGGATACGACACGATCGCCGCGGCCGGTAATCACGCCAACACACTGCACTGGATCACGAATGACGGGCGCTTGCGCGACGGGGAGCTCATCCTTATCGACGCCGGCGCGGAGGTCGATTCGCTCTACACGGCCGACATCACGCGCACCCTGCCCATCGACGGAAAGTTCACTGAGGCCCAGCGTGAGGTGTACGACGCCGTGCTGGAGGCCTGCGAGCGCGCGCTTGAGGTGGCCCAAGACAAGGTGCAGTTCAAGGACATCCACGCGGCCGCCATGGAGGTTATCGCCAAGCACCTGGAGCGGTGGGGGATGTTGCCGGTGTCGGCGGAGGAGTCCCTCTCCCCCGAGGCCCAGTATCACCGCCGGTGGATGCCGCACGGCACGTCCCACCACCTGGGGCTCGACGTGCATGACTGCGCGCAGGCCAAGCGCGAGCTCTACCAGGATTCTTACCTGGAGCCGGGGATGATCTTCACGATCGAACCGGGCCTGTACTTCCGTGAGGATGACCTCAAGGTCCCCGAACGATTCCGCGGGATCGGTGTGCGGATTGAGGACGACATCCTGGTCACGGAGGACGGGGCGATCCGCCTCTCGGAGGACATCCCGCGCACGGCCGACGCGGTGGAGGCGTGGATGGCCCACCTCCAGCAGTAAGCAGCCCGCACCGTCGGGAAAGGACACAGATGTCAGGAAGCAGAACACGAGTTTTTATTGGACGCTTAGCAGGCACACCCGTCTACGACCCGATCGGTGACCGGGTGGGCAAGGTACACGACGTGGTCGTGGTTTTCCGCCTGCGCGGCCAGCCGTCTGCGGTGGGGCTGGTGGTGGACGTAACCGGCAAGCGGCGCGTCTTCATGCCGCTCACGCGCGTGACGGCGATCGCCAATGGCCAGGTCATCACCACCGGCCTGCTCAACATCCGGCGCTTTGAGAAGCGCCCGTCGGAGACCATGGTGCTCGGCGAGATTCTGGACCGCGAGGTCCAGTTCAACGACGGCTCAGGGCGGGCCGTCGTGGAGGACGTGGCAATCGAGCAGGAGGGGAACCGCGAATGGCGGCTCACCTCGTTGTACGTGCGGATGGCGCGCGGCGGGCCGGAGGCCGGAAACACGAAGATCGTGCCCGTCACGTCGGTCACGGGCCTGCGCACGCGCGTGGCCAACCAGGCCGCCACGGCGCTACTGGCCCAGATCAACGAGCTGAAGGCCCCCGATATTGCCGACCTCCTGTCCGACCTCCCGGATGATCGCATCATCGCGGTCTCGCGCCACATGCACGATGACCTGCTGGCGGACGTGCTGGAGGAGATGTCGGACGCGGACCGGGTGACGGTCATGAGTGCGCTTGAGGTGGAGCGCGCGGCCAACGTCTTGGAGGAGATGGAGCCGGACGACGCAGCCGACCTCATCAACGAGCTCCCGCCCGCGCAGGCGGAGATCCTCCTGTCGAAGATGGAGCCCGACGAGGCCCAGGACGTGCGCCGCCTCATGTCCTACGGGGAGCGCACGGCCGGTGGCCTCATGACCACCGAGCCGATGATTCTCTCCCCCGACGCCCCGATCTCTATGCTGCTCGCCGCGGCCCGCCGGGAGGACCTGGCCCCGGCGATCGCCAGCATGTGCTTCATCGTGCGCCCGCCCACAGAGACCCCCACGGGCCAGTATCTGGGCGTGGTCCACCTCCAGCGCGCGCTGCGCGAGCCGCCGTCGGAGATGGTCGGCTCGATCATTGACCAGGTGGAGTCGCTCTCCCCCGACGACGGGATCGGCACCATCACCCGCCTGCTCGCCACCTACAACCTCACGATCTTGCCGGTGGTAGACAACGGGTTGCTGGTGGGCGCGGTCTCGGTCGACGACGTGCTGGACCACCTCATGCCCGAGGATTGGCGCGATGCGGACGAGGAGCAGATCGATACCCATATCGACGAACGCCATGTCGATGATCTGCTAGAAGACCCCACCGATGAGGAGGGCCGCGATGCCTGAGAGTTTCGATCAGCCACTCGGTAAGCGGCGGCGCAGGTGGCGCGCCTCCGTCGATTCGGAGGCCACCGGGGTCATTGCCGAGCGGATCGCCCGCTTCACGGGCACCCCGAAGTTCATCATCTGGCTCACCCTGTTCGTGGGGCTGTGGCTGGTGTGGAACAGCTTCGCGCCCGATCACCTGCGCTTCGATTCGGCAGCGCTCGGCTTCACGGCGCTCACCCTCATGCTGTCCCTGCAGGCCTCCTACGCCTCCCCGCTCATCCTGCTCGCCCAGAACCGGCAGGATGATCGCGATCGGGTGAGCGCCGAACAGGACCGCCAGCACGCAATGCGCACGCTCGCCGACACCGAGTTCCTCCTGCGCGAGATCGCCTCGCTGCGGATGTCGATGCAGGACCTCGCCACCCGCGATTTCGTGCGCTCCGAGATGCGTGACCAGTTCGAATTGCGCGAACGGCTCCTCGAGCGAGAAGAGGAGGTCGCGGAGAAAGACGCGAAGATCGTCGAGCTCGAAGCGAGGCTTGCCCAGCTCGAAACTGGCGAAGGTCAAGGATAGGATAAACGCATGAGTTTACCGAGCATTGAAGACATTAAGGCCGAGCTCGCCAAGGTCATTGACCCGGAGATTCGGCGCCCGATCACCGATCTGGGGATGGTGCGCTCCGTGGAGATCGACGAGGCCGGCAACGTGGTCGTCGGGATCGATCTGACCACGGCGGGGTGCCCGCTGCGGGACACGATCACAGCCGACACCCAGAACGTCGTGGGCGCGATGCCAGGCGTGGCATCCGTGACCGTGAGCATGGGCGTGATGAATGATGAGCAACGCGCCGAGCTGAAGAAGACCCTGCGCGGGGGCGAACCCGAGCGGGTCATCCCCTTCGCCCAGCCAGATAACCTCACGCGCGTGTACGCGATCACCTCCGGCAAGGGCGGCGTGGGCAAGTCCTCCATGACCGTCAACCTCGCCTCGGCGATGGCGAAGGAGGGCCTGAAGGTGGGCGTGGTCGACGCCGATATCTACGGCTTCTCGATCCCTCAAATGATGGGTGTGACCCACCCGCCGCAGGTGGTGGACAACATGATCATCCCACCGGTGGTGCACGACGTGAAGACGATCTCAATCGGCAACTTCATGTCGGAGAACGGCCCGGTGGTGTGGCGCGGCCCGATGCTACACCGCGCGCTCGAGCAGTTCTTCGCGGACGTGTACTGGGGTGACTTGGACGTCCTCCTCATCGACCTGCCGCCGGGGACCGGCGACATCGCACTGTCGGTGTCCTCGCTCATCCCCAAGTCCGAGATCGTGCTGGTCACCACCCCGCAAGTGGCGGCGGCCGACGTGGCGGAGCGCGCGGGCCTCATGGCCAAGCAGACCGACCAGCGGGTGGTGGGCATCATCGAGAACATGTCCTACCTGGCGATGCCGGACGGCTCGCGCATGGAGATCTTCGGCGCGGGCGGCGGCGACGCCGTATCCGCCCAGCTCTCGCGCAATCTCGGCTACAACGTGCCGCTGCTGGCGCAAGTTCCGCTCGAGCAGGACCTGCGCGAGGGTGGCGACGCCGGCACCCCGTTCGCGATCCAGCCGGGCCAGTCGCCTGCGCAGGAGGTGATCCGGGCGGTGGCGAAGACCCTCGCCCATCGTGCCCGCGGGCTGGCCGGCCGCCCGCTCGGGGTCAAGCCAATCGACAACTAAGGTAAGTGACAGCGAAGAGTGTGCGTGGCCGGCATCGCCCCGGCCACGTTCGCGTTAAGATGCTGGTAAAGAGCAACAGAAAGGGGCGGTAGTGGATAAGGCCCAGTCGTGGACGTACGCCGAGCACATCGTCGCGGAATCGGACGTGGTGCGGGTGGCGCGTGAGCACGCCGCGGATCTGGGGGTGGAGGCGCTCTCGGCCGCCACCGGACATTTCCTCACCTGCCTCGCCGCGATGGGCGTGAAAACCATTGCGGAGATCGGCACGGGCACGGGCGTGTCGGCGCTCTACCTGTTGGCCGCCTCCACGGACTCGGTGCTGACCTCCATTGATACCGACGCCGAAGCGCAGGGATACGCGCGGGAGAACCTGGCCGCGGCCCACATTCGCCCCGGCCGCTTCCGGCTCATCAACGGCCGCAGTTCCGACATGCTCCCCCGGCTCGCCTCACGCTCCTATGACCTGGTGCTCGTGGACGGCGATCCGCTCGAAGCCGCGGGCGACGTGTCTGAGGCCCTGCGGATGCTGCGCCCGGGCGGCACGCTCGTGCTCTCCCACGCCCTGAACGACGATCGGGTAGCGGATCCGGCCCGCCGCGACGAGGCGACGGTGGCCCTGCGCAACCTTGGCCGGGAATTGATTGAGGCTGAAGACCTGGTCTCCAGCCTCATTCCCCTCGGGGACGGTGTGTTAGTGAGCGTCAAGCGCTAAAGCTCAAGGACCTTACCCAGGACCTCGTGGAGGGACTTGACCTCCTCGTCGCTCAGTTCGAGCACGAGGCGCCCTCCGCCTTCCAGAGGCATCCTCAAAGTCGTTCCGTGGAGGTCACGCTCCGCCTCGAGCGGCCCGTCTCCCGTTCTCGGTTTCATGGCTGCCATGGTTACTCCTTCCGGGGCACGTTTGCGCCCGATACTCATATTCTACGTTAATACGTGGACCGCGTCAGGTGTTCACTTGCGGCCCCGCCCCAGGTCGGTGGCGCGCGCCGGGCTTACTTCCCGTTCGAACGCTTCTCCTCCGCGAGCCGGTGGACGCCCTCGAGGACGGCCGAGACGGCGTCGTCGGCCGTGTCGACCACCTGGAAGAGCTTCTCGTGACCCTCGGAGATGTAGCCGTCGGCTAGCAGACGGCCCTCGATCCAGTCCACGAGCCCCGTCCAGTACTCGCTGCCCACGAGCACCACAGGGAAGCAGGAGACCTTGTTGGTTTGGACGAGGGTGAGGGCCTCGAACAGTTCGTCCATCGTGCCGTACCCGCCGGGCATGACGATGAAACCCAAGGAATACTTGACGAACATCATCTTACGGACGAAGAAGTAGCGGAAGTCGATGCCGACGTCGACATACTGGTTCATCCCCTGTTCGAAAGGCAGCTCGATGCCGAGGCCCACGGAGACCCCGCCGGCTTCGTGTGCGCCCTTGTTGCCGGCCTCCATGATGCCGGGGCCGCCGCCGGTGATGATGCCGTAGCCGTGGGAGACGAGCTCGCGCGCGATCTGTTCGGCGAGCTGGTAATACTTGTCGTCTTCCGGGGTGCGGGCGGAACCAAAGATGGAGATCGCCGGGCCGAGGTCGGCCAGCGCGCCGAAGCCTTCTACGAACTCGGCCTGGATTCGCATGATCCGCCAGGGCTCGGAGTGGATGAAGGAGGGGTCCTGGAATGGGCGCAAGAGCCTGGCATCCGTGGTGGTGTTCGGAATGTGCTTGCCCCGCAACATCACGGGGCCCTTACGGTAACGCTTCTTTTTTGCCATATGGCAAGCGTACAGGTCGCAGATGAACAGCTGGTGCATGCCCGCCCGGATCGACGACGACGCCGCCCGCCCGTTATGGCACGCATCACCACCGCAACACACATATAATGCCATGGGCACAGGTCACAGGCCGTGCTACTCCTGTAAAATATCGGCCATGGATTACATGGATTTGGCCCGCGAAGCGGCGGCAAAGATCGCCGACGTGACGGGCGTCGATAAGCATGACATCGCGCTGACTCTCGGCTCTGGCTGGGGCGGGGCGGCCGACCTCATCGGTGAGGTCGTGGCTGAGATCCCGGCCGAGGAGATCCCCGGCTTTTCTAAGTCGGCGGTGGCCGGCCACGGAGGCAAACTCACCTCGATCCGCCTCAATGATGGCAAGCACGCCCTGGTGCTCGGGGCCCGCACCCACTTCTACGAGGGCAAGGGCGTGCGCGCCGTCGCTCACGGCGTGCGCACTGCGGCGGCCGCCGGAGCGAAGGTCTGCATCCTCACCAATGGATGCGGCTCCACCCGTGAGGAGACCGGCCCGGGTAGCGCCGTCCTCATCTCCGATCACATCAACCTGACCGCTACCTCCCCGCTTGAGGGCGCCACCTTCGTGGACCTCACGGACCTGTACTCGTCCCGCCTGCGCGGGATGGCTCACGACATCGATCCGGACCTGGCAGAGGGCGTCTACGTCCAGTTCCCAGGCCCGCACTACGAAACCCCGGCGGAGGTCCGCATGGCGGCCACGCTCGGCGGCGACCTCGTGGGCATGTCCACCGCACTCGAGGCGATCGCAGCACGTGAGATGGGGATGGAGATCCTCGGCATCTCGCTCGTGACGAATCTGGCCGCCGGTGTGGCGAGCGTCAAGCTTGACCACGCCGAAGTGCTCGAGGCTGGCAGGGCTGCCGGCCCGCGCATTTCCCAGCTTCTCGCGGACATCATTGAACGAATTGCGAAGGAGATGTGATGACCTCACAGCTTTTTGACGACGTCGCGGCGTGGATTGCCGCCGACCCCTCGGCTTCCGACCGAGCCGAGCTCGAGGCGCTTCTTGCGGCGGCTAAGGCCGGCGACGCCGATGCCACGGCCGATCTTGAAGACCGTTTTTCTGGCACGCTCCAGTTCGGCACCGCCGGCCTGCGCGGCGTCATGGAGGCCGGGCCGAACCGAATGAACGCGGCGGTTGTGCGCCGGGCCGCCGCCGGCCTGGTCGCGTGGCTGAAGGAGACGGTGGCCGACGACTTCGTGGTTGTCATCGGCTACGATGCCCGCTACCACTCGGATGAGTTCGCGCGCGACACGGCCGCGATCGTCACTGCCGCAGGCGGCACCGCCCACCTCATGCCCTTCCAGCTGCCCACCCCATTGCTAGCGTACGCCGTGCGCAAGTACGGGGCCGACGCCGGCGTGATGGTCACCGCCTCGCACAACCCGCCCAAGGACAACGGCTACAAGGTCTACCTCGGCGGGCGCGCGGCCAGCGCGGACGGCAACGGCGTGCAGATCATCCCGCCGGTCGATAGCGAGATCGCGGCTAAGATCGCGGCCGCCCCCGCGGCGAACGAGGTCCCGATGGCGGAGGGCTGGAATGTCATCCCCGCCTCGATCGTGGACGACTACGTGGCCGACACCCTCGCCCAGGTGGCAGACGGCCCGCGCGATCTGAAGATCGTCTACACCGCCATGCACGGCGTGGGCAAGAGCCTGGTCCACCCGCTGCTCGAGGCAGCGGGCTTCACCGATGTCGTCGACGTCCCCTCGCAGATCGAGCCCGACCCGGACTTCCCCACCGTCGCCTTCCCCAACCCGGAGGAGGCCGGCGCGCTGGATGAGGCGATCAAGGTGGCGCAGGAGGTGGGCGCCGACATCATCATCGCCTCCGATCCCGACGCCGACCGCTGCTCGGCCGCCATCCCCACCCCGTCTGGCTGGCGTCAGCTGTCAGGCGACGAGATCGGCTCGGTCCTGGGCGAGCAAGTGGGCGCAGCCGCGGCAGCCGCCGGTACGAAGGGCTCGCTTGCCTCGTCGATCGTGTCCTCCCAGCTGCTGTCCCAGATCGCCGCACACCACGGGTTGGACTACCACTCGACCCTGACGGGCTTTAAGTGGATCGCGCGTGCCAAGGACATCCTCTTCGGCTACGAGGAGGCCATCGGGTTCTGCTCCTACCCGGAGCTGGTGAAGGACAAGGACGGCGTCTCGACCGCACTCGTGCTCGCCATCACGGCGGCGAAGATGAAGGCCGAGGACAAGTCCATCCAGGACGTGCTCGATGCCCTGGCGATCCGCCACGGCCTGTACCTCACCGCCCCGGTGACGGTGCGCGTGGATGACTTGTCGATCATCCCGGCCACGATGGCGAAGGTGCGCAACGAGCCGCCCACCGAGCTGCTCGGCCTGCCCGTGGCCTCCATCGAGGACCTGTCCGAGGGCAACGCCGACCTCCCGCCCACGGACGCGTTGCGCATCCGCACCTCCGAGGGCGACCGCGTGATTGTACGCCCATCAGGCACCGAGCCAAAGGTCAAGTGCTACCTCGAAGTGATCGTGCCCGTGGCCGACGCCGACTCGCTCCCGCAGGCGCGTGAGGCGGCCAAGGAGCGCATGGAGCGCTTCAAGGCAGATGTGGCGCAGATGCTCACACTCTAAGCACCTGCGTACACGCGAAGGCCCCCGAAAAATCGGGGGCCTTCGCGTTTCACCAGCTGGCGGCGTCTCCGTGGACCGCACGTGCGGGAGGCAGTCACGCGGCTCGCGTCAACGCCTCCGATTCCGTAGATACTAGTTGGCGAATCCTTCGATGACGGCGCGCGAGGAGGACAGGCCGAGGCGGCTGGCGCCGGCCTCGATCATCGCCTTGGCGGTCTCGGCGTCGCGGATGCCGCCGGAGGCCTTGACCCCGAGGTCCTCACCCACGGTCTCGCGCATGAGCTTGACGGCGTGGGCGGAGGCGCCACCTGCCGGGTGGAATCCAGTGGAGGTCTTGACATAGTCAGCGCCGGCCTCGGCCGCACACTTGCAGGCCTCGACGATCTCCTCGTCCGTCAGCACGGCGGACTCGATGATGACCTTGAGCAGGGCGTACGGGATCGCGTCGCGGACCACGGCGATGTCGTAGCCGAGCGCGTCCCAGTCGTGCTCCTTGGCGTAGCCGAGGTTGATGACCATGTCCACCTCGTCGGCACCGGCGGCAACCGCGCGGGCGGCCTCGGCGGCCTTGATCTCGGAGGCCACGGCGCCCGAGGGGAAGCCGACCACAACGCACAGCTTGACGTCGCCCAGCTCGATGCTGGCCGGCAGCGGGAGCATCGACGGGGAGACGCACACCGAGAAGGTGCCGAGCTCCTTGGCCTCCTCGACCAGCTTGGCCACGTCCTCGATGGTGGCCTCCGGCTTGAGCAGGGTGTGGTCGATCATCTTTGAAACTTCAGTCATGTTTACTCCTTCATAGGTTGCGGGAGCACTGCCCACACAAGCCGTGTCCAGTGCCCAAAGGCGGGCAGCGGCGTTGACCGCTGCGCCATGGAAAAGATGGGGACGCGATACACGGATCCCGACCCCGGGTCGTAGATGGATAGTTCAGGTGAGTCATCGGCGGCCGGCAGTGCCAGCACGACGTGCCGGGGCACGGCGCGTGCCACGCCCTCGGCGAGGTCTCCCCCGGTGAAGAGGGGCACGGGCAGGCCGACGCCGGCAGCGTGCCACGCCCATTGCAGGATCGCGCGCCCGCGTTCGGTGTCCGTATCCACGGGCGTGCTGACGTAGGTGACGTCATAGCCCGCCTGCCGGGCGATCGCCGTCATCTCCCTGGCCACCGCCCACGGCGGCGAGCCGAAGGCGGCCGGCCAGGTGAGCGGGCCGAGCGCCCGGTGGCGCAACTGGGCGTAGATCTCAGCTTCGGCACGCTCCGGCCCCTCGCGCTCCACACGCTCGCGCAGGAGCGGGTCGAAGAGCATACCGGCGGCCAGCACCACCATGGCGCCACAGGTCTGACCCGTGGACTGGGCCAGCCGGCGGCCCCCGTATGGCTCGCCCGCCGCGTCGTCGGCGAACCAGTCCTCGGCCACGAAATCATCGGGCCAGGAGAACTGGATCGGGGTCACGACCGGGCGGGCGAGCCGCGCGAGAATAGTGGACAGGTTCACTTGGCGATGCGATCCAGCACGACCGACTCGCGCGGCCTGTACTCTCCGCCGATCACGACGCCGCCCTCGAGCGCCTCAAGCGCACGCGGGATACGGCCATCTTCGTCGGTGAGGAAGGTCATGAGCTTCTCGCCCTTCTTCACCGTGTCGCCCGGCTTCTTGTACAGCTCGATGCCCGCAGCCAGCTGGACCGGCTCCTCCTTGAAGGCACGGCCGGCACCCAAGCGCCACGAGGCCACGCCCACAGCGAGCGCGTCGAGCTCGGTGAGCACACCATCCTCATCGGCCAACACGTCGTGAGAGTGCTTGGCCACCGGGAGCGGGGCGTCCGGATCACCGTCCTGGGCACGGATCATCTCGCGCCACTTGTCCATGGCACGCCCGTCCTTGAGCGCCTCTTCGATGTCCGCGTCGGGCTGGCCGGCTGCGGTGAGCATCTCGCGCGCGAGCGCCAGGGTGAGCTCGACGACGTCGGCCGGTCCCCCGCCCGCGAGCACCTCCACCGACTCGGCGATCTCGGGGGCGTTGCCCACCTTGAGGCCGAGCGGGGTGGACATGTCGGTGAGCAGGGCGGTGGTGGTGACGCCGGCGTCGGTACCGAGGTCGACCATCGTGCGGGCCAACTCCTGGGCCATCGACAGGTCCTTCATGAAGGCGCCCGAGCCGACCTTGACGTCGAGGACGAGCGAGTCGGTGCCCTCGGCGATCTTCTTCGACATGATCGAGGAGGCGATGAGTGGGATGCAGTCCACGGTAGCCGTCACGTCACGAAGCGCGTACAGCTTCTTGTCCGCCGGCGCCAGGCCGGAGCCCGCCGCGCAGATCACCGCGCCGCAGCCGGCGAGCTGGGTCATGACCTCGTCGTTGCTGAGCGCCGCGCGCCAGCCGGGGATGGCCTCGAGCTTGTCGAGCGTGCCGCCCGTGTGGCCCAGCCCGCGGCCTGAGAGCTGTGGGACGGCCACGCCGTAGACAGCCACGAGCGGGGCTAGCGGCAGGGTGATCTTATCCCCCACGCCGCCCGTGGAGTGCTTGTCCGCGGTGGGCTTGCCCAACGAGGCGAAGTCCATCCGCTCACCCGAGTTGATCATTGCCTGGGTCCACTGGGCGATCTCCTCCCGGTCCATCCCGTTGAGGAAGATCGCCATCGCGAGCGCGGCCATCTGCTCATCGCCCACCACGCCACGGGTGTAGGCGTCAATCGTCCAATTGATTTCGGGAAGCGTCAACTTGTTCTTGTTGCGCTTGGCCCGGATGATGTCAACGACATCAAACTGTTCCGTCATATCAGTCCTTAAAAACCGTCTTCGCCATGTCAACGCTATCTTCGCTGCCGTACGCGGTGAGGTCACGCGGCCCGAAGGCCTCCGGGAGCACGTACGTCATCGGCTGGGGTCCCGTCTTGGGCATGTACACCAGCAGCTCCGGCCCTCCGAATTCGTACAGCAGCTGACGGCAACGGCCGCAGGGAACCGCGGTTTCGCCGTCGCCCTTCACACACCACACCGCCGCGAGCTGACCCCCGCCCGAGCGGACGAGCGCGGAAACCATGCCGTTCTCCGCACACGTGCCCAGGCCGTAGGAGGCGTTCTCCACGTTGCAACCGGAGACATAGCGGCCATCGGTGGTCACGCCCGCCGCCCCCACCGGGTAACCCGAGTACGGCGCGTAGGCGCTATGCATTGCTTCAATCGCCAGTTCTTTTAAGGCGTTCCAGTCAATATTCATGATTTCATGTAGGGGATATTCTCGGCCGCCGGCGGCTTGGACTTACCCACGAAGCCGGCCACGGCAATGATGGTCACAATGTAAGGGATCATGTTGAGCAGGTTGGACGGGATACCGCTGTGTAGCGAGGGCACGAGTTGGGCAACCGCGCGGGCGAAGCCGAACATGACGGCCGCGCCCATGGCACCCACCGGGTGCCACTTACCGAGGATCATGGCCGCGAGGGCGATGTATCCATTACCTGCGGAAATGTTGTCCGTGAACGCCAGGCCCGTTCCGATGGTGAACGAGGCGCCACCGAAGCCGGCCATCGCCGATCCGAGGATCGTGTTGCGCGTGCGGGTGCGGTTGACGTTGATGCCCACCGTGTCCGCGGCCCTCGGATGCTCGCCACAGGCGCGCAGGCGTAGGCCCCAGCGGGAACGGAAGATGAAGATCGCCAGGAAGATCACCGCGGCGTACATGACGTAGACGATGATGGTCTGGTTGAACAGCATCGGGCCGATCACCGGGATCTCGGACAGGCCCGGGATCTTGATCGCACTCAGCGAGTAGCGGTTCGTGTTGAACAGCTGCTGGTCCTGGGTCATGATCGTGTCGTAGAAGAACGCGGTCAGACCGAGCGCCAGCACATTGAGCACCACGCCCACGATGATCTGGTCCACGCCGTAGCGCACCGCGAACAGCGCGAGCAGGGCGCCGAGCAGCGCGCCGGCCACCGGGGCGAAGAGCAGGCCGATGTATGCGTTCTTGAAGAACGACGCCGCCATCACGCCCGCAAACGCACCCGCCAGGAGCTGGCCCTCAATGTTAATGTTAACCACGCCCACGCGCTCACAGATCACGCCGGACATCGCGCCGAAGATGAGCGGGGTGGAGATCGCCACCGTCGCACCCAGGGTGGAGGTCAGCGTGACCGCGCCCGCCGAACCGGCGCCCGCGAAGATGAGGAAGGACAGGATGGTCACGGTGCCCACCAGGAGCATCGTCACCAGGTCCAGGGTGCGGCCCATCTTGCCGTACTTGCCACGCGAGAGCGTGGACAGGATCGACCAGACGGTGCCGGCGAGTGCGATGATGGCAAACACCCACAGGAACAGCGGGGCGTCAATCGTGGCATCGTCCATCGTGTAGGACTGGCTACGGTGCCCCAGGCGCAGGATCGTCTCACCCTTGGCGTTCAGTGCGAAGAAGACCAACAGGAGGGTCGCCAACGCGTACGTGATCGGAAGCTTCCACGACAGGCGAGTCTTCACTTCCTCATTCTCCGCCACCTGCGGAGCCTCGTTGCGAACGTCAACGCTCATTGCTGGCCTCCCTTGTTCAGCTCGTCGGTCGCTTCCGCGGTGTCCCCTGCCACGCTGATCCGGCTCTCGTCGCGCACGGGCTTGACGCTCTCAGTGACGACGCCGGCCGCCACCAGGTCATTCGCGTTCTCTTCGGTCACGTCGATGCCGCGCTCGGTCAGCGTGATGTACTGGCGCAGCGTGACGGTGTTCGTTGACGGCAGGCGGAAGATCCAGCGCACGAGCGCCGGGGCCGCGATGAGGAGAACGATGATGGACTGCAAGATGAGGATCATGTCAACCGGCACGCCCCTGGTCTGCATGATGTAACCGCCGGCCTTGAAGGCGCCGAACAGCAGGCCCGCGAAAAAGGTGCCGAGCGGCTTGTTGCGGCCAAGGAGTGCCACCGTGATCGCGTCGAAGCCGACCGTACCGGCCACGTTCGACGAGACGTACCCGATGGTGCCGAGCGCCTCGTTCGCGCCGGCGAGCCCGAGGAAAGAGCCGGAGACGACCATCGTCAGCGTGGTCACCTTGCCCACCGAGATGCCCGCGGTACGGGCAGCGTTCGGGTTGGCGCCCACCGCGCGGACCTCGAAACCGAAGGTCGAGCGCTCGAGCACCCACCAAAACAGGATCGTGGCCAGGATGGCGATGATGATACCCGCGTGGAGCTTGAACGGCGCGGGCAGCAACGGGCTGAGCGCGGCCGAATCGGCCACGGTCGGCGTTTTCGGGAAAGACGAGCCGGGCACCTGCCAGGCCGGCTGCAAAAGGATGTAGCCAAGGGCGAGGGTGGCGATCGAGTTGAGCATGATCGTCACGATCACCTCGTTCGCGCCCGTGCGCGCCTTGAGCACGCCCGCGATTCCCGCGTACAGCGCGCCGGCCACGATGCCCGCCAGCAGGGCGAGCAGGGTGTGGATGACCGGCGGGAAGGACATGTTGAAGCCCACCCACGCCGCGCCGAGCGCGCCGAAGATCAGCTGGCCGGCACCGCCAATGTTGAACAAGCCGGCGCGGAAGCCGAAAGCCAAGCCCAGGCCGCCGATGATGAGCGGGATGGCATAGAAGAAGGAGTCGGTAATCGGCTTGATCTGGCGAACGAAGGTCGAACCCTGCGGGTCGAAGATCGCGCCGCGGAACATCGCATAGTAGGCCTCAAGCACGTTCGAGCCGGTGAGCGCAATAAGAATGCCACCGATGACGAACGCGATGAGCACCGCGAGCACCGACACGAGCCAGCCGGAGCGCACGCACCTGTAGACCAAGCCCTTGATGTAGGTGCCCACGCCCGCCTTGCGCGGGGAGGTCGTATTCTGAGCCATTTAGAGCTCCTCCTTCGGGGTCTGCGACATCGCCAGGGCCTCCTCCTGGGGCACGCCGGCCATCATGAGGCCGAGCGCGTCACGCGAGGTGTCAGCGGGGACGGTGCCGATCACGCGGCCGCGGTACATGACGACGATCCTGTCAGCGAGCGCCACCACCTCATCCAGTTCGGAGGACACGAGGAGCACCGGGGTGCCCGCGTCGCGCACCTCCACGATGCGCTTGTGGATGAACTCGATCGAGCCGACGTCCACGCCGCGGGTGGGCTGGTTCGCGATCAGCAGCTCAAGGTCACGCGAGAGCTCACGGGCCACGACCACCTTCTGCTGGTTACCGCCCGACAGGGTGGAGATTGGGTCGTAGACCGAGGTCAAGCGGATGTCGTACTCCTCCTGCTTGTCCAGCGAATTCTTGTGAATGACCTTGGGGCGAAGCACGCCGCCAGCCGAGAACGGCTTGTCACGGTACTGGTCGAGCACCAGATTCTCGGCGATCGAGAAGCTGGCAATCACGCCGTCCTTGGAGCGATCCTCGGGGATCTGGCCGATGCCGTCTTCGATGGTCTGACGCACGCCGTGTGCGGTGATATCGGTGCCGTTGAGCAAAATCGTGCCGCCCGCAGGCTCCTGCAGGCCGACGATGGTCTCCGCAAGCTCGGTCTGGCCGTTGCCCTGCACACCTGCGATGGCCACGACCTCACCCTTGTTCACCTCGAAGCTCACGCCGTCGAGCACCCTGGTGCCGGCGGAGTCGAACGCGGTGAGGTTGTCAACCACCAGGCCCGGGCCGGCCAGTTTGGCCGGCTCCTTCTCCACCTGCATCATGACCGGGCGACCCACCATGAGGGTGGCCAGCTCGGCCTCGGTGGAGGTCGGGTCTGCCGCCCCCACCACCTTGCCACGACGGATGACCGTGATGTCGTCCGCAACGGCGCGGACCTCACGAAGCTTATGGGTAATAAAGACGATCGAGGTACCGGCGTCCGCGAGCTGGCGCATGATCGCCATCAGCTCGTCCGTCTCCTGCGGGGTGAGCACAGCAGTGGGCTCATCGAGGATGAGGACGCGGGCGTCACGCGAGAGCGCCTTAACAATCTCCACGCGCTGCTGCGCGCCAACAGGGAGATCCTCAATCTTGGCATCCGGGTCAAGGTCAAAGCCGAAGCGGGCGGAGACGTCCTTGACGAGCTTGCGCGCCTTGGCGATATCAATGAGGCCCGCGGCCTTCGTGGGCTCGTATCCCAACGCGATCGACTCGGCGACCGTGAAGACGGGGATGAGCATGAAGTGCTGGTGGACCATGCCGATGCCGGCGGCAACCGCGTCGCCGGGACCGCTGAACTTCTGGGGCTTATCATCCAGAAGAATTTCGCCCTCGTTCGGCTCGTAGAGGCCGTAGAGAACATTCATCAACGTTGATTTACCTGCGCCATTCTCACCGAGAAGCGCATGGATGTGGCCTGGTTCGACCACAAGGTCAATGTGGTCGTTCGCCACGAGGGTCCCAAACCGCTTGGTGATCCCTCTCAGTTCGAGTTTCACGTGTCTGCCTTCCTGTGACAGTAAACGGGGAGGCCCGGCCCTGGACGGGCCGGGCCTCCCCAGGTTGCTTAGACAGGACTAGTTGCTCTTCGGAGAGGCGTCAGACTCAACCTTGAGCTCGCCAGACTTGATCTGCTCCTCGAGCTTGATGATCGCATCCTTCAGCTCGGCCGGAACCTTGTCCTCGAAGTTGTGGTACGGAGCGATGGACACGCCACCGTTCTCGAGGGTACCCACGTACGGATCGGACGAGAACGTGCCCTCCGAGCCAGCCTTGATCGTATCCTCGACGGAGGCCGCGATCTCCTTCATGACCGAGGTCAGCATGAGGTCGGCGTAGTCGGGAGCGGTATTGAACCAGTCGGAGTCAACACCGATGAACATGACGTCGCCAGCCTCTTGGGCGGCAGCGGCGGCACCGAGGCCGACCGGGCCGGCAACCGGCATGATGACGTCAGCGCCCTGGTCGATGAACTGCTGGGCCTGCTGCTTGCCGAGAGTCTGGTCATCGAAGGAGTTGGTGAACGCACCGGCCTGCGAAGCCTTGTCCCAGCCGAGAAGCTTGACGGAGGTGCCCATGTCCTCGTTGTACTTGGCCACGCCGTCGGCGAAGCCGTCCATGAAGATGGTGACCGACGGGATCTGCAGGCCGCCGAAGGTGGCGACCGTGCCGGTCTTGGTCATGCCAGCTGCCAGGTAACCGGCGAGGTAGGCGGCCTCGGCGGTGTTGAAGACGAGCGGGCGGCCGTTCTCAACCGTGACGGTGGCGTCGCCGTCGGTGAAGAAGGAGTCGACCAGGCCGAACTCGATGTCCGGGTTGTTCGCAGCGGCATCCTGGAGCGGCTGCTCGAGCAGGAAGCCAACGCCGATGATCATGTTGCAGCCGTCAGCGACCATGGCCTCGACATTCGGCGCGAAATCCGCGTCCGAGGACGACTCGGCCGTCTTGACCTGGATACCGAGCGACTCCTTGCTCTGCATGAGGCCGTTGTATGCGGATTCGTTGAACGAGCGGTCATCCCAACCGCCGGCGTCCGAGACGAGGCAGGCCTTAAAGTTGGACTTGCCCCCTTCCGAACCGTTGTCCCCGCCGCCAGAGCAGGCGCTGAGTGCAAGAGCAGTTGAGGCCAAGACGGCCGCAAACTTCTTGAAATTCCTCACGGATAACTCCTTCGTAACCTTCGTGTGCTACTTTCACTACCCCTGTGCAGTGATCACATCAACTTTAGCGCGCGTGTGCGCGGTTGTCGCACAGTGACGAATCTGTAATCTTTTCGCAATAATCCCGTTTAACAGTTATTAGCTATCTGTGCACTAATGTATGTTCCCGGGATTTTACCGAATTTCGTCCATACCCACGGCAGAAATCTGCTCTACGATAGCTTTCACTTCTTGCGAACACGCAATATTAGTGACGAGAATCGCATTTTCCGACTCGACAATCACCGCGTTTTCTAAACCGAGTACGGCAATTGGCTTCGAATGCGTGTACACGAGCGCGCCCGGGGAGTCGATCGCGATCACCGGCTGCGCTCTCCCGCCTGGGGCCACGTGCGCGCTCCCGTCCAGTAGCTCTCGCAGCGAGGCGTAGTCGCCGACGTCGGACCAGCCCATCTCCACCGGCACGACGGCGACCCCGCCCATCTCGGCCAGCGGCTCGGCGATCGCGTGGTCGATGGCGATCTTCTTCAGCTCCGGCCAGTGTTCGGCGAGCACGTCCGGCCCCGCCGCCGTGTCGTAGGCCGCCGCGATCGCCATGATCCCCGCGTACAACCCCGGCTGGAAGCGCTCGAGCGCGCCGAGCAGCACCGAGGTCTTGACCACGAACATCCCCGCGTTCCACCGGTACTGATCGGTGGCGAGATACTTGGCGGCCGTGGCGGCGTCGGGCTTTTCCACGAAGCGCTGCACGTGGCGCGCCGTCCCCTCTTCCGCAAGCACCTCCCCCTCGTAGATGTAGCCAAAGCCGGTGGCCGGGTGGTCGGGAGTGATGCCGATGGTGGTGAGGTACCCCATCTCGGCGGCTCGCTCGGCCTCCGCGAGCGCCGCATGGAACGCCGGTACGTCGGCAATGAGGTGATCGGCAGCGAACGATCCGATCACGACGTCCCCCGCACGCTTGGCGATGACGGCCGCGGCGAGCGCGATGGCGGCCATGGAATCGCGCGGTGAGGGCTCGGCGATGATCGCGTCCTCCCCCAACTCGGGCAGCTGGGCGGCCACCGCGTCGCGGTGCGCCACGCCTGTCACCACCGTCACGGTCTCCGACACGGGCGCGAGCCGGTCATAGGTCTGCTGGATGAGCGTGCGCCCGGCCCCCGTGAGGTCGGTGAGGAACTTCGGGTAGTTGCGCCGCGAGAGCGGCCACAGGCGCGTGCCGGCACCGCCGGCGGGAACGATGGCGTGGATCATTGCTCATCCTCAATCACGACGTCGCCCCTCTTGACGGCGGCGTTCTTCGAATTGGTGGTGTAGTGAGTGGAGGCGTAGAAGGCGTCCCACGCCCCATCCTTATAATCCTGGCGGGCCTTGGCGAGCGCGGCCTCGGCCTCGCGCATGCCCTGTTCGGCGGCCTCGATCCGCTTCCGGGCGCGCCGTTCGCGCAGGCCCTTCCACTCCGGGGTCTGCTCGGCGGTGGGCTCGGGCGGGTCGGGGGCGATGATGCCCGAGCGCGGGTCATGCACCCAGCTCTTCGTGTCGGGTACGGATTCCGTGACGTAGTTCGGGGTCTCCTCCAGGTGCTCCACCTGGGAGGGCGTGGGCTTGCCGGGGGCGGGCGGGTTGGCCGCCACGCACGCCGCAACGAGCAGGAGCCGACCGAGGAAGTTGATCCACAGAAGCAGCGTGGCGATCGCGGCGAAACCGGCGAGCAGCGCGTTGTTCGACGCCGAACCCACCACGGCCGTGCCTGCGGTTCTCAGCACGGCTGATCCGATCGCGGCCGTCACCCCGCCGAGTGCCAGGTCACGCAGCGGGGTCTTGACCCCGGACATGACGCGGATGAGGTACATGACCACGGCGGCGTCGATGACGAAGGCCGCCGCGTAGGTGCCGGCCGTGATGAGGGAGTTGCCCGCGCCGCCCGAGATGCCGAGGAAGTCGAAGACCCTCTCCCCAAAGAGCTGGGTGACCGAGACGAGCAGCGTGGTGGACAGCACCCCAAGTCCGAGCACCAGGAATCCCGACAGGTCGAGCAGCTTGGCGGCCACGGCATTGCGGGGGACCATGATGATGCCGAACATCGACTGGATCGTCATGCGCAACCCGCCCATGAGCGAGATCGACGACCATAACAACACGAGCAGCGCAACGAGGGAGGCCAGGTTGAATGGATCCTCCACGATCAGGTCATTCGGATCGAGCAGGCCGCCCGCGTTCGCCTCGGTCTTGAGGATGCCGGGCAGAGCCGTGTCGATCGTGGCGAAGAGGTTTTCGCGCAGCTGATCATTGCCGCCCAGAGTATAGGAGAAGACGGTCAGCCCGATGGTGAGCGCTCCGGCCAGCGCGAACAGCGCCGAGTAGGCGATGCCTCCGGAGAGCTGGGCGCCGCGAGCCACCCCGTAGCGCTGGAAGGCCCGTACGATCCGCAGGTTCATCACCCACTCAACGAGCCGGATGGCCTTGCGCACCGCCACCGGCGGAGGGCTTTTCTTTTCTCGGATCTGCGCGCTCATGTCTCTCCTTAGTCCTGGTAGTCAACGACGAGCGGCGCGTGATCCGACCAGCGCATATCGTACTGGCTGGCCCGATCCACCCGGGCATCGACGGCGAGCGCCGCCAGGTCCGGGGTGGTCATCTGGTAGTCGATGCGCCACCCGGCGTCGTTATCGAAGGCCTTGCCGCGCTGGGACCACCACGTGTATGGGCCCTGCGCCTCGCCCACCAGCGCCCGCTGCGTGTCCACATAGTCGGCGAACCAGCGGTCGAGGTAGGCGATCTCGGAATCGAGCACGCCGGCGGTCTTGTTGTGGTTGGGCTTCCAGTTCTTGATGTCGAGCGGGGTGTGGACGATGTTGAAGTCCCCCGCCACGAGCACGTGCGGGAGGTCGGCCGGGCGCTCGGCCCGTAGCGCGGCCAAGCGCAACGTCACCCTGTCAAGGTGAGAATACTTGGCCGCCATCTTCTCCGCGTTATCCGCCACCCCCGAATGCAGGTAGGCCGAGACGAAGGTGGTGCCCAGCTCCGGCACGTCCACCTCGATCCAGCGCCCAGTATCCACGGCCGGCTCCGCGAGCGCGCCCGCATCGTCCGGTTCCAAACCCGCTTGCAGGCCGCGGCGCACGGCGCCCAGCTCATACTCGGTCTTCACCGCCACCGCCACGCCGGCGCGCCCCTTGAGGGCGGAGGCCTGCTCCACCACGTGGTAGCGATCGCCGATCAGGCCAGCGACCAGCTCCTCGGGCGCGCGCACCTCCTGGAGCAAGATGACGTCCGCGTCCGCGGCCTCGATCCACTCCCCCATGCCCTTGCGGGCGGCTGCACGGATTCCATTGACGTTGACTGTGGCGACAAGCATGCGACCTCCTCGCTCCAAGCATACGGGCTGGCTCCGACATTCGCAGGGGCGGCCGGTGCCGCTACGCCCGTGGCTAACGACGCCGGCGCCCCCGGTTACGTCCGTTTAGACCCGCCCGGCCGCGGCATTCTCCCCGGCCTCGACCACGTTGAGCAGGAGAGTGGCGCGGGTCATCGGCCCCACCCCGCCCGGGTTGGGCGAGAAGTAGCCGGCCACCTCTCGAACCGCCGGGTCGACGTCGCCGATGATCTTGTTCTTGCCCGTTGCAGGATCGAGCCTTCGGGTGACGCCCACGTCGAACACGGCGGATCCGGGCTTGACCATGTCGGGCGTGATGAGTCCGGCCACGCCGGCGGCGGCCACCACGACGTCGGCCTCCCGGGTGTGCCGGGCGAGGTCGCGGGTGCCGACGTGGCAGGCGATGACCGTAGAGCCGACCTTCTCGTGGGTGAGCAGGAGGGAGAGCGGGCGGCCGGCAGTTTGGCCTTGACCCACCACGCACACCACCGCGCCGGCCCACTCGACGCCGTGGCGCTGGCCGAGCTCCACAATGCCGCGCGGAGTGCAGGCGATCGGGGTGGGCAGCTCGCCGCGCGAGGTGGAGGCGAGCCGGCCGACGTTGAGCGGGCTCAGCCCGTCCACGTCCTTCGCCGGCGCCATCGCCTCCACGATCCGCTCCGTGTCGCACTGCGGGGGCAGCGGGAGCTGGACGATGAAGCCGGTGACGGCCGAGGCCTGGTTGAAGTGCTCGACGGCGGCGAGCACGTCCTCGGTGTTGGCCTCCCGTGGTAGCTCGATGCGCAGCGACTGGATGCCGACTTCGGCGCAGTCGCGGTGCTTGGCGTCCACGTAGATCTTCGACCCCGGGTCATCCCCTACGAGGATCGTGCCCAGCCCGAGCACAACTCCGCGCTCGCGCAGGGCGGCCGTGCGCGCGGCGACCTCTTCCTTGATCGAGGCCGCCGTGGCCTTTCCGTCCATGAGGATCATGCGAACTGGTCCAGCCCTTCGTACAGCGGGAAGTCGGCGGCGAGCTTGGCAGTGCGGGCGCGTAGGGCCGCCACGTCCGCATCCTTGCCGTCGCGCAGGGCGGTGGCGATGACGTCAGCGACCTCGCGGAACTCATCCGCGCTAAAGCCGCGGGTGGCAAGCGCCGGGGTGCCGATGCGCAGGCCGGAGGTGACAGCGGCCGGGCGCGGGTCGAACGGCACGGTGTTGCGGTTGACCGTGATGCCGACCTCGTGGAGCAGGTCCTCCCCCTCCTGGCCGTTGAGCTCGGCGTCGCGCAGGTCCACCAGCACGAGGTGGACGTCGGTGCCACCGGAGACCACCGCGATACCCTTCTCGGCCACGTCGGGCTGGGCGAGGCGCTCGGCCAGGATCTTCGCGCCCTCGAGCGTGCGGCGCTGACGGTCTTTGAACTCGGCCGTGGCCGCGATCTTCAGCGCGATCGCCTTGGCCGCCACCACATGCATGAGCGGGCCGCCCTGCTGGCCGGGGAAGACGGCCGAGTTGAGCTTACGGCCGAAGGTCTCCGCGTCACGGGAGAGAATCATGCCGGAGCGGGGCCCGCCGATGGTCTTGTGGATCGTGGTGGTGACGACGTCGGCATAGGGCACCGGGTTCGGGTGCAGGCCGGCGGCCACAAGGCCCGCGAAGTGCGCCATGTCCACCCACAGGTAGGCGCCGACCTCGTCGGCGATGTCGCGGAAGGCCTGGAAGTCGAGGTGGCGCGGGTAGGCCGACCAGCCGGCGATGATGAGCTTCGGCTTGTGCTCGAGGGCCTTGGCCCGCACGTCGTCCATGTCGATGAGATACGTGTCGGGCGAGACGCCGTAGGCGACCACGTTGTAGTTCTTGCCCGAGAAGTTGATCTTCATCCCGTGGGTGAGGTGGCCGCCGTGGGAGAGCTCGAGGCCCATGATCGTCTCCCCTGGCTTGAGCAGGGCGTGGTAGATGGCGGCATTCGCCTGGGCGCCCGAGTGCGGCTGGACGTTGGCGTACTCGGCGCCGAACACGGCCTTGGCTCGCTCGATCGCGAGCGATTCGGCCACGTCCACGAACTCGCACCCACCGTAGTAGCGCTTGCCAGGGTAGCCCTCGGCGTACTTGTTGGTCAGCACCGAGCCCTGCGCTTGGAGCACGGCGCGGGGCACGAAGTTTTCGGAGGCGATCATCTCGAGCTGTTCGCGCTGGCGGTTCAGCTCATCATCAAGAACCTTCGCGATGTCCGGGTCGAGGTCGCGCAGCGACTGGTTGAAAAGGTCGGTCATCAGAATCTCCCCATATCTGGCCCGTAGGCCCTATGCGACCACGTGCCCAGGCGAACGACCCGCGGTCAATTCTGTGCCGCTCCCCGGTGGTGACCACCTACGCCAGTCGCGACCCGCCCAGTCTACCCCAGCCCTTCTTCTTGCCGACCGGGCGGTACGAGCTGTGAGACTTACCGTCTTAGAGCGCGAACGACGCCCGAGCCGTGGGCCCGCGTCCCCGGCGCGGCGGGCGATGGTGCGCGGCCGGCGTCGCCCACCAGACGTTTAGGAGAAGATAACGGTGCGGTTGCCGTTCATGAGGATGCGATGCTCGGCGTGCCACTTGACCGCCCGGGAAAGCACCTGGCGCTCGACCTCAGCGCCCTTGGCGCGAAGCTCGCGCTCGTCGTCGTCGTGAGCCACGCGCACCACGTCCTGCTCGATGATCGGGCCCTCGTCCAGGTCGGAGGTGACGTAGTGGGCGGTGGCGCCGATGAGCTTGACCCCGCGCGAGAAGGCCTGCTGGTAGGGGCGGGCCCCCTTGAAGGAGGGAAGGAAGGAGTGGTGGATGTTGATGACGTTGCCGGCCAGGCGCTCGCACAGCTCCGAGGACAGGATCTGCATGTAGCGGGCGAGCACCACCAGTTCCACGCCCTCGTCCTCGATGAGCTGGAGTAGCTCGGCCTCGGCCTCCGCCTTCGTCTCGGCGCTGATCGGGATGTGGATGAAACGCTTGTTGTAGAAGTCGGCCAGCGGCTGGAGAGTGGTGTGGTTACCCACCACGCCCACGATGTCGATGGGCAGGAGCCCTTCGCGGTTTTTCGACAGGAGGTCGGACAGGCAGTGAGCGTCCTTCGTGACCATGACCAGGGTGCGCAGGGGCGCGTCAGCCTCCGACAGCTGGTAGGTCATCTGGTGGTTGGCCGCGAGCTGGGCGAACGCCGCCTCAATCGTGGCCTTTCCGCCGGGCACGCGCGCCCGGATGCGGACGAAGAAGTATCCCGACTCGGGGTCATTGAACTGCTGGGATTCCATGATGTTGCCGCCCACGGTGGCGAGCAACCCGGTGATGGCGTAGGTGATGCCCGGCTTGTCGGGGCACTTTACGGTCAGGATGAGGTCCTCAGTCATTGCAACAGGATAGGACAAAGCGGGCGCGGGGGCGCAATCCGGCCGAAGCTCGGACGGCCCCCGCGCTGCTCTTAGCGGCGCAGGGCCGTGGCGCCGGTGGCCACCGCGGCGGCAGCCACGAGCTTCAGGATGTCGCCGGGAATGAACGGTGTCATGCCAGCGGCGAGCACCTGGGCTGACCAGGGCGCGCCCATGCCCGTGAAGGCCGAGAGCCAGATGAGGCCTGGGATGTACGGCATGGCGAGCGCCACGGCGAAGACCGCCAGGGCGCGCAGACCGGCCAGGGGCTGGCGCGACTGCATCCAGCCCACGAAGGCGGCCGACACGATGAAACCGAGCAGGTAGCCGGTGGACGGGGAGATGCCCGCCGTTCCGGCGGAGAGGATCGGCAGGCCGGCCACGCCCATCGCGCCGTAGATGCTGACGGCCGCGAGGCTGCGCCCGCCGCCGAGGGCCCAGCCCACGAGCACCACTGCGAGAGTCTGCATGGTGACCGGCACGGGCTTGAACGGGATGGCGAGCTGGGCGGCGATCGCGAGCACGACCACTCCGGCGCCGATGGCCAGGGCGTTGCGGGCAATTCCCGCCTTGGTTGTGCGCGCGCAGGCGGAGGCAGCGGGGGCGGAGCTGGCGGGGACGGTTGATGAGTTCTGAGTCATGAGTATTCCTTATTTTTGGTTGATATCTGGCAGACGGCGATGGCGTAGTCGCCGTCGTGGGACAGGGACAGGAGGATGTCGGTATCCCCGAAGGCCTCCTTGATGGCGCTGGTGAGGGCAATGTAGGGGCGGTGGTAGGGGTCGGAGAGGACCTGGATCTCGGTGAGGTTGACGTCCTGTTCCGCGATCAGGGGCGGACGGCCGACGAGCGTCGAGGACCAGGCCTTGATGAAGGCCTCCTTGCCGGCCCAGCGGGCGGCGAGGTGGTGGGCGACGTCGGCGCCGGTAGCCGCCGCCCGCCGCCGGGCTCCGCGCATCTCGGCCCCGGAGAAGACCTGGGCCATGTGCGTGCCCGGCGCGGCGAGCTGCTCGGCAAACGTGGGGATGTGGACCAGGTCCACCCCCAGCCCGCTAGGCATAGAGCCCATCCTCGCCAAGGCGGGCCGCCGGGTCGAGGAGCATCGCTGCCTCTACCTCGTGCGGGTCGTAGCCGGGACGCTCCGCGCCGAAGCGACGCGAGGCGATCGGCTCGAACAGGGCCCGATTGCCCACCATGCCCTGCTCGAGGTGGCGGGCGCCGGCCTTGAGGCGAGCCTCCGCCTGAGCGCGCCACGCATCGGCGGCCTGGCAACCGTGCGCCCGCCGAATCGCAGCCTCGAAGGCGCCCGGGTGAAGGATCGCCAGGAGAGAGGACACGTGGCCAAATCCGAGCGAGGTAGCCATCGCCGCCTTGATCTGGCCCCGCTTGCCGAGGTCGAGTGGCTCGCGGAGCCACACGAGGAAGGGGTCCTCAGCAAAGACCGGGTCGAGGTTGTCTAGCGAACGATTGCCCGGCACCACGCCGGTGGCGAGCACCTCGGTCAGGCCCGCGATCTGGAAGAGTGCCGCGCCACCCTTCGAGTGCCCAGTCAGTGTCTTTTGTGAGATGACGTGCAGCGGATTGCCCGCGCTGCGCC
This sequence comes from Trueperella sp. HMSC08H06, assembly GCF_001808465.1. Taxonomy (NCBI): domain Bacteria; kingdom Bacillati; phylum Actinomycetota; class Actinomycetes; order Actinomycetales; family Actinomycetaceae; genus Trueperella; species Trueperella sp. HMSC08H06. Next base: position 54,274 of record NZ_KV793339.1, read on the forward strand.
CGAGCGCCCGGGCGAGGCGAACGTGGAGCTCGGCCTCGTTGGGATCGTTGGCGTTCGTGGAGGTGTCGTGCTTGGACAGCACTGCGACGTCGTCCACGCTCGCCCCGAGTGCCTCGAGCTGGCGGGCCAGGCGGGAATCCCGTCCGCCGAGTCCGGCCGCGAGCGCGCCGAGCCCGGGCGCGGGGATGGAGGTGTGGGCTCCGTCGGCGAAGGTCTGGACGTAGCCGACCACGCCGTAGACGGGCAGGCCCATCTCGAGGGCGAGGTCGCCGCGGGCGATGAGCACGGTGCCGCCGCCCATGGCTTCCACGAAGCCGCCGCGGCGCAGGTCGCCGGCGCGGGAGAAGAAGCGGTCGGCGATCCCCTGGGCCTCGAGCGAGGCGGAGTCCGCGGTGGCGTTCATGAAGCCGAAGCCCTCGAGGGACTCCACCGACAGGTCATCCACCGCGCCGGTGACCACGAACTTCGCCTTGCCGGCTGCGATCTTGTCCACGCCATCCTCGAGTGAGACAGCGGCCGAGGCGCACGCTGCCACCGGCTGGACCATGGCGCCGTAGCCGCCCACGTAGGTCTGCATGGTGTGTGCGGCAACCACGTTCGGCAGGGTCTCTTGCAGGATGTCCTGCGGGATATCCTCCCCGCGGAAGCGCTCCACGAACAGCTTGCGCATCGAGCTCATTCCGCCAAAACCGGTGCCCTGAGTGGAGCCGACCTCGGTGGGGTGAATGTGGGCCAGCAGCTCGGCCGGGGTGAAGCCGGCGGAGATGAAGGCGTCGACCGTGGTCAGCAGGTTCCACACCGCCATCTTGTCCACCGATTCCACCATCGACTGCGGGATGCCCCAGCGGCTGGGGTCGAAGTCAGTGGGCAGCTGGCCGGCCACGAAGCGGGACAGGGTGGTCTTGCGCGGTACGAGTGCGGTGGCGCCCTTGATGCGGGTCACCGACCACTCCGACTCTCCCGGTTGCGGGGCTGCGACCTGCGTGAACTGCGGGTCGGCCGCCTCGTAGGCGCGTGCCTCGGCCTCGGTGGCCACCGTGAAGATGACAGGCTTGTCGAGGAAGACGGTCACCATGTCCACCGTGCCGCCGGCCTGAATCGGGCCGTCGTCGGTGAGGCGGCGGATGCCGGAGCGGGCCACCACCTCGTCCCGGTAGCGCTCGAAGATCTCCTCCTCGGGCACCAGGTTGTCTTCGGCATCGTACCAGCCGGCCTTCGGCGATTCGTGCCAGGTGAGCAGGCCGGTCATCCACGCCAGTTCGAGCACGCCCGCAGCGGTGAGGTCCACGTCGCCGTCGGCCCTGATGCCGAGCTCGGCGGCGCGGCGGGTGAGGGCCGAGCCCCACGGGCCCACCTCGCCAACCCCCACGATGACGATCGTGTCCTCGGGGCGGGCGGTGCCACTGCCCCACACATCGGCGTACTCGGGCAGGCCCACCACCTGCGGGCGCGGCAGTGCCGAAATGGTGCCGCCCTGGCGCTCGGAGCTAGTCGCGGCCGCGGGCGCGGCCTCGATCTGGCGGGTGAGCTCGGCGAGGTTGATGTTCGACAGACCGCCGGTGAGGTCGGCGTCGATCGGCGCGCTCGCCGCGCGCTCCCGCGCGTCGTCGGTGGCAAGGGCGATCAGCTCGCCCGCGATCTCGGAGGTGGACCACGTGCGCACGCCGCGCTCCTCCACGGCCGCGACCAGCGGGTCGTTGCCGCCCATGAGGCCGGTGCCGCGCACCCACCCGATGCGGGCATGGGCCAGGCTCACGCGCTGCGCCCACGGCTCCACGTGCCACTTGTTCACCACGGCGTCGAAGGCTGCCTTGACCTCGCCGTAGGCGCCGTCGCCGCCGAAGGTTCCGCGGTTGGGCGAGCCGGGCAACACGGCGTGGAGGCGGTGGCCCACCACGGTGTCCGCGCCGATGGCGGCGAGCCCGGTGAGCAAGCGCTCCACGCCCCACAGCATGAGGCGGGTCTGGATCTCAGCCGCGCCCCCGGCGTCGCTCATCATGCCGAACACGCGCGGCGCGGCGAACGGGAAGAGGAGGTCGGGGATCATCGCGGACTTCTTCTCCACGGTCGCCCCACCCACGGTCTCGCGCACGGGGTTTCCGATCCAGTCCACGAGCGCGTCGATGTCGCGGTAGGAGGCGAGGTTGGCGGGCACGAGCCACAGGGCCGCGTCCCCGCGCGCGTTCTCGCGGTAGATCTTGCGCCCGGCGAGTAGGCGCGCCTGGTCCACGCGGGAGGCGGTGGCGATGACGGTCGCGCCGCCGGCGAGCAGGCGTGCCACGACGCCGCCGCCGATAGACTCCGGCGTCATGCCCGTGACCACCGCGACCTTGCCGGAGAACTCCCCGGCGCTCTCGTCACGCGCGGTGGTCGCCACCTGGAGCAGACGCACGCGGTCGGCGTCGGACGCGGCGATGTCCGCGTAGTACTCGGCCTGGCGGGCCACCTCGGCACCAGTGCCCACGAAAGTGGCCTCGGCGGGAAGCTCGGCGGCGCCGGCCGCGAATCGGGCGAGGTCCTCGCGGGCACTCGCCCAACGGTCGTTGAGGAGCACGGCCTTCTTCGCGTCGAAGGCGGGCGCCACCTGGGATACCCAGTTCGCGCCGAGCTCGGCGCTCACGGCCTCCACCACGGCCTCGTCGCTGGCCTCGTTAGCCGCAACGGGGGCGGCGTCGCCGAGGCGGGCCAGCAGGTCGCGGGCGTTGTCGGCGAGGATGGTGGTGATGTGGGAGGAGAAGGCGTCGAGTGCCGCGGAATCCACGACCCCGCCGCTCGCCCCGCCTGCGCTCGGCTTGACCACGTTCACCCCGCGCAGGGCGCCCACGCGTTCCACGGCGGCGTCGATGAGGGAGTCGACCTCGGCGGCTGTGGCGGGTGAACCGGGCAGACCGGCCAGCTCCCCGCCGCGGGCGGACTTGCCCTCGCGGGTCTCGAGCAGTAGCACCGCGGTGGTCCACGCACCCCAGCCGTGGCCAAGCGCCCATGCCTCGCGGACGCGGGCGCCCACACGGTCGGGCTTGACGCCGGCCGCGCCAAACAGCTTGCGCAACCTGTCGCCGATCGCATCGGACAGGACGGGCCCGAAGGGCTTGTAGTTGTGGGCGAGCTTGTTGACCGTGGCCGACAGCTCGGCCACGCTCGCGTCCGCCGCACCGTCGATGGCCGTGAGGCCGAGTTCGGCGGACATGTCCATGAGCACCTGGTTGCGCTTGGAGGACACGCCGTTCGTCAGCGACTCCACCGTGTCGGCCGCGCCCACCTGGTCGAGGTTGATCTTGTTCGACTCCGCCAGCAGCACCGTAATCGCGTCCGCCGCCGCGAACGCCAGGTCCTCCGGCGACGCCGTGGCCGCACCTACCTGCGCGGGTGCGGCGTGCGGTTCGGGTGCGGGCTGGGTCGGCTCGGGAGCCACGGGGACCTGCGTTGCGGGGGCCTCGCCAGCCTGCGCCTGTGCCTCCGCGATCTCATCTGCCGCTTCGGGCTCGGCCGCGACCGCTTGGTCGGTGAAGTAGACGGGGGCGGCATCGCGCTGGACGTTGGCCACCGCCACGGAGGCCGAGGCGTGGCGCGGCTGGGCGAGGGTCTTGGCGGCGAGGTTAGCCAGCGTCGGTGCGGCCCCAAGGCCGACCTCCACGAAGCTCTCCACGCCGGCCCCGTCCGGGCGCGGGGTAAAGAGGTAGTCCTGGGTTTCGATCCAGCGCACCGGGGAGGCGAACTGCCAGGCCAGGAGCTCGACCAAAAGCTCGCGCGTGATCGTCCCCGCCTCGGAGGCGAGGTCGACGTCGTCCCAGCGCTCGCGCAGAGCCCGCACCGAGTCGGCAGGCACCACCTCGAGGATAGAGTCAAGGAAGTCGGCGGTCAGCTCGAAGGGGCGGGCCACGAGGTTGGGGATGTAGCGCCCCACGAGCACCGCCGGGTCGATCTGCTCCGGCAGGAGGCCCTGCAGGAGCTCGCGGAAGTCCGCCACCCCGCCGCGCAGCACACTGGAGTGGAACGGTACGTCGATGCCGGGCACGAGCATGAAGGGCCTGCGCCCGCCGGCCTCCTCGGTTCGGCGTTCGGCGTCGGCCGCGAGCGCGGCCAGGCCCGCCACCGTGCCGGCGATCGAGTACTGTTCGCCGGCCAAGTTGTAGTTGACGATCTCGATGAACTCCCCGCTCGCCTCGGCGATCGAGGCGACGTAGGCGGCCACGTCGGCGTCGCCCACCCCGAACTGGTTGGGGCGCAGAGCGGCCATCTGGTAGTTCGAGCGGCCCTCGGCATCGCGCGGCACGAGATTGTGCATGGTCGAGCCGCGGTGGAAGACGATCTCGATGACGGTCTCGAGCGGGAAGATGCCGGCGTAGGCGGACAGGGCGTTGTACTCGCCAAGCGAGTGGCCCGCAAGGTAGGCGCCCTCCACGAGCACGCCGGCCTCGCGCAGGCGCTCGCTCTGGGCGAAGGCAACGGTCGCGAGTGCCACCTGAGTGAACTGGGTCAGGTTGAGCACGCCCTGCGGGTGGCGGTAGGCCACGCCGCCGGCGATGATCTCGGTGGGGTTGTCGCGCACGATTGTCAGGATCGAGAAGCCGAGCGCGGAGCGGGTGTGGGCATCGGCGCGCTCCCACACGTCGCGGGCGGCGGGCGAGGTGGCGCGCTCGTCGAGCGTCATGCCCTGGCTCTGCACTCCCTGGCCCGGGTAGACGTAGGCGGTGACGGCCGGGGTGACGTGGGCCGAGGCGACGGAGACCACGTTCTTGTTCACGCGGCAGGTCACCTCGAGGATGAGCCCGCCGGCGTCAACCGCCCCCACGCGCTCCACGCTGATCTCCACCTCGTCGTTCAGGTCCACGGTGCCGTACATGCGGTAGGTCCACCCGGCGATGTGCCAGCGCTTGCCGTCCTCGCCCGTGGCGCTGACCGCGTGCTGGGCCGCGGCGCACAGCCACATCCCGTGCACGAGCGGCGCGTCCATGCCGGCCACCTTCGCGGCCCGGTAGGAGGTGTGGATGGGGTTATAGTCGCCCGAAACCATTGCAAACGGCGTCATGTCCGCCGGCGCGGTCACGGTGACGCGGCGCAGCAGCGAGCGCGGCGTGTCGCGGATCTCGCGCTCCACCTCGCCCGCGTACGGCGGGTCGGCGGGCAGGTCCGTGCCGAACACTCGCCCGCGGATCGCGAAGCGCTCGGTGAACGCGCCCACCCGCTCCCCGTCGTGGCTGAGCTCGGTTTCGACGACAACAACCCGGCCCGAGCTCGACTCGGTCAGCGACGTGCAACGCGAGCGCGCGTCAAGGTGGTCAAGGCCCGCGAGCCGATCGGTATCGAGGTCCTCGGTGTGGTCGAGGTGGACCGCGTTGAGCAGGCCCTCGATGACGGGGTAGTCCCCCACGAAAGCCGAGCCGAGGGCGGCGTAGATAGAGGGCCAACACATGCCAAGCACCGCCGAGGGCACGATCGGCGCGAGCTTGTAGCCGGGCAGGTCGGCAGTGACGCCGGCGTGCAGGGCGCCAAGTTCGGGGCGCAAGGAGAAGCGGTAGTGGGCCTCGCCGAACTGTGAATCAGCCGAGTCGGTGATGGCGGGCAGCTCGCCGATGTGGTCGCCCAGCACGTTCTGCGCCCCCACACCGGCCGTGACCGCGAGGAGAGCGAACATGGCCGCGGGCAGCCGCTCGTCGTCGACCACCGGGATCGCGCCGGTCGAGGCGCCGGCCGGGATGCGGAACGGCACGCGCAACTCGCGCACGGCGTGCTGGCGGACCCCGCTGCCATCCCACAGTGTGTCGAGGTGGATGACCATGTCATAGCCGGCGTCGGTGGCCACGATGTCGTAGTTCTCGACCACGCGGGCGGGGTTGGTGATGACATGACCGTGCCAGGAGATGTTCTCCGCCCCGCGCAGGTAGTCCTCCACCGTGGCAAACGCGCGCGAGAAGCGGCGCTCACCCGCCTCGCCCCCGAGCGCCTCAATCGTGGCGTCCTCGTAGCGGGCGAGGATCGTGGCCACGGGCTCGTTGACCGTGGTGATGCCGGCCACCGACACCGGGCCGGGGATGATGCGCACCTGATCGGCGGTGTAGCGCGGATCGTGGGACTGCCACAGGCCGTCCGTGCCCCACGAGCGCAACAGATCAGCGTCAATGATCGACACGAAGGGCACCGGCTTGGGGTACTTGCGGCACAGCTCCACGAACCAGGCCGCATCGAAGGTGGTGACCTCCACGCGCTCGGCGTCGGGGTAGGCGGCCACAATCTTGTCGATGGCCGCGGCCGGGTCGGCGACCGCCTCCACGCTATCGAACATCGACACGAGCTCGCCGGAGTCCTGGGGCGAGAGGCGGGCCTCCACGCGCTGGGCCAGCTCGAAGAAGCGCTGGGCCCACGACGGGTCGGTGAACGGGTAGGACAGCTCGGCGAAGCGGCGCAGCACCTCGGCGTACGTCATGTCCTCCAGGTCGCCGAAGTAAGGCTTGGCGGTGGCGTCGATCGCCCCGATGATCTCGGCGCGGCGGGTGACGAGCGCCTCGGGGTCGGAGGCAACCTCCACGATAAGCCGGGCGGCGCGCGAGGCGGAGTTCTCGATCTCATACATGTCCGCCAACAGGTGCGACAGGCCGGAGGTCACCCCACCGTCCACGGCGCCCTGGCCCACCCATCCGGCGTTGCGATCCACGGGAACGCCGGCGGTGTCGACGAGGAGCTGCTTGACGTCGTCGTTGGTCTTGGCCTCACGCGCGGTCATCGCGGCAGTGCCGATCATGATCGCGTCCACGGGCATGGGCACCGGGCCATGCTCGAGCGCCCACGTGCCGGTGAGGAAGCCTGCGGCGCGTTCGGGCACGCCCAGACCGCCGCCCACGATGAGCACCGTGTTGTCCTGCGCGCGGATCTCGGCATAGGTGTCGAGCAGCAGCTGATCGAGGTCCTCCCACGAGTGGTGGCCTCCGGCGTGCCCGTCCTCGACCATGATGAGGATCGGGGCGGTGGTGGCGCGGGCGATCTTCAGCACCTGGCGGATCTGCCCGATCGTGCCGGGCTTGAAGGCCACGTACGTAAATCCTTCGCCGCGCAGGCGCTCGACCAGCTCCACGCCCTCCTCGGTCTCGGGAATGCCGGCCGAGATCACGACCCCGTCCAGCGGGGCTCCACTTTGGCGGTTACGGGAGACGATGTGCTGGGTGCCGAACTGGAGGTTCCACAGGTAGCGGTCCATGAACATCGCGTTGAACTGGGCGGTGCGGCCCTCCTCGAGCCCGGCAACCAGCCCGGCGAGGTTCTTCTCGAAGACCTCCTCCGTGACCTGCCCGCCTCCAGCCATCTCCACCCAGTATCCGGCGTTCGCGGCGGCGGCCACGATCTCGGGTTCCACGGTGGTGGGGGTCATGCCGGCGAGCAGCACGGGGGCACGGCCGGTCAGGCGCGTGAAGCGGGTGTCGACCACCACGCGCCCGTCGTCGATCATGGCGAGCTTCGGGGCGAACGCGGACCAGTCCTCTCCCGGCACCCAGGCATCCTTCGTGGCAAGCGCGTCGCGCGCGTCAGCAGAGCCCGCGTTCACGACGCCGATGCCCCGCCCACGCACGTTGTCCCGCGTGATTCGGGCCAGGCCCGTGCCGGGGCCAAGGTCGACCACCCAGCCAACGCCCTTAGTTGCCTCGGCAAAGACACTGTCCCAGTCAAGGCGGTCGGTGAGGACGGCGGCGGCCAGGCGCTCGACGTCGTGCATGTCGATGGGATCGGTGGCATCCTCGGCCCAGCCGCAGGCCCGCACCCAGGCGAGCACCTGCTCGAGCGCGGGCGCGAGCAGGGCGGAGTGGAAGGGCGCGGAGACGTCGAGGAACTCGGTGATCGGGGTCAGGGCAGCGCCGCCGATCGTCTTCTCGGTGCGAGCCTTGGCCTCGGCACTGGCGAGGGCGTCGAGGTCGCGGCGCACTGCCTCAAGCGAGGCGGGCAAGCCGGCCAGGGTGAAGGAGGTGGCCGTGTTGCGGATGGCGATCTGGGCGCCGTGACGGGCGGCCACCTCGGACAGCACACGCTCGGGCGCGTCGCGCACGGCCAACATCGGGGTGAGCTCGCCGAAGCGGGAGGCACCCTCAGCACGGGTGGCCTGGGTGGCCGCGGCGCCAATCAGGCGGGCCAGGGCGAGGACGTGGGCCTTGTGCTCGGAGGCGAGCATGTGAACGGCGAGCACGCCCTGCGAGTGGCCAACCACCGCCTGCGGCTGCGCGCCGAGCGGGAGGTCGAGGTAGGAACCATACTGAGCCAGCAAGATGCCGGGCACGGAGGCGAAGGCCTCGCCCGAGGTGGTGGCCAGCAGGTCGAGCGGGCCGGCGCAGATGCGGGTCAGCTCGGGCAACACCGAGGCCAGCAGCTCCTCGGCGCGGGCCTGAAGCCGCTCGAGGGTGTCGCGGATCGCCGGATCCTCGGCCGCCTCGGCGAGGGCGGCACGCCACGGGGTGGCCTGGCCGGCGAACTGGAGGACGTAGGGGTCATGAATCTCGTACATGTTTCTCCTTGGGCTACATCGGCATGTTGCCGTGTCGGGCAGGGCCCTGGTGGATGGTGGTTTTGGACTGGAGGGCCTCGAGCGAGACCGCGATGGTGGAGCGGGTGGCGTTCGGGGCAATGATGCCATCGAGCTCGCCGCGTGCCACGGACAGGTAGGGGTTGACGTTCTCGCGGGTGTAGCGGGCGGACAGCTCGGCGAACACCTCGTCGCCACGACCCTCAGCCTCGGCGGCCTTAAGCTCACGGCGGTGGACGATCGCCACGGCGCCGTCGGCCCCGAGCACCGCGATTTCGGCGCCGGGCCAGGCGTAGACGAGGTCCCCGCCCAACGACTTGGAGCCCATGACGATGTAGGCCCCTCCGTAGGCTTTACGCAGTATGACGGTCACCAGCGGCACCGAGGCGGTGGCATAAGACCAGATGAGCTTCGCGCCGCGGCGAATAATACCGGCTTGCTCCTGCTCGGTGCCCGGCCGGTAGCCCGGCACGTCCACCAGCGTGACCACGGGGATCTTGAAGGCGTCGCAGAACTGAACGAAGCGGGCCGCCTTCTCCGAAGCGTCCACGTCGAGCGTGCCGGCGTCGTGCAGTGGTTGGTTCGCCACGATCCCCACCGAGCGGCCCTCGATGCAGGCGAAGCCGATCACGATGTTGCGGGCGAAGAACTCCTGGATCTGCACGAACTCGCCATAGTCCACGATTGCTTCGATAACTTCGACGACGTCGTAGGGCACCTTCGTCGATTCGGGTACCAGGGCCGACAGGTCCGCGGGGGCCGCAGGCGCGAGCGCCAGGTCGAAGTCGTAGGCGGGGACCTGGTCGTCGCAGTTCGCTGGCAGGTAGGTGAGAAGCGTGCGGGTGTAGTCGAGCGCGTCCTCCTCGTCCTCGGCCAGGTAGTGGGCCACGCCGGACTGGAAGTTGTGGACCTGCGCCCCGCCGAGGTCGGCGAAGGAGACGTCCTCGCCCGTCGTCGCCCGCACCACGTCCGGGCCGGTGACGAACATGTGCGAGGTCTCGCGGGTCATGATAATGAAGTCGGTCAAGGCCGGGGAGTACACCGCTCCCCCAGCGCACGGGCCGAGGATCAACGAGATCTGCGGGATAACGCCGGAGGCGGCGCACGTGCGCTTGAAGATGCGTCCGTACTGGCCAAGGGCCACCACGCCGTCCTGGATGCGCGCGCCGCCCGAATCCATGATCCCGATCACGGGGATACGCAGGGACAGTGCCTTGTCAATCGTGGCGATGATCTTGTTACCCTCGGCCTCGCCGAGCGTGCCGCCCTGCACCGAGAAGTCCTGGGCGTAGACGGCCACGCGCCGCCCGCCGATCGTGCCCAGCCCGCACACCACCGCCGCGCCGGCAAAGCCCTGGGCCACATTCCCGCCCACGAACTGGCCGATCTCGGAAAAACTGCCCTCGTCCAGGAGGGTGGCGATGCGCTCGCGGGCCGTGAGCTTTGACTTGGCGTGCTGGCGCTCGAGCGCCTTGCCCTCCGCCTTCACCGAGAGCGAGGCGGCGTAGGCGATGAAGGCCTCCCGGTCGATCTCGCGCGAGGTAGTGTCAATCGTTAAGGATTCGTCAACAATGTGAGACATGGTCACTCCTTCTCTTCGGGGGTGATGGTCAGCAGGGCGGTGCCGGCCGCCACGTTCGAGCCGGCCTCCACGGCCACGTCCTCCACTCGGCCGGCCAGCGGGGCATAGACGTAGCTCTCCATCTTCATGGACTCGAGCACCACCAGCAGGTCTCCTTCGGCGACGACGGCACCCGGCTCCGTCACCACCCGCACCACGATCGCCTGGATCGGCGAGCGGACGTCGCCGCTGGCCGCCTCTCCAGCCTCTGGCACCGTCCTGGAGCGAGAGGAGCGGCGCAGGGGCTGAGGACGCGGGGTTTGGGGCGCTCCCTGGGCGAACATGCCTTTGGGCACGGTGAGGGTGGCCTGACGCCCGTCGATCTCGATGGTAAAGGTCTGCCGCTCGGCGGGCGCCTCCGCGGGGGCGGGCGCCGGCGTCGTGCCAGCGTGCTCGGCATGCTCGGCGTTCCAGGCGGGGAGGAAGGACTCCTCGAACCAGCGCGTGGAGTAGTGGAGGGCGGCGAAGTCGGGGTCGGCGATGATGTCACGGTAGAGCGGGACCGGGGTGGCCAGCCCGTCCAGGCGGAACTCGCCGAGTGCGCGCAGGGAACGGGCGATGGCGGCGTCGCGCGTGGGAGCAGTGACGATGACCTTGGCGAGCATCGAGTCGAAACCGGAGGTAACGACGTCGCCGGCCACCACCCCGGTCTCGATACGAACGCCGTGGCCGAGCGGCCAGGTGAGGGCCGCGACGGTGCCCTGCGAGGGTTGCATGTCGCGCGCCGGGTCCTCGCACGTGATGCGGAACTCGAAGGAATGCGCGCGCGGGGATGGGACCGGGCTGATGGCCTCGCCGCGGGCGATACGGATCTGCTCGGCCACAAGATCAAGGCCCGTGATCTCCTCGGACACCGTGTGCTCCACCTGCAAGCGCGGGTTGACCTCGAGGAAGAAGATCTCCTCCCCCACGAGGAACTCGCACGTGCCCAGCCCCACGAAGCCGGCCCCGTCGAACAGGGCTTGCGAGTAGCGCTCGAGCGTCGCCTCCTGTTCGGTCGTGAGCCCAGGCGCGGGGGCCTCCTCGATGAGCTTTTGGTTGCGGCGCTGGACCGAGCAGTCACGCGTGGAGACCACGGCGAAGTTGCCGTGGACGTCGCGCATGCACTGAGTCTCTACGTGCCGTGCGGTCTCGAGGAACTTCTCCACAAACACGCCCTGCGGGTCGGGGCCGGCGGCCTGGAAGAAGTGGTCGAGCCCGGCGTCGTCGCGAATGATGGTGATGCCGCGCCCACCGCCCCCGTCGGCCTTCTTCGTTACGACCGGGTAGCCCCAGCGGGCCACAAAGTCCTCCACCTCGGCCCGGCCGCTGATCTGCTCGGAGATACCCGGCACCGGCTGGACGCCAACGCGCTCGGCCAGCTGGCGAGCGCTGATCTTGTCCCCCAGCTCGCGCAGCGTGTCCGCCGACGGCCCAATCCACGTCAGGCCCGCAGCCACGACGGCCTCGGCGAACTCTGGACTTTCGGAGAGGAAGCCGTAGCCGGGGTGGACGGCGGCGGCGCCGGTGGCGCGCGCGAGCTCGATGAGCTTGTCACCGTTCATGTAGGTCTCGGCCAGCGTGTCGCCACCGAGTGCGTGGGCCTCACCGGACGCGCGCGTAAACGGGGTGTCGAAGTCGGCGTCCGCGTAGCCGACCACGGTGTCGATTCCCAGCTCCGTAGCCGTGCGGATCACGCGCAGGGCGATCTCGGAGCGGTTGGCGATGAGGATCTTCATTGAGGTCCTTTCTGTCAGCAGTTGTGCTCGGCGAACATGGCCACCTCGTGCGGGTAGACCCGAATGCGTGCGGGGGTGGCCACCTCGGGTCGAGCGCTGGGCGCGGGGACGCTGGTGGACGCGGGGGCGGTGGCGGCGGTGAGGATGAGCTCGCCGTCCGGCCCGATCTCGTCAACGACGCCGGTGCGGCCCGCCACGCTCACCTGCTGCCCGCGCTGGGCGAGGTGGACGTTGAGCTCGGCGATGATGGGCGCAGTGGCGGGGGCGTTCGGATCGGCGGCGAAGGCTTCGACCCGCGCCGCGAGCTCGGCAAGGTAGCGATCGAGGAGGATGCCGGCGGGGTCGGCGTCGTCGGGACGGAGGTCCTCGGCGGGAAGGAGGCCCTCGGCGGCAAGCGAGGTGGCGCCCTCAAATAGCTCGTCGCCCTCCTGGAAGACGTTGGCGCCCACGCCAATCGCGGCGCTAAGCTCCCCGCGCGCGGCGGACATGTCGGCGTAGAACTCCCCAAGCACGCCGCAGATCTTGCGGCCGCGGATGACCACATCGTTGGGGAACTTGACCTTCGCGGGCGCGCCGAAGTCGGCGAGGGCCGCGCGCATCGACAGCGCGCCGATGAGGGTGAGGAAGCCGCCGCGCTCGCGCAGGGCGGCAGTGGCGGGAAGAACCACGAGCGTGGAGGCGAGCAGCGAGCGGCCCGCGCCCGACTCCCACGTGCGGCCCAGGCGGCCGCGGCCGCGGATCTGGACGTCGGCACGGATCGTGGTCAGGTGCGGGGCGTGCGCGAGGGTGCCCAGCACGTCCTGAGTGGAGGTGACGCTCCGGCGGTGGTCAACGAGGCCAATCATGTGGACAGACTAACGCAAGTTACCCAACGGTAGGGTAAGTTAGCGACTCGTTGTCCATCGCGTGGTCGGGCACCTGACGCCCTGGTGCGCGAAGATGCGGGCGCCCGTGATCATTGTTACTAAACCGTAACTTGCGACGCGTCGGCGCGTTTTGGCACCAAGGGCAGGGGCTGCGGAGGGGCTACTCTCCTGGGCGCCCCTCATCGCTCGGCCAGATTAAAAAACTTTGGACGATTCCGGGGCGATCTGCGCATATACGAAGATCGCCCCGGAATCGTCCAGTGTTTTCAAACGCCCGGCGCTCCTACCCCTCGCGGTAGACCACTCCCATCGAGCTTGCCGGGTAGTGCCACGTCAGCGTCCCTGGCGGGGCGACCGCAAGGCACGTGCCGCATTCGAGACAGGCGGCGTATTCCACCGCAACCTCGCCGTTTTCTTCCGAGTACACGTGGGCCGGACACACGTTGACCAACAGCTTCGCCGCGCCGGTCTCACGCACGCGCTCCTGGTTGACCACGATGTGGGGATTGCCCTCGTCAATCTCGTAGACGTTCATCGCCAAACGATCATTGATCGTTCCCGGTTCGAAGCTTGCCATCTTACATCGACCTCACAGCACTGATACCGAGTTTCGCAAGCCCCGCCAGGGATAGGCGAGACCTCTTCACCGCGCCCATGACGACCTTGAGCAGCGGCTTACGCGGCGTGAGGTCGTGGTTGTAGACGCCGTGGAGGACGTCTGCGACCAGCTCCCCCACGTCCCCGTACATCGCCGGGTTTTCGAGGAAGTCCGGGGCCTTGGCATAGGTGTCCATGTCCTTGCCGACGAACGAGGCGTTGTACTCCTCGACATACTTCCCCAGCGCCTCGGCAGAGAAATCCTTGGCCTTGAGCGCGTCGGAAATCACCGAGGCCGCGGCGCGGGCCGAGCCTGCCGCGAGATCCATGCCGCGCACGGTAAAGCCCGTGTTCAGCGTGAATCCCGCGGCGTCTCCGATGACGAGGAGTCCGCGGTGGACCAGGTCGTGCTGCATCTTCTTCCCGCCCTCGGCCACCAGGTGGCACCCGTATTCGTGGAGCTCGCCGTCCTTGAGGAACGGCGCGATCGCCGGGTGGGTGAGGAAGTGGTCGTGCAAATCGGAGGAGCTCTTGCCCGACTTCTCGAGGTCGTCGAGGCGGGCCACGATACCAATCGAGATGGAGTCGCGGTTGGTGTACATGAAGCCGCCTCCGGCCACGCCCTGGGTGCAATCACCCACGACGGCGTACGCCGCGCCCTCGTCGCCCGTCAGGTTGAAGCGCTCCGCGATCACCTCCGGGTCGAGGGCGATGACCGACTTGACGCCCACGGCCAGGTTCTCCTTCGGCTCCTTGGCGCGGATGCCCGCATACTGGGAGAGGAAGGAGTTGACGCCGTCGGCTGCCACCACGACATGAGCGCGTAGCTCGTCCTCGCCGGCGCGCACGCCCACGAACTGGCCGCCGTCGCGAACCAGTTCGTCGACCTTGACGCCGGGCATGACGGTCACGCCCACGTTCTCGCACTGCTCGGCGAGCCACGGATCGAACTTCGCGCGAAGCACCGTCACGGCGTTGACCGGTTCGCTCAGTCGGCCGTCCCAGTAGTCAATGTTGACGAAGTTGTCCTTGTTGAGGAAACTCAGGCAATTGCGCGTGATGACGCGCTCGATGGGTGCCTCCTCGAGGAAGTTATCGAAGATCTCCTGCATGACGCGGCAGTAGAACACGCCGCCGGACAGGTTCTTCGACCCCGGCTCGACACCGCGCTCGATCAGCAAAACCTCATAGCCGTCTTTGGCGAGCAGGTAGGAACAGACTGATCCTGCCACGCCGCCGCCGACCACAATGACGTCGAAATCCACCTCTGCCATGGCTACAGCGCTTCGGTCAGGGCCGGCAGCACCGAGTACAGGTCGCCCACGATGCCGTAGTCGGCCTGCTCGAAGTAGGGTGCGTTCTTGTCCGAGTTCACGACGACGACCGTCTTGGCCTCGTTCATGCCCGCGGTGTGCTGGATCTGGCCGGAGATGCCGGCGGCGAGGTAGAGGTCGGGGGTCACGTGCTGACCGGATACGCCCACGTAGCGGTCGCGCCCGAGCCAGTTGTTGCCCTCGGCGATCGGCCGCGAGCAGGCCACTTCTGCACCCATCTTGGAGGCGAGGTCGAAGGCCAGCTTGAGGTCGTCCTCATTCTTGAAGCCGCGGCCCACAGCCACGATCTTCTTCGCCGCGCCGAGGTTGACCGACTTGGTCTCGGCGCTCTCGGTGGCGCTCACGCGCAGATCGGCGGCGTCGGCAGCCAGCGGATCTCCGGCCACGGGCTCGCCCTCAACCGGCGCGCCTCCCGAGACGAGGACGACGGCGGGGGCTCCGATCTCCTCCTCGACAATGCCGCCGAAGCGGGCGGCGAGCACCTTGCCATCGCGCACGCCCTTGGCGCCGGTGACGACGGGCAGGCCTGCCGCCGCGGCGATCGCGCCGGCAAACACGCGCCCGGCCGGGGTGGCGGGCAGGAAGACGAAGCCGGTGGTGTCGACGTGGGCGGCGAGGCCGGCAGCGACGGCCTCCTCCGGGACGCCCTCGCCCAGCGCCACGTCGGCGTGGGCCATCGGCAGGTCGGGAGAACCGACAGAGATGACGGCGGCCTCACCGGGCAGTTCGTTCGCCCAGGCAAGCATCGTCGAGACGTTGGAATTCAAAGCAATAATGGTCGACATGTGTTCTCTCCTTTACAAAATACCGTCGGCCTTGAGCGCGTCGATCAGCTGCGCCGCCGCGTTGTCTCCCTCAAAAACCATCTTCTTGCGCTCGCGCATCTCAGGCTGGCGAGCCGCCTGGACGTTGCGGCCCACCTCCGCCACCGTGAGGTCGGCCAGGGCAACGGTCTCCAGCGGCTTCTTGCCCGCCGCAAGGATCTCCTTCATCGACGCGGCCTTGACCTCGACCGCGTCCGTGGCCGCGCTCAGCACCACGGGCCCGGAGGTTTCGACCGTCCGGGTACCGGACTCGGTGCGCTGGCGGATCTTCACGCCGTCGCCGGCCGTCTCAACCGAGAGGACTTCGAGCAGGCAGGGCCAGCCGAGCGCGCCCGCGAGGAGCGGACCCATGACGCCGGCGCCCTCGTCCACCGAAGCGTCGCCGGTGAAGACGGCCTTGACGTCATCGACCCTCTTGACCAGCTCGGCGAGAGCCGCAGCGGTCTGCGTGTTCGACCAGTCCGCGGTCGCGTCGTCGGCCACCACGAGCGCGCGGTCGAGCCCCTTGGACAGGGCGTTCTTCTTGGCCAGCGACGAGGCGACGTCCGCCCCGCCCACGCACACGCCGACGACCTCGCCGGCGCCCTCGGCGGCGAGGCTCTTGGCGAGCTCCACCGCGACCGGGTCGTATTCGGACACCGCCTTCTTCACTCGCGCCCAATCGACGACGCCGTCGGAACTGACCTTCGCGTCCTGCGGATTACCCGCGTACTTGTATGCCACGATGATGGACATTTCCACTCCTTCTGTGATTTTCGGTAGTTGTCAGCACCCGCGAAGGTGCCTGTCTTGCTATTTGGTCTGTTGTCGGTTCTTGGTAAGGGTTAGACTGTCTGTACTTTTCCAACGACGGGAAGAAGGGAGTGACCTCGTTGTCGATAACGGCGCCTCAGGAAGAAGCGACGCTCTCTCTTCACGAGCGCGTCTACGACGCCGCCCTCCTGCTTTACGGCGAAACCGGCTGGAGCGGCTTTAATCTGACGAAGGTCGCCGAACGCGCACGCGTTGGGAAGTCCTCGCTGTACTCGCGCTGGCCTACCGCCGAAACCCTGTTGCTCACGGCGTTTCATCACGCCTATCCCCGCCGCCAGTTCACGGGGAAGACCCTGTACGACGTGCTCTTCGAGGAAATTGACGCGCGCATGCACGCCTACCTCGGCCGATACTCTGCCGCCATCCGCCGACTCATCGTCGAGGCGCCCACGGATGTACCCGTGGTCCAGCAAGCGTGCCGGTACGTCTGCACCGACCCGCTGGAGACCCTGCGCCAAGGCTTGTGGTACTACAAGAAGGCAGGCGAGATCCCGTCTGACGTGTCGATCGTGCGCTTGGTGGACGCCATCGAGGGTTCCGTGCTCCTGCGCTCCATCTGGCTTCCGCCCAACGATGTTGACTGCTTCCTGGAAAAGATTCCTGAGTACGCTCATGACCTGATCACTGACCTCCTTCCTCATCTTGACTTCGTGCCCCGGCCCGTCAGGTCGGCCGGCGAGCTTGGGGTGTATGACACCGGGTCGATGTCATACCAAATACGGATTTCGTAGCTTTTCTGTTCCCATCGTGGTTGGCTGCCCGTGCCCAGGGAGCACCCGGATGTCGTCGGGCAGGGTGCCCAGCTTCTTGAGCGACGTGAGCAGGTCGCGCCTGTTTGCCCGCGCGTACTGCGTGGAGCCGATCCCGTTGGAAAAGAGCGTGTCGCCCGTGTAGAGCACCTCGTTGTCGGCGTCGAGGAGGCAGATCGATCCTGGCGTGTGGCCCGGTGTGGCGATCACGTGGAGCCTGCCGCCCGACCAGCTGAAGATCGTCTCATCGTCCCACTCGGCCGTCACCTCCTCGACCGCGTAGTCCGAGCCCTCGTCGGCGAACCCGGACAGTCGGGGGTCAGCTGCGCCGACGGCGTCGTGCACGCCAATGTAGACGGGAGCCCCCGTGGCGGCGACCAATTCGTTGACTGCCCCGATGTGGTCGGAGTGGCAGTGCGTGAGGAGGATGGCCTCCAGCTTGCGCTCCCCCAGGGCGCGAAGGAGTACCTCGGGTTCAGCTCCCGGGTCGATCATGACGACGCCGGAGTCGGACTGCAACAGGTAGCAGTTCGCCTTCCACGAGCCCACCACCCGCACATCGATGCTGTACATTACCGTTCCTTCCACTCGCTCGAACCGGCCTCGGTCAGGGTGAGGCCGCGGGTCTCGGGCGCCCACGCGATCGAGACGATGAGGCCAATGAGCGAGATCAGCGCGCCGGCGACCATCATCGGGCCATTGCCGTAGGTGGACAGCAAGCCGGGCAGGACGAAGATCGAGATCACGGTAGAGATGCGTGAGAAGGCCATCGCCGTGCCCATCGCTGAAGCCCGAATTGAGGTCGGGAAGATCTCGTTCGGGTAGAGCCACTGCAGATTGCCGGGCCCGCCCGACGCCAAGGCGTAGATGCCGAAAACAATGATGACGAAGGCCATCGAGGTGGCGGGCACGACGCCCAGGATGGCGAGGGCGCCCGTCATGATGACGAAGGACCAGATGCACAGCGGGCGGCGGCCCCAGTACTCCGCGAGGAACATCGCAGGGATCGTTCCGAGCATGAAGAACGTGCCGATGACCAGCTCCCCGATGAGGGCAGCCCTGCCCTCGCCCAGACCGAAGGCGGCGATGATATCCGGGCCGTAGGTGTAGACCGCGAACATCGGGATGGCCTGGCACAGCCAAATGATCCCGACGAAGATCATGCGCTTGAAGTAGGGCCGGCGGAAGATCGCGGAGTAGGACGTATGCTCGGCCACCTCGTCCTCGATCACCACGTTCTGGCCGAAGGTTTCGCGTACGATCCTCGCCGCGTCCTCGTGGCGCCCCTTCGACATGAGCCACCGCGGCGATTCCGGGATCGACCAGCGGCCAAGAAGGATGACGACGCACGGGATGACCGACGAGCCGAGCATCCACCGCCAACCGTTGTCGATGTCAAGCAGGAAGTAGCCCACCAGGTACGAGGCGTTCGCGCCGAGGTACCACACGGCCGCGAGGAAACCCATCGTGATCGCCCGATACCTGCGCGGGGTGAATTCGGCGATGATGGACGTGGCAATGGGGTAATCCGCGCCAACGGCCACGCCGATAAGGAAACGCAAAAGGACCACCATGAGTGGGCCGCTCACGAACATGCACAGGACCGAGAGCACCGCAATGGACATCACGTCGATGATGAACATCCGCTTTCGGCCAATGAGGTCCGTCAAGTAACCACCGAAGATGGCGCCAAAGAAAAGACCAACGAGGGCGGCAACGCCGATCATTCCCTTCCAGGTATCGTCAATACCCAGGTCGGGAACCATCTTGAGCAAGGCCACGCCGATGATCGCGTGGACGTAGCCCTCCAGGAACGGGCCACCGGCAGAAAACGCGGTGAGCCGCACGAGGAATGGCGACATCCCGATATCGTCGAGGCTGACTTTTTGCTCGTTGTTCACGGTTACTCCTTTCTTTGGCTCGACCCACTCATGGGATCCAACGCGTTCTACCCTTCGAATTCGATGATTCCCCAGTTCAGGTGCGGCTTCGCGCCCGTCTCTTCGACGTCGACGTCGACCAGGCGGAAGCGCAGTTCGCCGGGACCGACCTTCCACAGCTGGGTCTTCAGCGTGGTGCCCGGGTGGACGGGCGAGGTGATGCGGGTCTTGAAACGCTTGATGCGCTCCGGTTCGCCCGGCATGAACTCGTTGATCGCGTGGCGCATGACAATGCCCGCATACGAGATCGCGTGGAGGATCGGGCGCGGTTCGCCGTTGGCTGCCGCGTAATCCCAGTCGATATGCTGCGGGTGGTAGTCACCCGACAGGCGGTAGATCAGCGCCTGGTTCTCAGGAATGCGCTCGGCCACCTCGACATCCGGCTCGCGCTCGGGCATGTCAACGATGTCCTTCGGCGCGGCCGGGCCGCCCCAGCCGCCGTCGTAAATGAGGCAGTCCCAGGACTCGTTCGTGAACAGGAGGTTGCCGTCCGAATCGTAGGTGTCGCCGATATGCTGGGCGAGCAGGCCCCGCCCCTCACCGCGGTCGTAGAGTCCTTCGAGCTTGACCTTGGTCTGCACGGTGTCGGCCATCTTCGTGATCGGCTGGTGGAAGCGGATGTCGAACCCCCAGTGCAGGGAGCCGGCGTAGTTATAGCCGTAGTCGATGGTCCGGGTCACTTCCGAATCAACAATGAGCATGGCTCCAAACATCGGCAGGACCTTGAGCTGCGGGTTGCGCTCGTCCTTCTCGTTGAGGTACTCCAGGCCATCGCGGCCGTCAATTCCCGCACCGCAACCCAGGGCAAATAGCTCAAGATCACGGAAGGTGTATTCGCGGATGAACGGACCAAAGGTCTGTCCAACCATCTCGGTCTTGATCGTCATTGTTCAATTCCTTTCACTGTATCTACTTGAGTTCTGACTTGAGGACTTTTCCGTACGTGCCGCGCGGAAGGGCGTCGAGGAAGGTGATAACGGTGGGGATCTTGAAGTAGGCCAAATAGCTCCGGCAAAACTCGGTGAGGTCATCGACGTCGATCCTGGCCCCGGGCTCGGCGACAATCGCGGCCTTGACGGCCTGATCCCTAATCAAGTCCTCGACGCCGACCACCGCCACCTCAGCGATTCCCGGGTAACGGGCGAGGACCGATTCGACCTCGGCGCACGAGATGTTCTCCCCCGAGCGCTTGATGATGTCGGTGTGACGGTCGGTGAAGTAGATCCACCCCTCCTCATCGACGTAACCGAAATCGCCGGTGCGCAGCCAGCCGTCCACGAGGGTCTGCGCCGTGAGCTCGGGCTTCTTCCAGTAGCCCGCCATGAGCGACACGCCGGGCACCCCCTGGATCTGGATCTCGCCCACCTGGCCGGGCCCGAGCTCGCCGTCGTCACCCATGATCCGCGCGTTGTAGCCGGGGCCGACACGGCCGATCGATGGCCAGTTGCGGGGCCCGGTGGGATAGTCCGTCACCACCCCCACCAGGTCCTCGGTCGAGCCGTAGTTGTTGAGCAGGCGCACGTTGAAGCGAGCTTCGAAACGCTCCTTGTCCGCGGCTGACATGGGCAGGAAGTAGTGGACCTCCCGCACGTCGTGCTCGGTCTCACCCGGGCTCACCGGCTGAGCCATCATGGTCTTCGCCATCATGGCCATGGCCTGCACGAGGGTCCCGCCATGCTTGCGCACCTGCGTCCAGAAGCGCCTGGCCGAGTATCGGCGCAGCAGGACCAGCGTGGCACCCGCCGTCACAACAGGTGCCAGCGCGCTGAGCTGCATGTTGACGTGGCTTGCCGCCATCGTCGTCACGTACCTGTCGGTTTCGCGCATCTGGAGTTGCCAGTTGACGTAGTACCCCGAGAAGACGAAGTTCTGCTCGGTGATCATCACGCCCTTCGGCGCCGACGTCGTCCCTGACGTGTAGAGGATCTCCATGATCGGCATCGGTTCAACGCGCCGAGCGGGAGCGGTGATGGCCTGGGTCTGCTTGAGCTGTGTGAAGCACACATCGACACAGTCTCCCCCAACCACGATCGTGTCGAGCCCCTCGCCGTAAGCCGGGTCGAAATCCAAGAAGCACTGCTCGATCACGAGCGTGTGCGCATCGCAATCGGCCATGATCGTCCTGGCTTCTTCCACGGTGTACTCCGGGTGGATCGGCACGTAGATCGCGCCGATCCGGCACAGTGCGAAGATGCACTCGATGAGCTCGGGGCAGTTGTTGAGCTGGACGGCAACCGCGTCACCGGCCCCGATTCCCCGGGACAAGAACAGATTGGAGGTGCGGTTGATCTCCTCGTCGAACTCCCGGTAGGTCCAGGTCCGCACGGTATCGCACGCGTGGTCTTCGTAGACGAGAAACTCCGCCTGCGGCCGCAACCGCACCTGGCTGTCCCAGATGTCAAACAACGTCAGCCCCTGCGCTTGAGTAATCACCTCACACCTCCAATCTGTTCATCGTGTCCGCGCTCGCTAGTTGGCGAACTTGACCTTGCCCGACTTCGCGAACCGCTCGATGTCCTCCTCGGAGAAGCCGGCCCGCTCGAGGACGTCTCGCGTGTCCCCGCCGAGCGGGGGCATCGGCCGCCAGAATCCGCCAGGATTACGCGCAAACTTCGGCACGGTGTTCAAGCCGCGCACCTTCACGCCATCCGCGTTCTCCCACTCGATGAAGTTCTCACGCTTGGCCACATGGTCTTCCGCGAGGATGTCTTCGAACTCCATCACCACCTGGGCGGCGATGCGGTGGGCGGAAAAGTCGCGCTCGACGTCGTAGCGCTTTTGAGTCTTGAGGTACTCGGTGAGGCGCTCCTGGATGAGATCCGCCTTCGGCCCGTCAAGCCACAGCGCGGAGGTATCCTCCGGGTACTCCTCGGTTCCCCACAGCTCGCCCAGGCCGATGGTCTCGAGCAGGTACTTGTTCTGGTCGACTCCGTAGCAGCACAGTCCGAGGAACCCGTCCTCGCACTCGTAGATGCCAATCGCGCACAGATTCTGATGGCGGCCACCCGGGCGCGGGTACTTCACGCCGTCGTTGAGGTAATCCATCATGTAGTAGGTACCCACGCGCAGCGCCGTCTCATACATGGCAAGATCGATCGATTCGCCCTGGCCCGTGATCTGGGCCTTGTGCAAGGCCGCGAGCGCGGAGGAGACCACCATGAGCGAGTTGACGTAGTCGGCAGTGTACGGGTGGAGGTTGGTGGGCAGCTCGGGAGTGCCGTTTTGGGCGACGAGGCCCGCGTAGGCGGCGACCGTCAGGTCGTAGGCCGCGGCGTTGACCTTCTGCTCATCACCCCAGTGCCCGAAGCCGGACACGTGAACGATGACGAGCTTGGGGTTGATCTCCCACAGCCACTCGTCGGTGATCCCCTTGCGCGCCCACGCGGGGCCCTTGGAGGATTCGATGAAGATGTCGGCGTCCTTGACGAGCCTGGCGATGATCTCCTTGCCTTCATCGGAGAAGGGGTGGAGGGAAATCGAGCGCTGGTTGCGACGTTCCATCTCCTTGACCCACTTCGTGTCGCGCACGGAATCACCGGTCCAGATGTTCTCCATCCAGGTGACGTCTGCTCCCCACTCGGCCATGATCTCGGCGGCGGACGGGGCTGCGATTTCCACGGCGGAGTACAGGACCTTGACGTCGTCAAGTACTCCGAACGAGGGCTTCACGGTTTCCATGATGACTTCCTTCCTCGGTCCTTTAGCGGTATTCCTTGAGAGCGGCGCGGCCGGCGGCGGGGATCATCATCTCGTCCGTGCCACCCGACACGCGGTCCACGCGGATGTCGCGGTAGAAACGCTGGACGCGGTGCTCGCCGGTGATGCCAACTCCGGACAGGATCTGCAGCGCCTGGTCGATGACCATCGAAGAGGCCTGCGAGCAGTAGTACTTGGCCATCGAGCAGTCACCCCGGCCGAGGCGGCCGTTGTCGTGCTTCCACGCGATTTCGTAGAGCATGTTGCGCATGTTGGTGATGGCGATCATCATGTCGGCCATCTTCAGCTGGATGAGCTGGGTGCGCCCGATGGCTTCCTTGCCCTGGATGCGCTGGTTGGCGTACTTGGCCGCGTCTTCGAATGCGCAGTAGGCCTGGCCGTAGTTGGTCAGGGCCACGAGGAAACGCTCGAGATCGAAGTCCTGGACGCCGCGCTTAAACGCGCCGCCCTCGGTGCCGAAGAAGTCGGACTCGTCGAGCTCGACGTCGTCGAAGTAGACCTCGGCGAGCGAGTCCATGCGCAGGCCGAGCTTCTTGAGCGGCTCGCGCGTAATCCCGGCCTTCGTCATGTCGACGAAGAACTCCGAGTAGACGGACATGTCCTCTGCGTTGCGCGCCATGACCACCAGGTAGGGAACCTTCATGCCGGAGGTCTGGAAGGTCTTGTGACCGTTGAGGTAGATCTTGCCGTCCCGGCGCGTGTAGGTGGTCCGCATGTCGTCCCAGTTCGAACCCGCGCTCGGCTCGGTCATGGCGTAGTTCAGCATCTGCTTGCCAGAGCCGAGGAACTCGAACATGGTGGCCTTCTGTTCCTCACTGCCCTCGCGGATGATCGTGCCCCAGCCCGGCAGCTGGTAGAGCACGTACGTGGGGCCGCCCATGCGCCCGAGCGCCTCGTAGACCGCGGTCAGCTCCTGCCAGCCGAGCCCAAGCCCCTCGTACTCCTCGGGCAGGAGGATGCGATCGAAGCCGAGTTCGCACAGGGCCTCAACCCACTCCTGCGGGTATTCCTTGTTCTCGTCACACTCATTGAAGTACGTCTCCCATGCGCGCGACTCCATGAGCTCGACGAACGTGTCGGCCATCAGTTGCTGTTCTTCTGTCAATGAGAAATCCATTGTTCCTACTTTCCAGTTGGGTGGGTTGGTGAAGGGATCGATGTAAAGAATGTGCCGCCATGCGCCATCACCTGGCGTGCCGCATCTAGCATTCGCCCGTGGTGGAGGAATGCGTGGATCACTCCGGGCACGACCTCGAGTTCGTGGCTCACGCCCTGCGTCTCGTAGATCTTTGCCAGCAACCGCGAGTCGTCGAGGAGCGGATCGAGCTCCGCTGCGCAGATGTAAGCCGGCGGAAGGCCTTCGAGGTCGGCGTTGAAGATGTTGAGGTAGGGCGAATCGAGGTCGGCCTCGCGCGTGATGTACAGCTGCTTGTACATGGAGAAGTCCTCCGGCGTCAGGCCGTCCCACACGCCTCCGTAGAGGCGGATGGACACGCTATCCTTCAGCCCGAACCAGCCGTAGTACAGCAGGAAGCAGCGCACGCCGCCGGCGTCGTTCATCACGTCGCGCAGGTAGAGGTAGGTCGCAATCGACATGTTCGCCCCGCCGGAATCGCCAGCGAAGGAGATGTCTCCGCTATCGAGGTCCCATGTCTTGGCGTGAGAGCGCACGTATTGGACCACCTGCGCGCATTCCTCGATGGCCTGCGGGAACTTGGCTTCCGGGGAGAGCGTGTAGTCGATCGCGACGACGGCCGCGCCCGCTTCGTCGGCGATGTTGCGGCAAATGCGATCGTGGGTGTCGAGGTTGCCGAGGGCGAATCCGCCTCCGTGGATGTAGAAGATGATGGGGAGCGTGCCGTCAGTGGGCCGGTAGATGCGCACCCCAACCTCGCCGTGCGACGTGGGGATGCCAGCATCCTCGGTCGAGGCCATCGCGGGCCCACCCTCGTTCCAGAACCGGCGTTCCGTGAGGTACCCTTCCCGCATCTGCGCGAGGGTTTGGCCGGGTGCGTACAGGCCAGCAGCAATCTGGTCCTGCTTGGCAATCGCCGCGCCCATCGCCTTGCTCCACAGAGCAGGCACATCGAGTCTTTTCATGACAATCTAGCCCTCGAGGTCCTCGCTGGCGTCCGCGACGACGCCCTCATCGACGCCGACCAGGTCAGCGGCTTCCTCCAGCGAAATGCCCTGGGCCTCCGCGGCCGCTGTCAGCTGGGCGGCCTCAAGCTTCTTCTCGTTCTTCTTCACGTAGAAGTGGAGGAGGAAAGAGAACGCGGTGGCGAGAATCGCCGCACCGGCGAGGATCATGAAGATCTCCACGTAGGCATCGTTGCCCTTGTTATCGATGAGGGCTCCGAACCAAATGGAGGAGAACGTATCCGGGGCAAAGCCGATCACCGACAGGACGCCCGTCGCCGTACCGAAGATCGTGAGCGGGACCTTGCCCTCGGTCAGTGCCGAGGAAACGATGCCGAACACGCCGTTGGCAATGAAGCCGAGCAGGATTGCGATGATTGCGGCGACGACAGCCATCGCGGCTCCCGCCGGGAGGAAGGCGATCGTCACGAGGGCGATGACGGCGACCACCGAGCCCCAGCCAATAACGCGGGTCGGGCTACCCGCGCCCTTGGCAAGGAAGCCGAAGGCCGGGCCGGACAGGAGGGTGACGCCGTACTGGCGGACGATTGACACGAGCGAGACGATGCCGATCGAGGCACCCATAACCGAGGAGAGGTAGGGGGTGGTGTAGGTGACGCCCGTGTAGTAGAAGTACACGAAGAACATGATCGCCGCGGCCATCCACACCACGGGGCTCTTCAGCGCCATGCCCACCTCGGAGAGGTTGAATCCCTGAGAGCTGTCGGCAATCTCGCCTTCGAACTTGGGGATGAGGAAAGACAGAAGGCCGAGCACAAAGATGAGCACGCCCAGGAAGATGAGCATCCACCGCATCGAGTCCGTGGCACTGGCGATGTACTTGATAAACAGAAGGCAGATGAGGCCAACCGCTAGGCCAGCAGCGCCGTACAGGCCGTAGGAAATACCGATGTTCTTCGAGTACTCTTCTTCCTCCGAGATGAGGCGAACCAGCTTGAAGCGAATACCCCACCAGATGAGAATCGTCGAGATACCCATTCCCACGAAGACCATCATGAGCGTTCCCACCGACGGCAACGTGGCGTAGACGAAAGTCAGTGCCGCTGTCAGCATGAAGCCGACCCAGGACAGCGTGCGCACGCGCACCTTGTCCGCGATCACGCCCGAGGGGAAGTAGCAGATCAGCGCAGTGATCGCGTAAGCCGAGAGGAACTGGCCGAGCTGGGCATTTGTGACGTCAAGCGCCTCCATCAGCGGATCGTAGAAGACGTTCTTGAGGTAGGCAGGGGTGTAGATGATCGAGCTACCCATGGAGACGAGGGTCAGGAGGAAGAACCGCCGCCCGCGGGACAAGTCCTGTGCTCGTACTTCGTTTTTCTTGTTCATTGTGTCAACTCTCTAGGCGATGGAGCAGGTAATAATTCCGGCCAACTTCACTGTTGGTGGATGACGAATCACCGATTGACCTGTGTACCTACGACCCTACGGGAGCAAAAATGTGATTAACGGCCCAAAGCTCCCAGGATTACGGACGGAACCCGTCCACCCCTAGAAACTCCTGCAATAAAGCCAAATTGGAGGCGTTCAAGACTTGGCGCAAAGCCAGGAGGCAGGATTTGACAAACACGCGTGTGGCCCCGAATCCGTTGCGGACTCGGGGCCACACGCGAGTAAGAAATATTCGCCCTAGAGTAGGTGCTCGGGCACCAGCTCTGCCGAAGCGGCGTCGTCCGGAAGCGGGCGCAACACGCGTGCCGGGGTGCCCACCGCGATGACGTTGGCCGGCAGGTCCTTCGTGACCACCGCACCGGCGCCCACCACCGTGTTGTCCCCGATCGTCACGCCGGGCAGGACGATGACGCCGGCGCCGAGCCACACGTTGTCGCCGATCGTGATCGGCCGGCCCGACTCCCAGCCCTCCCGCCGTGGGGTGGGCTCGAGCGGGTGCTCGGCGGTGATGAACTGGACCCGCGTGGCGATCTGGCAGTTCTTGCCGATCACAATATCGGCCACGTCCAGGAAGACGCAGTCGAAGTTGATGAACGCGCCCTCCCCGATGTGGGTGTGGGCGCCGTAGTCGCAGTGGACGGGGGTGCGGATGGCGGCGCCGTCGCCGAACGCGCCGAAGAGCTGGCGGGCCAGGTCCGCGATCGCCTCCATGTCGCCGGTGGGCAGGGCGTTGATTTCGTCTTGAAGGCGCATCGAGCGCTCGAAGGCGACGTCGAAGGCGTGGCCCTCCACGCGGTAGAGCTGGCTGGCGCGCATGCGCTCAAACTGTTCCTCGGACCTGTCCACGTTCCCTCCGCTCTGCTGCGTGGCCCTGCCACGCCGATCGTCCTCACGCCCAGCCTACAGGCCCTCCCCCGGTAGGCAGGCATACGAAAACGGGCGACCCCGCAGGGCCGCCCATCTTCGGGTGTGGCTTACTTGATCAGGCCGAGAGCACGAACCGCGTCGAGCTCCTCCTGAGCAGCCTTGATGTTGCGCTCGATGCCCACGCGCGTGGCGTCGGAGATCTCCAGGCCGTCGACGATCTCCCACTCGCCGCCCTTGGAGATGGCCGGGAAACCGAAGATGAGGCCCTCGGGGACGCCGTAGTGCGAGCCGTCCGAGTAGACGCCCGGGGTGACCCAGTCGCCTTCCGGTGTGCCGTTGACCCAGTCAAAGACGTGGTCAATCGCGGCGGACGCGGCCGAGGCGGCCGAGGACGCGCCGCGGGCCTCGATGATGGCGGCGCCACGCTTGGCGACCGTGGGCACGAAGTACTCGTCCAGCCAGGCCTGGTCAACGAGCTCGAGGGCCGGCTTGCCATCGACCGTGGCCCAGGACACGTCCGGGTGCTGGTCGGCGGAGTGGTTGCCCCACACCGTCATGCGCTTGATGTCGGCCACGCGGGCGCCGGTCTTCTCAGCGAGCTGGGAGATCGCGCGGTTGTGGTCGAGGCGCATCATGGCGGTGAAGCGCTCCTTCGGCACGTCCGGGGCGTGCTGCATGGCGATCACGGCGTTGGTGTTGGCCGGGTTGCCCACCACGAGCACGCGGATGTCGTCAGCCGCGTTGTCGTTGATAGCCTTGCCCTGCGGGCCGAAGATGCCACCGTTCGCCTCGAGCAAATCCGCGCGTTCCATACCCTTGGTGCGCGGGCGGGCGCCGACCAGAAGGCCCACGGAGGCGCCGTCGAAAGCCTTGTTCGCGTCGTCGAAAATGTTGACGGACTCAAGCAGCGGGAACGCCGAATCGTTAAGCTCCATCGCGGTACCCTCAGCGGCCTTCAGGCCCTGCGGGATCTCGAGGAGGTTGAGGCGAACCGGCACGTCATTGCCGAGCAGCGCGCCCGACGCGATGCGGAAGAGCAGCGCGTAGCCGATGTTGCCAGCTGCGCCGGTGACGGTAACGGTAACTGGAGACTTTGCCATGTAGATAACTCCTTCATTGGATTCACGCGCCCGTGCGCGCACAGTCCCAATTCTACCCGCTGGCTTTCCCAAAATGCCGTCTTATGTCCCAAGCGAATCTAGGAGACAAGCTTGGATGCCGCGAGCAACATTGCCGGCATTGCCCGGTCCAGCTCCCACTCAATCGCCATCGGCTTCGAGCCGCTGTGGCGCACGTAGCGCGCCCTCCCGAGGCACGTGTAGGGCTCGGTCCCGATCTCGCCCACCTTCGTCTCGCGCACGAACAGCACGACGTCGGTCCCCCGGCTTTCGTGGGTGATGTAGCGCTGGCCGGTGGGAGAGTTTTCGCCCGTGGTGGACTGCGACTCCCAGTGGAAGAGGTTGGGGGTGAGGGCGTAGTCGCGGTAGAGGGTGGTAGGCGAGTAGTCGGCCTCGGACTTGCGCAGCGTGACGAGCAAGATGTCCACCCCGAGGTGGCGCACGTACTTCACACCCTCGCGCACGTTGCCCGGCTTTTCTTCGTCCTGAGTCCCGACGCCGAAGCCCGCCAGTAGCTCCTCGCGCGTGTAGCGCCCGTGGCTGAGCACCGGCACGCCGGCGAGCCTGCCCGGAAGCGGGCGCGCCACGGTCCGCAGCGCGTCCTCGCGCACCTCAAGCACCTGCTCGAGCTCAGCGCGGAAGACGCCCGAGCGGACCGCCTCCCACAACTTGACGGCCATCTCGCCGGGGTCGCCCGTCGGCCACAGGGAGAAGTACAACATCGGCGCGTAGGCCGCCTTCTCCCCCAGGCCTGCCAGGACCTCCTCCGCCTCCGCCGGCGTCTCCGCAAGCGCAAGCGCCGCGAGGATGCGCCGGTAGGCGGCGATGCGCGGGCGGTCGTTGACGTGGGTGAAGGCACGGATGCGGCGCAGCAAGTCGAGCTCGACCACGCTCGCCTCCCCGATCTCCTTTCCCCCGCCGAGCGCCAGGCCGGCCAGGGCTTGCCACGTGCGGGGAATCTTGCGCCCCCGCACAGTTGCCGTGGGGTTGCCCGCGTAGATGTCGGCAAGCGAGCGGTCGGCGTCGTGAAGGTAGGAACGCAAGGTGTAGGGGCGGACATCGCCGGCGTGAACGCGAATGTCAGCAACGAGCTGGGCAGCTCTGAGCTTGACCGTCTGCGTCAAGTTCTTCAGCACCTCGTCTTGCGTGACGCGGTCAAGCTCAATGTGGCAGCCGGCTGGGAGGAAGGGGAAGCCGGCCTCGACAGCGGTGCGCAGCTTGCGGCGGCCGAGGCCGGTGAGCGCGCGGAACTTGACGTCGAAGCGGAAGTCGGCGTGCTGGTGGCCCACGAAGTCAAGCACAGTGAGGACGGCTTTGGTGGGCGTGCGGCGCAGGCCGCGCCCGAGCTGCTGGAGGAAGATCGTGGCCGACTGGGTGGGGCGGGCCATGATGACCGTGTCGATGTCGGGG
The DNA here is from genome assembly GCF_001808465.1 of Trueperella sp. HMSC08H06. Lineage (NCBI taxonomy): Bacteria > Bacillati > Actinomycetota > Actinomycetes > Actinomycetales > Actinomycetaceae > Trueperella > Trueperella sp. HMSC08H06. The sequence goes on from NZ_KV793339.1 coordinate 83,900, forward strand.
ATGTCGAGGCCCTCGTTGAAGAGGTCGACCGTGAAAAGGGCCTTCACCTCCCCGGAGCGTAGCGCCGCGAGCCCCGCCTCGCGCTCTGCCCGGCTCGAGCCGCCATCAAGTGCCAGGGCCGGGATACCGGAAGCGGTGAAGTAATCCGCCATGAAGTGGGCGTGCTCCACGGTGACGCAGAATCCGAGCGCCTTCATCCGCCCCACGTCCGCCACGTACTGTCGCGTGTTTTCCACGATCTTGGCGGCGCGGGCGCGGTCGGCCAGGTAGAGCCGGGAGAGTTCCCCCTGATCGTACTGGCCACGCCTGAAGCTCAACCGGCGAAGGTCCGTGCCATCCGCAATCCCGAAGTAATGGAAGGGAACCAGCAGGTCGGCCTCGAGGGCATCCCACAGCCGCAGTTCGGAGGCGATGCGCCCGCCGAAAAACACGTCCGCCACGCTCACCCCATCCCCACGCTCCGGGGTGGCCGTCAGACCAAGCAACTCCTTGGGGCGGAAATGGGACAGGACCTTGCGGTAGGAGGCGGCGTGCGCGTGGTGGAACTCGTCAATGACGACGACGTCGAAGCGCTCCGGCTCGAAAACACACAGATCCTGCAGAGACTGCACCGAGGCGAAGACGTGATCGCCGCGGGCGGGGCGCTGCCCGTCCACGAACATCTCGCCGAACGAGCCGTCTTTAAGCACGTCGCGATAGGTGCGCAGCGCCTGCTGGAGGATCTCCTTGCGGTGGGCGACGAAAAGCAGGCGGGGCAGGACGCGCCGGCCGTCGCCGTTCAGGCGCTCAATGAGCCGTGCGTAATCGAGCGCCGCCACCACGGTCTTACCCGTGCCCGTCGCGGCCACCAGCAGATTCGCGTGGCGCCCGCCCTCGCGCTCAGCCTCCAAGTCCTCGAGCATGAGCTGCTGGTGCGGGTAGGGGCGCACGGTCAAAGCCGTGACGGTCGACGTCGTGCCCGGGCCGGGCAGCCCGCGCGCGTCACGCAGGGCCTCGTCGAGGCGCGCGGAGTCGGTGGCCGGGTCGTAGGGCTGGTAGTCGGGCGAGGACCAGTACGTCTCAAATGTCGCCGCGAACTTGGCGAGCACGTGCGGGGTGGCCACCTGCGAGACGCGGACGTTCCACTCCACGCCGTCCGTCATCGCGCTACGCGAGAGGTTGGACGAGCCGATGTAAGCCGTGGAATAGCCGGAGTTGCGGTGGAAGATCCAGGCCTTGGCGTGCAGCTTCGTGGAGGCAGAGAAGTAGTTAACCCGCACCTGGGCGCCAAGCCCGGCGAGCGCGTCGAGGGCCTTGCGGTCGGTGGCGCCGATGTAGGTGGTAGTGAGCACCCGGATGGGGACGCCGCGGCGGGCGAGGGGCTCCAGACCGGGAAGGAGCGTGCGCACGCCCGTCCACTTGATGAACGAACCAAGGAGGTCGATGCGGTCGGCCGAGCCCATCTCCTTGACGAGCTCCGCAGCCAGGCCCGGGTCCTGCGGGCCGTTCGTCAACAGGGCGACGTCGGCCAGTGGGATCTCCGGGCGCCCGGGTGCCTGATCGAAGCCGGCCGGCCACAGGGATAGGAGCTGGTCTGGTGAGGGCTCCTTTTTCGGGTCCACCTCGGGTCTTTCCTGCAGTGCGCTGCCGTCCGGGAGGAGCGCGAGGAGACGATTGGCAAGCTCGAGGCGCTCGCGCCCCTTCGCTGCTTGGAGGGCTCTCTCGATCCGGGCCGCCAGGTGGGTGGCGAGGACGTGAGGGGCATCGGCGCTATCGACCTTGCCGCTGACCGCGCGCAAGTCCGAAGCCGCGAGCGCTTCGGCCAGTTCGGCGTCGATGAGCCGCTCGTAGAGCCCCGGCGTCAGGTGCGCGCCGACGCCGCCCGGCCCCGGCCAGTGATATCCAGCGGTGTTCGTCACTGGACCAGGTTAGCAGCCGGGCCCGCAATCGCGGGCCCGCGGGCGCAAGTCCCTGTTGAGTTCCGTTTTCGGCTTGCGGGGGGGGGAGACCTGCTTAGCTTATTCTGACGTTATTTCGCACTAATAGATCGGACAACCATGACTAGCACAATCGCCAACACGCAGCGCTCATGGATCGGTCAGTACAAGATTCTGACCGCTATCATCGCCCTTTTTGTTCTCGGCTTCACCGCGATCCTCACGGGGTGCTCGAGTGACTCTCCGGAGACCGCCCCCGCCACCACCGCGTCCGAAAAAACGGACAATCCTGCTAAGGACACCGCCGAGGCCGAAGAAGAGGAAACGAAGTCCGCCGAACCGGAGGAGACGACCACCCCCGAGGAGCCCGCTGCGACCATTGGCACGCCGGTCGAGGTCGGCGATTTTACCGTAACAATTGAAGGCATTGAGCCTGGCATTGCCGAAGTCGGTAACGAGTACTTTGGCGCCCAGGCCCAGGGGCAGTTCGTCATCGTGAGCGCGTCCATCCTCAACAACGGCAACAAAGCCGAGAGGTTCTTTACCGACTCTATGAAGCTCATCGACGAGCAGGGCCGCGAGCACTCCTACTCGAGCGAAGCTGCACTTCACATCGAAGGCTCGTGGGGTTTGGACGAGATCAATCCGGGCAACACGCTGTCCGGCAAGTTCGTCTTTGACATTCCGGCAGACAGCACCCCGACGAAGGTTCTCCTCGAAGCAGGCTTCCTTGGCAAGGACGTCGAGGTCGCACTCAGCTAAACGACGACGCGGCGACCAGCGCCTTCACCGCTGCGAAAGGGGCACGATCCCGCGGGTCCGAGCAAACGCTCAGCCGGGGACCGTGCCCTTTGGGTACATCACCCTCACCGGCTTAGGCAGATTAAAATATTTTGGACGATTCCGGGCCGATCTCCTCATATATGAAGATCGGCCCGGAATCGTCCAGTAAATTCAAATCCGCGGAACGCTCCGGTCCCGCGGCACGGCCCGAGCCGTGACAGACGCGACGGGTGGGCCGATTGTGGCTGGTGTGAAACAGTGACTGGTAGCCTGGCGCCTGCGCTTGCGACCTGAAGCGAAAGTGCCCGCCGGCGAGCCGGCGGGCACCCCGATCGGTGACGTTCTACTTTCGGTGCGCCCGGTAGTACTCGATGAGGCCGCGGGTCGAGGAATCCTCGGCAGCGATCGCCGCCTCGTCGCCCTCAACGGCGCTGGTCAGCTCCTTGGCCATCGCCTTGCCGAGCTCCACGCCCCACTGGTCGAAGGAGTCGATACCCCACACGATGCCCTGGACGAACGTGATGTGCTCGTACAGCGCGATGAGCTGGCCAAGCACTGACGGGGTCAGGGTCGGGGCCATAATCGACGCGGTGGGCTTGTTGCCCGGGAAGACCTTCGCGGTCACCAACTCCTCGGCTACGCCCTCCGCGCGGACCTCGTCGGCCGTCTTGCCGAAGGCGAGCGCCTTGGTCTGGCCAAAGAAGTTACCGAGGAAGAGCTCGTGCTGGTCGGCATCCCCGTCCTTGAAGTCGAAGGTGGGGTTGGCAAACGCAATGAAGTCCGCCGGGATGAGCTGCGTACCCTGGTGGATGAGCTGGTAGAAGGCGTGCTGGCCGTTCGTGCCCGGCTCACCCCAGAAGACCTCGCCCGTGGCCGACGTGACCGGCGTGCCGTCCCAGCGCACGCGCTTGCCGTTCGACTCCATCGTCAGCTGCTGGAGGTAGGCCGGGAAGCGGTGCAGGTACTGAGAGTAGGGCAGTACGGCGTGCGTGGGGGCGCCCACGAAGTTGACGTAGAAGACGTTGAGCAGGCCCATGAGCAACGGCACGTTCTGCTCGGCCGGGGCATCCGCAAAGTGGCGGTCCATCGCACGGAAGCCGGCCAGGAAGTCCTCGAAGTACTCCCGGCCCAGCGCGATCGCTAGCGACAGGCCCACGGCCGAGTCGACCGAGTAGCGCCCGCCCACCCAGTCCCAGAAGCCGAAGGCGTTGACCGGGTCAATCCCGAAGGCCTCCACCTTGTCCAGCGCCGTGGACACGGCCACGAAGTGCTTGGCCACGGCGCCGTCCGTCGGCGCCCCCTGCTCCTCGAGCGTGCCGAGCAGCCAGGAACGCACCTGGCGGGCGTTGGTGAGCGTTTCGAGCGTCGTGAACGTCTTGGACGCGACGATCACCAGGGTCGTCTCCGGGTCGAGCCCCTTGAGGGTCTCCCCCACGTCCGTGGGGTCAATGTTCGAAATGAAGCGGCACTCCAGCCCGTCCTTCACGTACGGCTTGAGCGCCTCGTACGCCATGACCGGGCCCAGGTCCGAGCCGCCGATGCCGACGTTGACCACGGTCTCGATCCTCTTACCCGTGACGCCCGTCCACTCACCGCTACGCACCTTGTCCGCGAAGTCGAACACGCGCTCGAGGACCTCGTGGACGTCGTCGACGACGTTGCGCCCGTCCACATCTACCTCCTCACCCTTCTCGCGGCGCAGGGCGGTGTGCAGGACTGCGCGGTTCTCGGTGACGTTGATTCGCTCGCCACTGAGCATCGCGTCACGACGCTCGGCCAGGTTCACTTGGTCAGCCAGCTCCAGGAGCGCGGCCTTGACTTCATCGGTAAGGAAGGTCTTCGACAGGTCCACGTACAGATCCGCGGCCTGGAAAGTGAAATTCTTCGCACGGGTTTCATCCTTAAACCACGCGCGGAAATCGACGTTGAGGCCCGCCTCAAGGTCGGTCAGGCGAGCCCACGCGGGCGTCGCAGTTGCATCAATCGGCGCTGTCATAACTCTCCTCCTGAAAGCTAACAAGTGCCCCCATTCTACCCAATCGCGCCGGGGCAAATATGACAGAATTGGGCGTGACGCAAATGTGAAGGAGATGTCGTGGATAGCAACACAAGCGCCCCGGAAGTGAAGATAGGAATCCTGACTTCGGGTGGTGATGCACAGGGCATGAACGCGACGGTTCGCGCCGTTGTTCGCACCGCGCTCCAGCTCGGCGCCACGCCCTACGCATTCCTCGAAGGCTGGCGCGGCCCCGTCGAGGGCGGGCATCTGATCAAGAAGATGGGGTGGTCGGACGTCTCCTCCACCATCAACAGGGGCGGCACCGCCATCGGCACCGCGCGCTGCGACGAGTTCCGCGAGCGCTCGGGCATGAAGAAGGCCGTATACAACTTCGTGAAGAACGGTATCGACCGCCTGGTCATCATGGGTGGGGACGGCACGCTGACGGGCGCGGACGAGCTGCGCGAGCTCTGGCCCGAGCTGCTGGCTGAGCTCGTGGCCGAAGGGGCGGTGTCGGAAGAGGAGGGCCAGCGCCACGCGAAGCTGCTCATTTCCGGCGTCGTCGGCTCGATCGACAACGACCTGGTGGGGACCGACATGACCGTGGGCACCGACTCGGCCCTCACCCGCATCATCGAAGCGATCGACGCGATTGCGGCGACGGCGGCCTCCCACCAGCGCACGTTCATCATCGAGGTCATGGGCCGACGCTGCGGCTACCTCGCCCTCATGTCCGCCATCGCCGGCGGCTGCGACTACGTCTTCATCCCCGAGCTTCCCCCGGCCGACGGCTGGGAGGATGAGCTGGCGGAGAAGTTGCGCCTGGGCCGCGAGAACGGCCGGCGCGACTCGCTGATCGTCGTCGCCGAAGGAGCCTCCGACCGCGCCGGCAACAAGATCACAGCGGAGGACGTTCGCACCGCGATCAAGGATCGCATGGGCGAAGACCCACGCATCACTTCGCTCGGCCACGTCCAGCGCGGCGGCACTCCCTCGGCCTACGACCGCTGGATGCCCACCCTGCTCGGCTACACCGCAGCCTGGGACCTGGTCCACGCCACCCAGGAGACCGAACCCGTCATCATCGGCACCCGGCGCAACAAGATCGTCCGTCTGCCCATGATGCAGGCGATCCAGAACACGCGCGCCGTCAAGGAACATCTCTCATCTGGCGACTGGGACGCCGCCGTGACCTCGCGCGGCAACCACTACCAGGAGATGATCGACCTCTTTGCCACACTCTCCTCTCCCGTGGCCCCCGAGCGCCCGGAGGGTTCCAAGCGCATCGGCATCCTCCACGCCGGCGGCCTCGCGCCCGGCATGAACCCGGCGGCGCGCGCCGCCGTGAAGTTCGGCATCGACCGCGGCTACACCATGCTCGGCATCGAGGGCGGCTTCCCGGGCCTCGTGGACGGCAGGATTCGTGAGCTCAAGTGGCACGACGTCGAAGGGTGGGCCGAGGACGGCGGCGCCGAGCTTGGCACCCGGCGCACGATCCCCGACGTCGACCAGTACTACGCCCTCGGCCGCGCGATCGAGAACGCGCAGCTGGACGGCCTGATCGTCATCGGCGGTTTCAAGGGCTACAAGATGGTCTACGAGATGCACAAGGAATCCTCACGATACCCGGCGTTCAAGATCCCGATTGTGCTGGTGCCCGCATCGATCGACAATAATTTGCCCGGCTCTGAATTCTCGATCGGCACCGACACGGCGCTGAACTGGAACACGGAGACGATCGACCGCATCCGCCAGTCCGCCTCCGCCTCCCGGCGCTGCTTCGTGGTGGAGACAATGGGCCGCAAGTGCGGCTACCTCGCCCTCATGTCCGCGCTCACGACGGGCGCCGAGCAGGTCTACCTCTACGAGGACGGGATCACGCTCAGCCAACTCGCCGCCGACACGCAGAAGATGATCCGCTCCTTCGAGGCCGGCCGCCAGCTCTACTTGGTGGTGCGCAACGAGGACGCTTCGGAGTACTACAACGCCGACGTCCTGGCCAACATCTTCGAAGAAGAGGGCGGGGACCTGTTCGACGTGCGCTCGCTCCTCATTGGCCACGCCCAGCAGGGCGGCAACCCCTCACCGTTCGACCGCACTCTCGCAGTTCGTCTGGTCAACACTGCGATGACCGTGCTAGATCGGGAGCTTGCCGGCAAGGGCGGCTCCTACCATGTAGGCATGGTGGACGGGCACATCGAAGCCCAGCCGGTGGCACACATGGACGAGCTCATCGACATGGAAGACCGCCTCCCCTTCGAGCCCTGGTGGCACCCGCTGAAGGAAGTCCTCTACGTCGTGTCCGACCCCACGGCCGATCTGGAGCTGGCCCAGTTGCCGATCGTCATCGACGGGGCGGAGTCCTAACGAGCGCGCCGCTGGTCCGGGCTTCGGCCTACAGGACCGGCGGCGTGTTTCCCCACGCGGCCAGCATGAACAGGGCCGCGGCGCACAGGCACAAGATGGTGGCGTCGTGTGCCTTGGACCGCACGCGCGGTACCGCTCCGTCCGGGAGCGTTACGCGGGCCACGGCGATCGCCACGCACGAGGCGCTGAGCGCATAAACCGCCCGCTGCACGTCGAGCAGGAAGCCAGTGGCGATGATCGCGCCCACCCATGCCACAAGGAGCACGTAGACGATGGCGGGCGGGAACTTACCGCCGGCGTACTTGTCCATGTCTCTCCCTTCGGCTCGCGTGACGATCATACTCTAGCCGCCGGACGAGACGCGGACTCAGTGCGCGAAGTGACGCGTGCCCGTGAGATACATCGTCACCCCGGCAGCCTTCGCCGCCGCGATGACCTCCTCGTCACGGATCGAGCCGCCGGGCTGGACCACGGCACGGACGCCGGCCTTGGCCAGCACCTCGAAGCCGTCGGCGAAGGGGAAGAACGCGTCCGGCGCCGCCACCGCGCCACGCGCCCGCTCCCCGTCCCCGAGGGTGTTGGCGCGCTCGACGGCCAGCTTGCACGAGTCGACCCGGTTGACCTGGCCCATGCCCACGCCCACCGTCGCAGCCTCGCGCGCCAGCAGGATCGCATTGGACTTCACGCAGCGCACTGAGCGCCAGGCGAACTCGAGGTCGGCCGCGGTTTCGGCGTCGGCGGGCTCTCCCGCCACAAGCTCCCAGCTGACGATCTGGTCGCGTTCACCTAGCGTGTCGCGCTCCTGGACCACCGCGCCGCCGCTGATCGGGCGGATATCCAGCCCGCCCTCGGTCGGCGCCACGCGCAGGATGCGCAGGTTCTTCTTGGTCTGGAGCAGGGCGAGGGCGTCGGGATCAAAGTCGGGCGCCGCCACCACCTCGGTGAAGATCGGCCCCAGCTGTTCCGCCATCGCGGCCGTCACCGGTCGATTCGCGGCCACCACGCCGCCGTAGGCCGAGAGCGGGTCGCAGGCGTGAGCGCGGGCGTGAGCGGCGGCGACGTCGCCGGCAATCGCCACACCGCACGGGTTAGCGTGCTTGACGATCGCCACAGCCGGCTCGGGGTGGTCGTAGGCGGCGCGCAGGGCGGCCTCGGTGTCCTGGTAGTTGTTGAAGCTCATCGGCTTGCCGCCCAGCTGGGTGGCGTGGGCGAGCCCGGCGCCGCTTGCGTCCTCGTAGAGCGCGGCGGCCTGGTGCGGGTTCTCGCCGTAGCGGAGGTCGGCGGCCTTGGTCCAGCGCGGGGCGAGCTCGGCGGGAAGGGCATTCGCCCCGGCCTGGCCGGCGAACCACGCCGCGATCGCCGAATCGTAGGCGGCGGTGTGGGCGAAGGCGACGGCCGCGAGCTCGCGCTTGAACTCGACCGTCAGCCCGCCGGCGGCAAGCTCCTCGGCTACGCGCGCGTACTGGGCCGGGTCGGTCACCACGGCCACGTCTCGATGATTCTTCGCGGCCGCGCGGATGAGAGCCGGCCCGCCGATGTCGATCTGCTCTACGCACTCCTCAGGCGCGGCGCCCGAGGCCACGGTCTGCACGAACGGGTACAGGTTCACGACCACGACGTCGATCGCCTCGATCCCCAGCTCCGCCATCACCTCGTCATCGGTGCCCCGGCGTGCGAGGATACCGCCGTGGATGAAGGGGTTGAGGGTCTTGACCCGGCCGTCGAAAATCTCGGGGAAGCCGGTCACCTTCTCCACGGGCGTGACGGGCAGCCCGAGCTCCGCGATCACCTTCGCGGTTGAACCAGTGGAAATCAGGTCATATCCTGCCTGCTGCAATACCTGGGCGAACTGCGCAATGCCGCTCTTGTCCGAGACTGAAATCAGGGCGCGGGCCATGAAACCTCCTTGAGTCGATGGCTTCAGCCTATCGACGCCCCCTAGTCCCGCTCGGAGCCGTCCACTCCTAGAGCACTTTCTGTCTCACCTTCCGATACGGCGACGTCTGAGCTGGTCGGCGCGTCCTCGCCCTCAGTGGCGTTCGGCTCGGCTTCCGTCTGGGCGGGCTCGGCTTCACTGCCCTCGACGGCCGGTGGGTTTGCAGGCTCGTTGCGCTCTTCCGTGTTCGCGGCAACGCCGTCGTCGCCGGAAAGCTCGTCCTGCCCGGCACGCTCATCGTCCTCAGCCCGCTCGGCCGCGCGCTCCTCAGCGCGGTCCTTGACGGCCTGGCGGCGGTCGGATGCCCATTCGGCGGTCGCCTCGCTGCGGGCCCGCAGGAAGGTGAGTGTCTGGGGATGAACGAGCGCGCCCAGGAGGTAGGGCAGGCCAAGCACGAGCAGGGCCATGCCGAACATCACCGGCGGCACGGGGCCGGTCTGCGCCAGCCGCTCCGGGCCGATCGCGCCCGTACCCATCGCCGCGAGGGCCGCCACCACGAAGGCACCGATCAGCGCCGCGAGGGCCGAATCAAGCAAGGAAGCTGGGAGCGACTTCTTCTCCCGCCGCGTGACCACCGCCCCCACGATCAAGAAGATCGCCGCGAGGACGCCGAGCATCCACGGGTACCCATCCCCCACCGACGGCAGCGCACCCAGTAGCGGAATTGCCGGCAGCGGCGCCGACTCCACGCCCAGCACCGAAAAGTGCGTGCCCTGCCCCACGGAAAACCCCGGGCCGAGCAGCCACGCCAGCGCCCAAATAAACGCCGTGGGAAGGTAGGCCAGCTGGACGAGGAGAAGCCCGGCCGTGCCCACGGCGCCGGTCAGGTAGTAGCCGTGAATCTGGGTCATGCGCGACCAGCCGCCGACGAACGCGACCGCCACGGTCGCCGTCGTGAGCACCGCGAGCACGCCCAGGAACACGCCTGTGCGAGGAAGGGCCCGCGCGAGCCACGGCCAGACCAGAAGCTCATCGCGCCCGGCCCAGGCAGCCGTGACGCCACCCATGATCGCCCCGCCGATAATCGCCGGCCACCACACACCTTCGGGCCGGACGGCCACACCGATGAGCGCCACCACGGCCGCCTGCGCAATCGCCGCGGCAGCCACCTCGCCCCAACGCGCCACCAGCCGACGCCGAAATACCGCCACGCTCGCATAGACCATGATGAGCGTCATAAGCGTGGGCATGAGCGAGATCGCCACGCCCTGGATCTCAGTCTGGCCGCCGAGCGTGGTCATCCACCACCCGGTGCCCATGCGCGCCACGTCGTGCCACGTCGTCTCACCCAACGTGGGTGCCGAGGCCGTCAGCGTGTAAAACACCGTGGCGATCACGGCCATCGCCAGCCAGCCGAAGGCCAGCGGGGCAATCGCACCGCGGGCGACGGTCAGTTCGCGGGAAAGGTCAATGGTCTTCACCCTTCCATCGTTGCGCGAAGTTTCGGGGCGTGCGCCACGTGGGCCGGGCGTGTTGCCCACTTGGCCTACTCGGGCGAATGACAAGGCCAGCCCACACGCCGCAAGCCAGCGGCCGGCCGAGGCATCCGCCCCGGCCGGCCCCACGAAAAAGCTACGCGCTACTTCAGCAGCTCGCGCGCCAGGTTCGCCGTCTCCGTGGGGGTCTTACCCACCTTGACGCCTACGGCCTCAAGGGCCTCCTTCTTCGCCTGCGCAGTGCCCGCCGAGCCGGAGACGATCGCGCCCGCGTGGCCCATCGTCTTGCCCTCGGGGGCCGTGAAGCCGGCAACGTAGCCCACGACAGGCTTGGTCACGTGCTCCTTGATGTAGGCCGCCGCGCGCTCCTCGGCGTCGCCGCCGATCTCGCCAATCATCACGATCAGCTCGGTCTCCGGGTCCTCCTCGAAGGCCTTCAGCGCGTCGATGTGGGTGGTGCCGATGATCGGGTCGCCGCCGATGCCGATGCAGGTGCTGAAGCCGATGTCGGACAGCTCGTACATCATCTGGTAGGTCAGCGTGCCGGACTTCGACACCAGGCCGATCTTGCCCGGGCCCGTGATATCCGGGGGCGTGATGCCCACGTTCGACTGGCCCGGCGTGATGATGCCCGGGCAGTTCGGGCCGATGAGCTGCACGCCGCGCTCGTGGGCGTAGGTAAAGAACTCCGCGCTATCCTTCACGGCGATGCCCTCGGTGATGATGACAACCAGGCGCATGCCGGCGTCGACCGCCTCGATCACAGCCGCCTTGGCAAACGCCGGGGGCACGAAGATGACCGACACCTCGGCACCCGTGGCCTCCTTCGCCTCCGCCACCGTGCCGTAGACCGGGATGGAGACCGTGCCGGCCTGGCGCTCCTCGGCACCGTACCCGATCGGCGTGACCTCAAAGTCCACGGATGTGCCCGCCTTGCGCGGGTTCGTGCCGGCCACAATCTGGGTCCCCGCGCCGAGCATGCGGCGCGTGTGCTTCTGCCCCTCCGAGCCGGTCATGCCCTGGACGATAATCTTGTCTGACTTATCAAGAAAAATAGCCACGTTGCTCCCCTACTTCGCTGCCAGCTCGGCCGCCTTGACGGCGGCTCCATCCATCGTGTCCACTAAAGTCACCAGTGGGTGGTTCGCCTCGTTGAGGATCGCCCGGCCTTCCGCCACGTTGTTGCCATCGAGGCGCACAACGATCGGCTTGGTGGCCGCGTCCCCGAGGATCTCGAGCGCCTTGACGATGCCGGTGGCCACCTGGTCGCATGCCGTGATGCCACCGAAGACGTTGACGAACACCGACTTCACATCCGGGTCTCCGAGGATCACGTCCAGGCCGTTCGACATGACGGTGGCGTCCGCGCCGCCGCCGATGTCGAGGAAGTTCGCCGGGCCCACGCCGAACTTTTCGCCCGCGTAGGCGACGACGTCGAGCGTGGACATCACCAGGCCCGCGCCGTTGCCGATGATGCCCACCGAGCCGCCCTCGAGTTTGACGTAGTTGAGGCCGAGGGCCTTCGCCTTGGCCTCGAGCGGGTTCTCGGTCTGCTTGTCCACGAGCGCCTCGTGCTCGGGCTGGCGGAAGCGGGCGTTGTCATCCACGGTCACTTTGCCGTCGAGCGCGATGATTTGACCGTCCGTGGTCCTGACCAGAGGGTTGACCTCCACGAGCGTGGCGTCCTCGCCCGCGTAGACCTCGCCGAGTTTGACGATGACGTCGGCTACCGCCCCCTTGAGTTCCTCCGAGAAGCCGGCCGCGTCCACGATCTCACGCGCCTTGGCCGCATCCACACCAACGTTCGGGTTGACCGGGACCTTCGCGAGCGCCTCGGGGCGCTCCGCCGCGAGCTGCTCGATCTCCATGCCGCCCTCGACCGAGCACATGGCGAGGTAACGCCGCTCGGAGCGGTCGAGGAGGATGGAGAAGTAGTACTCCTCGGCAATGTCCGCGCCCGACGCGATGAGGACGCGGTGAACGGTGTGGCCCTTGATGTCCATGCCGAGGATCTCCTCGGCCTTCTCCCTGGCCTCTTCCGCGCTGCGCGCGAGCTTCACGCCGCCCGCCTTGCCGCGGCCGCCCGTCTTGACCTGTGCCTTGACGACCACCAGGTCGCCGTCCTTGAGCAGCTCCGTCGCCGCTTCAAATGCTTCATCCGATGTTGCCGCAACTCTGCCCGCCAACACGGGCACTCCGTGCTTGGCAAAAAGGTCGCGTGCCTGGTACTCGTAGAGATCCACGAAGTGTCCTTTCGCTTGGCGAACGTCCCCGATTGTCTCGACGCCGAGACATCTCTTTGAGCATAGCGAAATATCTTCTCCGCCGCTCACTATTTGGCGTACTTTCCTACTTCCCTAGCTCGGCGAGCGCGGCTCCCTTCCCGAGCGTCAGTTCCGCGGAAAACTTCTCTATGGATTCCTTCATGAGGTTGCCATAAAAATTCGCGCCCTCGATCGAGGTATGCGTGGCGTCCACCTGCAGCAGGTTCGGGTTCTCGGAGGCCGCCTTGTGCCAATCGACCAACATGACGTTGGGGTACTCCCCGGCCACCTCAGCCAGCGCCTCGTTCGAGGAGTCGATGAACGTGGAAGGCGAATACAGGTTGACTAACAGGACCATTCGGTCCGGGCCGAGCGCCTGGATGACGGCGCGCACCACGTCCGCATCCGACACGCCCGCGTTCGTGCCGTAGTGGAGGATGACGACGCGTCCGATCGAGCCGTCCGCGAGCCCCGCCTGCACCACCCCGAGCGCCTCGGACCACTTCAGGTTCGAGCGCGCCAGGAACGTGATGCCCGGCATCGCGTACTCCAGGCCCGTCTTCGAGGCCGCCACCATCGAGTCCCCAATCGCGGTAACTTCCGGCCACGTGGGCATCGAGGTGTCGAGCGTCGGCGAGAGCGAGGTTTCCGCAGGGTTGAGCGGGACGTCCGCCTGCGGCGTCATGCCCTCCCCAATCGTCGTGTCCTCATTTTGCTCGATCGTGAGCTGGGTCTGGCTCTTCGCCGGCGCGACCACCAGCCCCACACCCGTCGCCACGAGCGCGATCGCCACGACACCGGCGCCCACCTTCCCTGCTACCGTCTGCCACACCTCACCATAGGCCCATGCCAACGATGCACGGATGCCCCGCTTGCGCACCGGGGTCTCGAGGTAGCGGTAGGAGACCTCGCAGATCGCGGCGGTGAGGGCCACCGCGACCAAAGAACGTAGCAGGTAGGCCACCGACCCGAAGGCCACCGGGTAGGCAACCCCGACCATCACGAGGACCGGCCAGTGCCACAGGTACAGGCCGTAGGAGCGCGTGCCGATCCAGCGCGGCACGCGCCATTCGCCCATCATCGCCAGCACGGAGCCCGGAACGAGCATGGAGGCGATGAGCACCACCGTCAGTAGGGAGGCGAGGAACATCCCGCCCACGTAGGCCCACGGCCCGGTGTCCGGCAAGATCAGCATGAAGACGAGGAGCAGGGCGAGGGCCGCCCACCCGTACCAGGCGGAGAACTGGCGCCAGTGGGCTCGCCCGAGCAGGCTCCCGTCCGCCCACAGGAACGCCAACCCGATGCCGATCGCGATCCCGAACAGGTGGGTGTGAGTGCCGTAGTAGACCGTGGTGGCGTTGGTGCCGTTGTAGAGCACCATCATGAGCCCGGCCGATCCGAGGGCCAACCCGGCCGCGAGGGCGACGCGCGACCGCCAGCCGGGCAGTAGCGCCAGGACCACCAGCATGAGCAGCGGCCAGAATAGGTAGAACTGTTCCTCTATCGCCAACGACCAGAAGTTTTTGAATAGGTTGGGCGTGGTCTGGTCGAAATAAGAGGAGCCGTGGGCAATCTCCAGCCAGTTCGTGGAGAAGGTCAGGGCGCCAAGCACCTGGCGCCGCACACCCACCAGCAGGTCCCTGTTGATCGCGAGCGCGACCGGCACCACCACGAGGATGAGGGCCACGAGCGCAGGGATGAGGCGCCGCAAGCGGCGCTGCCAGAAGGCTTTGAGGTTGATGTAGTTATTCTTCCGGTCCTCGCGCAGGAGCAGGGTGGTAATAAGGAAGCCGGATAGGACGAAGAACACGTCCACGCCCAGGAATCCGCCCCTGACCAAGCCGGGGAACAAGTGGTAGGCGATGACCGCCGTCACCGCCAGAGCGCGCACGCCGTCCAGGCCGGGAATGTAGCCGCCGTGGTCGGACATGGACGAGCCGAGGTCCGCGGCCGACGCCGGCCGCGGACCGCCGGAGGCGCGCCCGCGCCCAGCCCCTCGATCCGCACCCCGCCCGGTCCCCGGCGGCTCAGAGGCTTGCCTCGCATCGTGCGCGGGGCGAGGGGTATGCAATCCGTAACTCATGAGACCTTCTCCAGTGGTGCGAAGCGCAACATGAGGCGCTTGGTGGGCCCCGACTTGAACGTCACCTTCGCAATCGTGGACCTGCCCTTGCCCTCGAACGCGATGATCCTGCCGACCCCGAAGGACTTGTGGCGGACCGTGTCGCCCACGGCCAGCCCGCCCGTCTCAGGCACGTCGCTCGAGCTCGGCGCCTGACCGGAATCGGCCTGCCGGTCCGCCCCGCCAGCGCCAGCCGCGCCTGCCGAGCCAGCCGCGCCCGACGTCGTCGTGCCTCCGCCCTGCCCCACTCCGCTCTCCTGGCCGAACTTTCCGGGCACGAACGCGCGCCCGTCGCCGGCGCCGAAAGCCGGGGCGAAGTCGTCATCGAAAGAATCGGAGTAGCGCGAAGTGCGCCGCGAGCCGGACCAGCCATTCCCCCAGCCGGTACCGTGGCGCAAGGTCTGCATGGCCGATTCGTCCCGCCGCCACTCGATCACGCCCTCCGGGATCTCCTCCAAGAAGCGCGAGGCCGGTAGCTCCTGGGGCGCGCCCCACTGCGAGCGCGCCCCCGCGCGGGTGACGTACAGACGCTGGCGGGCGCGCGTGAACGCCACATAGGCCAGCCGACGCTCCTCCTCTAGCTCCTCGGGCGAGTTCATCGCGCGGATGTGCGGGAACGTGCCGTCCTCCATACCCGTGACAAACACGACCGGGAACTCCAGACCCTTAGCGGTGTGAACGGTCATGAGGATGACCTCCCCCTCGCCCCCGTCCTCATCCGGAATCTGGTCCGAGTCAGCCACAAGCGAGACCTGGTCGAGGAAATCGCCGAGCGTGCCGCCCTCATTGACCACGAGGAAATCGGAGGCCACGGAGTGGAACTCGGCCAGGTTCTCCACCCGCACCTCGTCCTGCGGGTCATTCGACTTCTGCAACGTCGCCAAATACCCGGAGCGGTCCATCACCTCATCGAGCACGTCCGCCGGCGCCGCACCCGCCTCCGCCTTCGCGCGGATCTCCTCGAGCATGAGCGCGAACTCCCGCATCGCGTTGATGGCCCGCGCCTGCAGGCCCTCCACGGGCGCGCGCCCAGCCTCGAGGGCGGAATCGGGGTGGGCGACGTCGGCAAGCGCCGCTCCGAACGAGATCTCAAAGCGGGCGGCGTGTGCCGCCACCGCGTCCTCCGCCTTCGCCCCCAACCCGCGCCGCGGCTCGTTGAGGATACGGCGGATCGAGACCGTATCATCCGGGTTGGCGATCGCGTGGAGGTAGGCGATCGCGTCCTTGATCTCCTTGCGCTCGTAGAACTTGGTGCCGCCCACCACCTTGTACGGGATACCCGAGCGGACGAACATTTCCTCCAGCGCCCGCGACTGAGCGTTCGTACGATAGAACACGGCCACCTGGCCGTAGGTGTAGCCCTTGCCGCGTAGCGAGTCGATCTCCTCCACGATGAAGGAGGCCTCATCCGACTCCGCGTCGGCCACGTAGCCCACAATCTTCTCCCCGCTACCCGAATCCGTCCACAGCCGCTTCGGCCGCCGCCCGGCATTGTTCGCGATCACCGCGTTCGCAGCCGACAGGATGTTCTGCGTGGAACGATAGTTCTGCTCGAGCAGGATCGAGGTGGCGTTCGGGAAGTCCTGCTCGAAGTCCTGAATATTGCGGATGGTGGCGCCACGGAAGGCGTAGATCGACTGGTCCGCGTCCCCCACCACGGTCAGCTCCCCGTGCGGATCGTCCCCCTCATCCCCCACAAGCACGCGGATCAGTTCGTACTGGGCCACATTCGTATCCTGGTATTCGTCCACCAGAATGTGGCGGAAGCGCCGCCGGTAGTACTCGGCAATCGCCGGGTTATCGCGCAACAGGTTGACCGTGAGCATGATGAGGTCATCGAAATCCACCGCGTTCGCCGCCGTGAGCCGACGCTGATAGCCGGCGTAAGCCTGGGCGAGGACCCGCTCGTCCCGGTTCAGGTTGCGCCGCTCGAATTCCCACGCCGTGACCATCTCATTCTTCAAGTCCGACACCTGGCGCAGTAGCTTCTTCGCCGGGAACTGCTTCGTGTCAATGTTCTCCTCGCGCGCCACCATGGTCATCAGCCGGTTCGAATCCGCCGCGTCGTAAATCGTGAACGTGGAGCGCATCCCCAGCGCCTCGTGCTCCGCGCGCAAAATCCGCACGCACGCCGAATGGAAGGTGGAGATCCACATCCGCGTGGCCGACGGGCCGATCATCGCCTCCAGACGCTCGCGCATCTCCTTCGCCGCCTTGTTCGTGAACGTGATCGCGAGGATCTCCCACGGACGCACCTTCCCCGACGAAATCAAGTGCGAGATGCGGGTGGTGAGCACCCGCGTCTTGCCCGAGCCCGCACCTGCCACCACGAGCAAGTGCCCGCCCTCATGCACCACCGCTTCGCGTTGCTGGGTGTTCAGCCCCGCGAGTAGCGGATCCTCGGTAGTAGGGGCGATCAGCCCGGGAGGCGCGGCTACCGGACGGCGGACATCATTGGCTTCCTGCGCTGCCGCGACACGGGCTCGCAGGCGCTCCATAGCGTTTTGATAAGCATCAGACATAACGACTTCAGCTTAATTGACCCCTCCGACAAACTTGTCAGGCGCCCCGTGCGCCGCGGATTTCTGCGCAAATCCCGGGCTTGTGCGCGAAGTGTGCCACGGCGTCGTTCACGACGCCGTGGCACGCCCCGCTGGGTGCACGATCCGACCGACCGCGCGCCCACTCGCCCTAGCTCAGGTCAACCATGCGGCCCCAGCCGTGGCCGACCTCGGTGGCTGGCCCCCAATAGCCCGTGCCCGTGTTCTTGTAGAAGAACAGCTTGCCGTCGTCACGGACGCCGATCAGATCATTCAGACCGTTGCCGTCCCTGTCGCCGGGAACCGTGACGTTGACAAACGGCTCCCAGCCACCGCCAATCTGGCCCGCGCTTACCAGCGCCCCGCCGAACGTGCCGGCGTAGGCGAACATCTTGCCATCCGAACGGATCGCCACCACGTCCGAGTTCGCATCGCCGGTTAACTGCCCCGTGCCCACGATCACGGTCATATCCGACCAGCCGTGGCCGATCTTCGTGCCGTTCGACAGGCCCGCGCCGCTGATCTGGTAGCGGTACAGGTCGCCCGTGGCCTTCTGCCGCGCGATCACGTAGTTCGTGGACGAATTGCCGAGCTTGCCGGCGAAGGACACGTTGTCCATCGACGTCCACCCGTGGCCCACCTGGGCACCCTTCGACAGGAACCCGTTGCCGGTCGAGTAGTAGTAGAAGGCGTCGCCGTCGGCGGTGATGGCGAGCAGGTCGGCCCGCCTATCGCCGTTGACGTCCGGGATCGCGGTGATCTCCGCCAGGTCCACGTCCGGGCAGTGCACCACGCCCTGGTGCACCATCCCCGCCCCGCGGCTGGCGTAGAAGTGGATCGCGCCGTCGTCGGACAGCGACCACATGTCCGCCAGGAGGTCGCCGGTGGCCTCACCCAGCAGGTTCGTGGCGCGCGCCGGCCGAACCGGCCCCGCCATCGCCTCGCACTGCGGCGGGGTGGGGTTCTCCGGCTCCTCCGGATCCACCGGACCGCCGGGGTTCTCCGGATCCTCCGCGACCACCAGGGTCACCTGCGCGCTCACGGCCTTGTCCGTATCCCCGCCCACGACCATCGTGATCACGCCACCGTGCGTGCCCGCGGGGAGGGCGGCCGCCGCGTCGTCGGGCAGGGCGAACTCCCACAGGCCCGCCTGCGCGCGGTTGTTGTTGTTCGCATCGTTCGCCGGCAGGTACGGCCGCATCGACGTTGCCGTCAGCGCCATCGGCTCAAGCCCGTCGAACGTGACGGTCGCGCTCACGCCGTCGGCCGGCGTCGCGGGCGAGTACCCGTAGCCGACGACGCCGTCGGGCACGGCCACCGCACGCACCAACGGCTGGTGGTTGATCCCGTAGGCGTAGAAGTCGGCGCCCTGAACCGTCAGCGCCGGCATGGTGTCCGCGAGCCGCGTGCGCAGGTTGTTGATCCGGCCCGTGCGCAGGTTCTGCGGGGTCCACCCGACCTCGGCCGCCGCCATTGCGCGCGGGAACGCCGGGAAGAAGAAGTCCTGGATCGAGCGCACGTGCTCGTTCCACATCGCGCCCTCGATGCCGAGAAGCTGGCCGGGCTGCAGGCCCATGTCCGCCTCGGGATCGTAGTTGTAGAACTGCTCCAGGCCACACGCGCCGCCGCACGCCCAGGTCGCGCCCCAGATCCCCGGGCCGGCCTTCTGCGGGAAGTACAGGTTGGAGGCGTGCGAGAAAATGGCCTTGCCGCCGGACGCGGTGAGCCCCGCGGCGAAGCTCGCCTTGGCGCCGTTCCACAGCTGCATAACGTCACCCTGCTGCGGCACGTTGCCGTTCGGCGCCCACTCGTTCCACCCGATCGGAGTGACGTCGAACTCGCGAACCATCGCTGAGGCCTCGCGCAGGAACTCAACCGCGGCACCCGGGTTGGCCTGGTCCATCTTGTGCGTCTCGTCGCCGCCGATGTGGAAGTACTCGCCGCCAACAATCCCTTGCACCTGACCCACCACGTGGCGCAGGAACTGCCACGTGTACTCCGAGTTCGGGTCGAGGTAGGACTCGCCCACGTCCGAGGTGTTCTGCGGCGGCGCCGTCACGTACTGGGACGGGTCGGTGATCGGCTGGCCGTCGTCGCCCACCGTGCCGTCGTGCGACGAACCGGGCGTGTTCAGCTGCGGGATCGCCTGGAGGATGCCCTGGCTGTGGCCGGGCATGTCCACCTCGGGCACGATCGCGATGTGCCGATCCGCCGCGTAGGCCACGATGTCACGCAGGTCGTTCTGCGTGTAGAAGCCGGTCACGCCGGGCTTCGAGTTCCGGTCGGTCGGCCCCATCGCCGTCTGGCCGCCGACGGCCGTCAGGCGGGTGTAATCGATGGTATCGCCGTCCTCGCGTCCATCATTCGTGATCTCGATGCGCCAGCCCTGGTCGTCCGTCAAGTGCAAGTGCAGGTAGGAGAACTTGTACATCGACATGACGTCGATGGCCTGCTTGACCTCGTCGACCGTGTAGAACGAGCGTGCCGGGTCGAGCATGATGCCGCGGTAGGCGAAGCGCGGGGAGTCCTCGATCGCCACGCTGGGCACCTGCCACGGGCCGGCCATCGGGGTGGTCATCAGCGCCCACGGACCCAGCAGTTGCAGCATCGTGCGGCCGCCGTTAAAGGCGCCGTGCGTGGTCGAGGCTGTGATCGTGGCGGCCTGGGCCGTCGTCTTGAGCGTGTAGCCCTCCTCGCCCAGACCCTCGGCGGTGTCAAACATGATGTCCGCGGCCGGGTCTACCGACTCGGCGACCACCGGCAAGTCAAAGCCCGTGGAGGCGCGCAGGATCTGCGCCACCTTCTCCGCCTCGGCCTGCATGTCCGCCGCGGCCACGATGTCAGAGGTGGAGGTCAGCTCGAAGGTTCCCGCGTCCGCGGCCTCGTAGCTAGCCGGCAACGGGACGAGCGCCGGAAGTTGCTCCGACTCGCCGACCGTGCCCAGCACCTCGATCTCCCAGATGCTGACGGGCCACTCGCTACGGTGACCGAGGGTGGTCATGCGCAGGTAGCGGCTGGTGACGTTGAGCTCGCTCGAGACCTTGTCCTGGAACTTGCCCTCGTACACCCCGTCGACATCCTGCCAGGTGGTGCCGTCGGCCGAGACCTCGAACTTGTACTTGGTGGCGAACTGGCGACCCCACGTGATGTTGACCTGCTGGATGTCCGCCGGCTGGCCGAAGTCGAAGGCGAGCCACACCGGCGGCTCCTTCTTATTCGCCGACCACCGCGACGCGTCCTGCGCGAACCACTTCGCCTCGCGGGTCGCATAATCCGTGCCGTCGTCGCCGTCAACCGCACGATCCACGGTGAAGCTACTACCGGACTCGTAGCCCGACGCCGTCACCACCGTGTCGGCAAGCTGTGCAATATTGACCAGTTGATCGTCATCGACCTCGGCCGTCGCAATCGACGTGGTGCCGAATGTCAAGAGAAGGGCCGCTAACGCCGCGAGAACCCGCATTTTTCCTCATTTCGCCATTGAAATAGTCAGCTCGAGGATATCAGGAAGGTGATACAAGCGCTGTCAATTGTGCGAAGTTGCAGATCGCGGGCGGTACGGGTGCCCGCCGGTTGGGCTACCGTCCGCCTTCAAACGGGAACGGCTCGAGCGGCGCAGCACCCCACGGGCAACCCCGGACGCACATTGATGTGCTTTGGCGTTAGGTCGCCGTTCTTCGCGGCGAGGACGGTACGGTCGCGGTGCTCGGCGAAGAAGCGCTCGAACTCCCGGACAGGTCCGGCTAGCTCATTCTCGGCGTATCCTCCCCACATGGCTACCGTGACGCCCGCACCCGCGATGAATTCCTTCGCGAGGTCAAGGACAAAGGCGAGGGCCCACTCGCGGTCGCCGTCGGGCAATGCGGCCCAACACTCACGCACCTTCCCCCAGGTTCCAAGCGCCCTCCAACGACATGGCCGGATTAAAACAATCTGGACGATTTCAGCGCGATCTCTTCATATGCGAAGATGACGCCGAAATCGTCCAAATTATTCTAAAACGCCGCCGCCTGCCGCGGGCCGACGGCCACCAGGCCCCTGCCCGCAGGCGCCTACTCCCACTCGATGGTCCCCGGCGGCTTGCTCGTCACGTCGAGCACCACGCGGTTGATCTCATCCACCTCGTTAGTGATGCGGTTGGAGATCTTGGACAGCAGGTCGTAGGGGATGCGGGTCCAGTCGGCACTCATCGCGTCCTCGGAGGACACGGGCCGCAACACGATCGGGTGGCCGTAGGTGCGCCCGTCGCCTTGCACTCCCACCGAGCGCACGTCCGCCAGTAGCACCACGGGGCACTGCCAGATCTCGCGATCGAACCCGGCGGCGGACAGTTCCTCGCGCACGATCGCGTCCGCTTCGCGCAGGATGTCGAGCCGTTCGCGGTTGACGGCCCCCACCACGCGGATGCCCAGGCCGGGCCCGGGGAAGGGTTGGCGCCACACGAGCTTCTCGTCCAGCCCGAGCTCCAGGCCGATCGCCCGCACCTCGTCCTTGAACAGGTCGCGTAGCGGCTCCACGAGCTCAAAGTCCAGGTCGTCCGGCAGGCCACCCACGTTGTGGTGAGACTTGATGTTGGCCGTGCCGTCCCCGCCGCCGGACTCCACCACGTCCGGGTAGAGCGTGCCCTGCACAAGGAACTTGATCTCCTTGCCCTCGGCGCCCGCCTCCTCAACCAGCGCGCGCTGGGCGGCCTCGAAGGAGCGGATGAATTCGCGGCCGATGATCTTGCGTTTGGTCTCCGGGTCCGTCACGCCCTCGAGTGCGGAGAGGAATCGCTCCGACTCGTCCACCGCCACCACGCGGATGCCGAGCGATCCAGCGTAGTCGCGCACCACCTGCTCGGCCTCACCCTTGCGTAGCAGCCCGTGGTCCACGAACACGCACGTGAGCTGGTCGCCAATCGCCTTGTGTACGAGCGCCGCCGCCACCGACGAATCCACGCCGCCGGACAGCGCGCAGATCGCGTGCTTGTCTCCCACCTGTTCGCGGATCTTGCGCACCTGGTCCTCGATCACCGACGACGAGTCCCAGTTCGCCTCCAGCCCCGCGCCCTCGCGCAAGAAGGCTTCGATCTGCTCCTGGCCGTACTCGCAGTGCTTGGCTTCGGGGTGCCACTGCAGGCCGAACAGGCGCCGCTCCACGTTTTCCATGGCCGCCACCTGCGCGCCCGGCGTCGTCGCCGTCACGGTAAAGCCCTCCGGGGCCCGCGTGACCGAGTCGCCGTGGCTCATCCACACGCTCGCCATGCCGCCGGCCGGGCCGGTCACGACGCCGTCCGCCACCATCTGCGCCGGGGCGTTGCCGTACTCCTTGTCGGCCCTGCCCACCACGCCGCCGAGCGCGTGCGTCATCTGCTGGAAGCCGTAGCAGATGCCGAGCACGGGGATGCCGGCCTCGAGGATTGCGGGGTCGAGCTGCGGGGCGCCCTCGGCATACACCGACGACGGCCCACCCGACAGGATGATCGCCACCGGCTCCTTCTCCAGCACCCGCTGCGCGCTCCACGAATGCGGGACCAGCTCGGAGTAATAGCCGGCGTCGCGCACGCGGCGCGCGATCAGTTGCGCGTTTTGCGCTCCATTATCAATAACCAAAACTGGGCGTAGTTCACTCACCCCACCAGACTACCGCGTCAACAGCTCCAGTGTCCTGCGCGTTCGCACCACCACGGGCTCATCGTCCATCGGGTCGGAGAACTCCAACCCCGCTGCCAACAGTTGCGTGGGGAACGGCCGCCGCGCGGTCTCCTCCAGGCTCATCACGCGCGGGTAGAGCGGGTCGCCCGCGATCGGCACCCCGAGGTAGCTCATCGTGGCACGCAGCTGGTGCAGCCGCCCCGTCACGGGTCGCAGCTCGTACAGCGCCAGCCCGTCCGTGAGCTCCCGCTCCTTCGCGACGAGCGTGCGCGCGTTTGGCACGCCCTCCCCCACGCGCACCGCGATCTCCCCCGGCTCCCGGGTCAGGTGCAGCTCCACGTTCACGACGCCGTCCGCGCCCCTCCCGCCCAGGGCCGCGGCGTGCCCAGGCCCGGCTTCGACGACGCCCGCCCGGCCCGCGAGCGCGCCCAGGTCGATCGATGGCGCCACCGCACGATAGACCTTGCTCACCTGGCGGGCGGCGAACATGTCCTGGTAGGGGCCACGCCAGCGCGGGTCAAGCGTGAGCAAGACGAGACCGGCGGTCTCGGCGTCGAGGCGATGGGCCGCGGAGACGTCGTCGTTGGCAAACTGGCGCCGGGCCGCGACGGTCACGGACCGGGCGACGTAACTGCCGCGCGGGATGGTGGCGATGCCGTGGGGCTTGTCGACGATGATGAAGCGCTCGGCGCGGTGGACCACGTCGAGGACGATGGGGCGCTCGGGCTCGTCGGGGACGGGGCGGAAGATGTACAGGCGCGTGCCGGGACGGTACGTGTCGGCGGCGCAGGCCGGCACGGAAAAGTCGTAGAAGGCGTCCCCGTCGAAGATCCCGGCGCCCTCCGCTCCGAAGCGCTCCGCCGCCCACTCCCCGAGCGTTGCAAACTCACGCTCGGGAAGCACCACGGGCGAGGCGTTGATCCCGCCACGCAGGGCGGGCCGGGTGGCACGCTGGTACGCCGAGCGTCGTTGCGATCGTGGCCTGCGCCCCACGGCCCCTCCTTTTCCCTTGCGCTTTCCCTTGCGATCCGGCCGGAATCCCGGCCGGTGTCTCGCCCTTTGGTCCTGCACTTCCCGTGCACGGCTTCATATGGAATTATGCCGAAATTTGTTCATCCCCTACCCAAACGTGGGACGATAGGAACACGGCTCGGCCGTGGAACAAGATCATGAGAGAGGATGACATGACCAAGAGCGTCTACTTTACCGCAGCAGAGGGCAACTCCGGCACCCGCCCCGTCGTCCGCGCGGTCATCGAACAGCTCACCCAGGACTACCCCAAGCTCGGCCTCTTCCGCGCCTTCACCAACGGCCCGATCGACACCGACGATGAGTTCATTGACCTCATCAAGCTCGTGGGGCGCGAGGAAGACCTCGACATCGCGTGGGGCACCACCCGCCAGGCCTACGTGCGTAACGAAGAAGCGGCTATGACGGACCTCGTCAAGCGCTATACCGACTACGCCCAGAATTTCGACGCCGTCCTCATCCTCGGCCTCCTTGATGGCGATCCGGTCAACCCGGGTATGCTCGCCCGCACGGGCCGCGCCGCCGCCAACCTCGCCACCTCGGTGTTCGTGGTGGTCTCCGCCGCCCTGCGCACGCCCGAGCAGGTGGTCAACCTATCCCACCTCGTCTCGCGCGAGATCCAGGGCGAGAACGCGCCGATCTCGGCCGTGGCCGTCACCTCCGCCGAGCACCGGGTGGAGCAGGAGAAGAGCCCCGAATACGCCCACATTCCGATCGTCTACTTCTACGACGGCGAAGCCGTGGAGCTGACGGATACCGACAGGGCGATCGTGCGGGCGTCGATGGAGCACGGCTCGGACGTCATCACGCCGCTGAGCTTCACCGCCTCCCTCATCTCCCGCGCCCGCGCCCAGCGCAAGCGCATCGTTATGCCCGAGTCGGCTGATGACAGGATCCTGCGCGCGGCCGACGAACTGATCCGCCGCGAGGTGGCCGACATCGTGTTGCTCGGCGAGCGCGAGGACGTGCTGGCCCGCGCCGCCCACCTCGGCCTCGACCTCGATGGGGCCGACATCGTCTCCCCCGCCAACCCCGACCTCATCGCGAAGTACGCCGCCGAGTTTGCCCGAGTGCGCGAGAAGAAGGGCGTCACCTACGACCAGGCCGTGGAGACGATCAAGGACCTGTCCTACTTCGGCACCATGATGGTCCACATGGGGGATGCCGACGGCATGGTTTCCGGCTCGATCAACACCACCGCCAACACGATCGTTCCCTCCTTCCAGATCATCAAGACCAAGCCGGGCGCGGCTCTCGTCTCCTCCTGCTTCCTCATGCTCATGGAGGACCGGGTCTACGTCTACGGCGATTGCGCCGTGACCACCAACCCCACCCCCGAGCAACTGGCAGGCATCGCCGTGTCGTCGGCCGAGACGGCCGTGCAGTTCGGCGTCGACCCCAAGGTCGCGATGCTGTCTTACTCCACCGGCACCTCCGGCAAAGGCCCGGACGTGGACGCCGTCGTAGAGGCCACGCGCATCGCCAAGGAGCAGCGCCCCGACCTCCTCATTGAGGGCCCGATCCAGTATGACGCCGCCGTCGATGCCAAGGTCGCCGCCACCAAGCTGCCCGGCTCGCCCGTGGCCGGCCAGGCCACCGTGTTTGTCTTCCCGAACCTCAACGCCGGCAACATCGGCTACAAAGCGGTCCAGCGTTCCTCGGGCGCCGTGGCCGTGGGCCCGGTCCTGCAGGGCCTGAACAAGCCCGTCAATGACCTCTCGCGTGGCGCGCTCGTGGAAGACATCGTCAACACGGTTGCCATCACCGCTATCCAGGCCCAGAACTAATCAAAGGAGAATCCGTGACAGTACTCGTCATCAACTCTGGATCGTCGTCGATCAAGTACCAGCTCATCGAGCCCGATTCGGGCACGACGCTGGCCAAGGGCCTCGTGGAGCGCATCGGCGAATCCACCTCCCACCTCGAGCACGAGGTCGAGGGGCAGACCTTCGAGCTCGACCAGCCGATTGAGGATCACGCCGTGGGCCTGTCGCTGGTGATCGACATGTTTAACACCCACGGGCCGGCGCTCGCCGACGCCGGGATCCGCGCCATCGGCCACCGCGTGGTTCAGGGCGGAAAGTACTTCGACAAGGCCGTGCTCATCACCGACGAGGTGGAGCAGATCATTGAGAATCTCATCCCGCTCGGCCCGCTCCACAACCCCGCCCACCTCAAGGGCATCAAGGTGGCGCGCGAGATGTTCGACGTGCCGAACATTGCCGTGTTTGACACCGCGTTCTTCCAGTCCCTGCCGAACGAGTCCGCCACCTACGCCCTCAACCGTGACGTGGCCGAGAAGTACCAGATCCGCCGCTACGGCGCGCACGGCACCTCCCACCAGTTTGTTTCCGGCGCGGTGAGCGAGCTGCTCGGCCGCGATGACCTCAAGCAGATCGTGCTCCACCTCGGAAATGGCGCCTCGGCGTCGGCGGTAGTGGCCGGAAAGGCAGTGGACACGTCGATGGGCCTGACCCCTCTCGAGGGCCTGGTCATGGGCACCCGCACGGGCGACATCGACCCGGCGGCCGTCTTCCACCTTTCGCGCGAGGCCGGGATGAGCACCGACGAGATCGACACCCTGTTCAACAAGCAGTCCGGCCTCAAGGGCCTGGCGGGCGACAACGACATGCGCCAGGTGCGCGCGCTTGCCGCGGCGGGCGACCCGCACGCAACGGAGGCCCTCGAGGTCTACGTCCACCGCCTGCTGCACTACGTCGGCGCCTACACCGCCGTCATGGGCGGGCTGGACGCGATCACGTTCACCGCCGGCGCTGGTGAGAACGACGCCGACCTGCGTGCTGAGGTATGCGCGCGCCTGACGCCGTTCGGCGTCAAGCTCGACCTGGAAAAGAACGCGGTGCGCTCGAAGGAGGCCCGCGTGATCTCCACGCAGGACTCGGCGGTGACCATCTGCGTGGTTCCCACCAACGAGGAGCTCGCCATCGCACGCCAGTGCATGGAGATCATTTAATCTGTTACCTTTCGCGGGGCGACGTCGCCGGACACGGCCGGTATCGCCCCGCGAAAGCAATTGTCTAGGAAGAGGACCTCATGTCTATTGAACTTGCCACGTCAGCAACCCCGCAGCTCGAGGCCGCGTTCGCTCGCCTCATCCCCCAGCTTTCCTCCACCGCGGCGCCGATGGACATCGAGCAGATCGACCAGCTGCTCGCCCAGCCGTGCATCGGCCTGTTGCTGTTCAAGGACGAGGGCGAAATCCTCGGCATGCTTCCCCTGGTGACGTTCACCATCCCCACGGGCACGCGGGCGTGGATTGAGGACGTGGTGGTTGACGACGCGGCGCGCGGGAAGGGCGCTGGTCGGGCACTCGTGGAGGCAGCGTGCGACCTTGCAACGACGCGCGGTGCGAAGAGCGTGGATCTGACGTCCCGCCCGTCGCGCGAGGCCGCCAACCGTCTGTACCGTCGGTGCGGATTCGAAGCGCGCAAGACCAACGTGTATCGTTACGGCGGGAAGTAACGGTTTTAGTGCCCACCCGCCTCCCCCTGCGGGTGGGCATCGGCGAGCTTTCGGGGGAATAGGCTAGAGGCATGAGGTTTTTTCGTAGCAGTTTGGCTCTCGCGCTCGCGCTCGCGCTGACTGGATGTACCTCCTCTGTACCTCCCGAGCCGTCCGCCGCGCAGCCGCTCGATTTTTCCAAGGCGCCCACGTCCGGGTATGAGATCGACAACGATCCGGAGTTCGCCCCGCCGAACACGTGGGGACCGCGCGGCACGGCGAGGCCCGGCGTCGGACCCGGCGGGCTCCCGCTTGCTCCCGGGCCGAATGCGAACCGCGCCGCCGCGCCCAAGCTGGAAGACGGGCGGGTGGACTGTTCGCAGGCCCGGTGTGCGGCGCTGACCTTTGACGACGGTCCCGGCCCGTACACCGATCAGCTGCTGGATACGCTTAAGGACACGGGCGTGCCTGCCACGTTCTTCCTGGTGGGTTACAAGGTCGAGGGCGGGGCGGCCACCGTACAGCGCGCCGCCGCCGAGGGCCACGCGATCGGCACCCACACGTGGAGCCACCCCGTCCTGCCCAAGCTCGCCGAGGGCGCGATGCGGGCGGAGATGGCCTCCCCCATCGACGCGCTGACGGCCATCGGCGTTCACACCGACATGATCCGCCCGCCCTACGGAGCCCGGAATGCCACCGTGGATGCCGTGGCCGACTCGCTCGGGCTGGCCGAGGTCCTGTGGTCGGTCGACACGCGCGACTGGGAGTCGCTCTCCACCCCCTCCGTCATCAACGAGGCCGTCACCGCAGCTCACCCCGGTGCGATCATCCTCATGCACGACATCCACCCCACGTCGGTGGCCGCCGTGCCCGACATCATCACCAAGCTCGAGGCGCAGGGCTACGTGCTGGTCACTGTCCCCGAACTGCTCGGCGATTCCTTCGGCACGGGCAGGACGATCTACTCCCAAAACCAAGTCAAGGCCCACTAGCCCGGCCCTGCGCGGGCGACGCCTTGTCACGACGCCGCCCGCGCGGCCCGCGTCCACAGTCCGCGTCTGCTCGGCGCTTCTTATTCGGTGCGGTTGACCGCGAGCCGTGTCATCTTCTTCATCGAGGGCAGGATCGCGACGATAGCGAGGCCGGCCGCGATGAGCGCCCCGATGAGCGCCGCCACATATGTACCGGTGAAGCGCGCGTCGAGCGTGTAGGACACGGCGTGCATGAGCACGAAGCCGGCGCCGATGCCCGCGGCGGTGGCGATCGTGGACATGACCACCAGCGGTACGAAGGACTCCACCAGAACCATGGCGCCCAGCTGGCGCAGGGTCATCCCGCACAGGCGCAGGCTGAGCAGCGATCGGCGTCGTTCGAGCAGGCCGGAGTAGGTGGAGACGACGAGCGAGATGACTGACACGACCAGCGTGACCGCGATGCCGGCATAGGTCAGTTGCGTAAAGAAGCGGACTGTCGTGTCGGGGCTCTTCGTGGCCGACTCGATGAAGATGTCCTGGGCCCGGCCGGCCACCACGTTGCGTAGCGCCTCGATGTCGCCCGCCTCGCGCAGCTTCACGAGCGCCACCACGGACGTGACGGGCTGGCCGCCATCGTACTCGATGTAGGCGCCCGCGTTCGCCTCGAGCTCCCGGGCCACTTCGGCCACGTCGGCCCCGTAGTAGTCGGCCTGGGCGCCGGACGCGTAGGGGTTGATGGCCACGACGCCGTCGTCGCACGCCACGTCGTCAACGAACCGTGCGGCGTCGGCGCAGGGCATGACCATGTAGGCGCCCGCGAGCTGGGGGTAGTCATGTACCTCGCTCGCCCAGGGGGAAAAACGGATTTGGGCCACCTCCGCCGTGTTCATGCCGTCCACGCGCACCACGCCGGGGGCGAAGCCGTCGGAGCGCTGGTCGAAGAGATCCTCGGGCACGTCGGAGACGGCGGTGAGGAAGAAGCTGCCCGCAAACAGGGCGAGCACCACACCGACCACCGAGCGCGACACGCGGCTGGCGTGGGCACGCACGTAGGAGGAGCCGATGAAGAGGTCGGCGGAGCTGGTGAGGCGGCGGACCAGCCCGCCAAGTGCGTAGGTGAACCACGGCCCGGCCAGCACCAGGCCGATCATCGTGGCGATCACGGCCGCCATGAGCTGATAGACCGTGTTGCCGTTGCCCTGATTTTCGTCCACGGTTGCGTAAATGTGGACGAACGCGCCGATGCCGGCTGCGAGCGGCAGGAGGCGCAGGGCGCCGGGGCGCGCTTCGCGCTTCTGGCGCCGGGCCACGCCCAGCGGCGAGAGGCGTAGCCCGCGCATGCCCCAGGCGTTGGAGAGGAAGATGAGCGCGATCGTGGCAAGCGCCACCGCCACCCAGTGGAGCGGGGTGACGTCGATGCGTGAGGGCCACTGCCGCCCACCGCCGAGCGTGAGTTCAAACAGGGCCGGGCGCGCGGCAAAGTAGGCAGCCGCGCCGATCACCAGGCCGCCCGCGGCCGCCACGAGTGACTCGAAGGTGACGATCATGAGGATCTGCTTGTTCGTGGCACCCACCAGGCGCAACGCGGCGTAGCGCTGCTCGCGCTGCACGCTGCCGAGTTTTGCCGCGATCGAGATGAGGATGAGGACGGGGAAGAGCACGATGGCCACCCCGAGGTAGACGACGGCGCCGATCACCTGAAACTCGAGGTCCACCAACGGCTCGTTGAAGCGGTAGACGGCCACAGAGTCGGGGATGTCGGCCTTGTCCACTCCCATGATGACCAGCTGCTCGTCAGGCCCGGCCACCATCGACTCTGGAAGAACCCCGAGCTTCGTGCTACCAAAGCGCATCCCGACATCGTAGGCGCTGGTCTCCATGATATCCGAGACAGCGGGCGAAACCCAGTACTCCCCCGGCTCGGGCCAGCGCGGCAGACCCGCGGGCAGCTCGGGCGAGCCGGTGTCGGTGGCGACTTGCATGACAGAGGTGGCGTGGTCGCCGAGCGCGTAGGCGGAGTCGAGGCGCAGCTGCATCCACAGGGGGTCGCCGTCGCCGGGGGCAAGCTCCTGGTCGTACCAGAACGCCGACCGCGCCTGGTCGTATCCCTGGCGCCAGACAGTATACGAGCGGTCGAAGAGCGCGTGGTGGTAGGCGGAGAAGAGGAAGAGGATGAGTACACCGAAGGCGACCGCCCAAGTGAGCAGAGCGAGGCGGCCGCGGCTGCGGGCGGCGCTGGCCTTGAAAAGCTGGGCTGCGAGTTTCATTGCCCCTCGATCCGGCCGTCCCGCACCACGACCTCACGGTCGGCGTAGGCGGCGATCATCGGCTCGTGGGTGACCATAACCACGGTCAGACCCTCGGCGCGGGCGAGGCTGACGATCATCTCCATCACCTGCTCGGAGGCGAAGGAGTCGAGGGCGCCGGTCGGCTCGTCGGCGAACAGCACCTCGGGCGTGATGATGAGGGCCCGGGCGATCGCCACGCGCTGGGCCTCGCCGCCCGAGAGCTGGCCGGGCAGGGCGTCCGCCCGATCGGACAGCCCCACGCGCGCCAGCCACTCGCGAGCTCGCCGTTCGGCGTCGTTCTTGCGCACCCCGCCCAACATGAGCGGGACCATGACGTTCTCCAGGGCCGACAGCTCGGGCACGAGCTGGCCGAACTGGAATACGAAGCCGAACTTTGTGCGGCGCAAGATCGTGCGCTCGGCGTCGGGCAGGGAGTCAATCCGGGCGCCGTTGAGGGTGACCGTGCCCTGGTCGGGGGCCTCGATCGCGGCGAGCGTGTGCAAGAGCGTGGACTTGCCCGAGCCGGACGGGCCCATGATGGCCAGCACCTCCCCGCGCAACACGTCGAGGTCGATCCCCCGCATGGCGTGGGTGGGCCCGAAGCTCTTCGTGAGCCCGCGGGCCTCGAGGATCACATCGCGGACCATAGTTCCTCCTTCAGGTTGGTCAGGCGGCTGGCGGTCATGTCCATCCAGCGGATGTCGGCTTCGATGTGGAAGATCGCGTTGTCAAGCAAGATGCGCTCGGCCAGGTTTGCTTCACGACGCCGGGCGATGAGCTCGCGCATCCGGGCGATGTGCGCTGACTTTTGGGCGCGAAGGAAGGGGGCGGCGTCGCCGTGAATCATGAGGGCAAGCACCACCTTCATGTAGAGGGTGGCCTGGAGGGTGGGCGCGGGCGGCTCGGGCTGATCGAGCCAGGCGAGTAGGCGCTCGTTGCCGAGATCGGTGACCGCGTAGCGCGTGCGCTCAGGGCCGGCGGAGGCGCCCGTGTCCGCCACCTTCTCGATCGCGGCGTCGCGGGCCAGGCGGCCGAGCACGGCGTAGAGCTGGCCCGGCAGGATCGGCTTGTCACCGCCGAACAGGCAATCATAGAGCTTCTTGAGCTCGTAGCCGTAGGTGGGCTCCGTGGAGATAAGGCCGAGGAGCGCGAACTGGGTGCTCATATCCCCTCTATTCACTCAGTGACTAGTATGTCTAAAAGAGTACCCCCTCTATTCACCCAGCGAATAGAGGGGGCTCAGACCCAGGGATGACCCGGGAGACGGGCAGCCGGCGTCGTCGGGCTAGCTTCCCGGCGACGCGCGGGCGGCCCGGCAGCTGGAATACTAGCGCTCGCCCACCATGGTCGAGACGTCGAGGGCCGCGTTCAGCGTCTCCTCATCGATCTCGCCACGCTCGACGAAGCCGAGGTCGATCGCGGCCTGCTTGACCGTGATGTTTTCCTTGACCGAGTGCTTGGCAATCTTCGCCGCATTCTCGTACCCAATGTGACGGTTGAGCGGGGTGACGATCGACGGCGAAGACTCGGCCAGCTCCAGGCATCGCGCCTCGTTGGCCACGAGCCCGTCCACCGTGCGCTTGGCCAGCACCTCGGCCACATTACCCAGGATGTTGATCGACTCAAGCAGGTTCTGGGCCATAACCGGTAGCATAACGAGCAGGTCGAAATTTCCCTGGGCGCCGGCGAACGCGATGGCGGCGTCGTTACCAATGACCTGTGCGGCAACCTGGACCGTGGCCTCCGGGACCACAGGATTGACCTTGCCCGGCATGATCGACGAGCCCGGCTGGAGGTCGGGCAGGTGGATCTCGCCGATGCCGGCGCGCGGGCCGGAGCCCATCCAGCGCAGGTCGTTGGCGATCTTGACCAGCGAAATGGCGACCGTGCGCAGAGCGCCCGAGGTCTCTACCAGGGAATCCTGCGCGGCCTGCGCCTCGAAGTGATTGGCGGCCTCCACGAAGGGCAGGTCCATGTGCTCAGCGATCAGCTCGATGACGCGGGCGGAGAAGCCGGCCGGCGTGTTGATGCCGGTGCCCACGGCCGTGCCGCCGAGCGGTAGCTCCGCCAGGCGCTCCTCCGTGGCCTCAACGCGCGCAATGCCGTAGCGCACCTGCTGGGCGTAGCCGGAAAACTCCTGGCCGAGCGTGATCGGGGTGGCATCCATGAGGTGGGTGCGCCCGGACTTGACCACACCCTTCCACTCCTCCGCCTTCGCCTCGAGCGACTCGGCGAGGATGGCGAGCTTGGGTAGCAGGCCGTGGCGGAGCGCCGCCAGCGCCGCGATGTGGATCGAGGACGGGAAGACGTCGTTGGAGGACTGCGAAGCGTTGACGTGGTCGTTCGGGTGGACGTCCAGCTCGTCGCTCGAGGCGAGGGTGGAGAGCACCTCGTTGGTGTTCATGTTGGAGCTGGTGCCCGAGCCGGTCTGGAAGACATCGATCGGGAACTGGTCATCGTGCTCGCCGGCGATCACGGCGTCGGTAGCCTTGACGATGGCGTTCTTGCGCGCGTCGTCCAGCACGCCGAGCTCGTTGTTGGCGATCGCGGCGGCGCGCTTGATCTGGGCCAGGGCGTGGATGTGCGGGGGCGTGAGGGTCTTGCCCGAGATCGGAAAGTTCTCAACGGCCCTTTGAGTCTGGGCACGGTAGAGGGCGTCAGCGGGAACCTTCACTTCGCCCATCGTGTCGTGCTCAATGCGGTACTTCATGGTCACTCCTTCGCAACTCAAGTGGACGCGGCCATTTTCCCACGATTTCCGGGGGTCAGCCACGGCCTTGCGCTCCTAGCTTAGGGTATCCTTAGGAAATCTGCCCCACGGAGATCTGCACGCGCTGGAACTCCTTCAGGTCAAGGTAGCCGGTCATCGCCATCGCGTGGCGCAGCGCCCCGGTGAAGTTAGTCAGGCCATCCGCCGACGACGACGGCCCGCCGATAATCTTCTCCAGCGGCGCGCGCGTGCCCACATGGACCCGCTCCCCGCGCGGGAGCGAGCGGTGATAGACCTCCGCACCCCAGTGGTATCCGCGGCCGGGTGCCTCGGTGGCGCGAGCGAGGGCGGTGCCAAGCATGACGCCGTCGGCGCCGCACGCGATCGCCTTGACTAGGTCGCCCGACGTGGAGATCTGCCCGTCGGCGATGACGTGGACGTAGCGCCCGCCGGTTTCGTCCATGTATTCACGACGCGCGGCTGCCACGTCCGCGACCGTGGTGGCCATCGGAACCGCCACTCCCACGGTGCGGCGGTTGGCGGTGGTGGCCCCGCCGCCGAAACCGGCGAGGACGCCGGCGGCACCGGTGCGCATGAGATGAAGGGCCGCGGTGTAGGACGCCGCGCCGCCCACAATCACAGGCACGTCAAGTTCGTAGATGAAGCGCTTGAGATTGAGCGGCTCACGGTTGGAGGAGACGTGCTCGGCGGAGACGGTGGTGCCACGGATGACGAACAAGTCCACGCCCGCGCCGGCCACCGTGCGCCAGTATTCCTGGGTGCGCTGCGGGGACAGGGCGCCGGCCACAATCTGGCCGGCGTTGCGGATCTCGGCCAGGCGCTCCACGATCAGCTCGTCCTTGATCGGCTCGCGGTAAACCTCCTGCAGGAGGGCCGTGGCCGTTTCCTCCGGTTCGTTTGCGATCCGCTCGAGGATCGGCTCCGGGTCCTCATACCGAGTCCAGATACCCTCGAGGTCCAGCACGCCGACTCCGCCCAGCTCGCCGATGCGGATCGCCGTAGCCGGCGAGGTCACCGAATCCATCGGGGCTGCCATGATGGGGATCTCGAGCAGAGCCGCGTCCAGCTGCCAGGTGATCGAGACGTCGGCGGCGTCGCGGGTGCGGCGCGAGGGGACGATCGAGATGTCGTCAAAAGAATAGCCAACACGTGCGCGCTTGCCGCGCCCAATTTCCGTTTCACTCACCCCTATAGATTAGCCCATCGCGCCACCACCGCTGGGTGGGGCGCGGCGGGGAGCACGACGCTTTCGAAAAGTGTCGGAGACGCCATTTAGACTGGGGGAAAACACAAGGAGCTGATATGTGGACCACCCTCCCCCGCGCGGGTTTTGATACGGAAACCACGGGCATTGACGTGTTCAATGACCGCTTGGTCACCGCCGCGATCGTCATCCAAGATGGCGGGCGCGAAGAACGCTACACGTGGCTCGCCGATCCGTGCGTGCCGATCCCCGAGGCGGCCGCCGCCGTCCACGGCATCACCACCGAACGCGCGCGGGCCGAGGGGCGCCCGGCTGTAGAGGTGCTGGCCGAGGTCGCGGACATGCTGGCCCGGCACATGGCCGGCGGCAACCCTGTGGTGGCCTACAACGCCTCGTATGACATCACGCTGCTCGAATCCGAGCTCGCCCGCCACGGCCTGCCCACGCTCGCCGATCGACTGGGCGGCGAGGTCTACCCGGTGATCGACCCGTACTTCCTCGATCGGCACGTGGACCGCTACCGCAAGGGCAAGCGCCGCCTGGAAAACCTCGCGGCGCACTACGGGGTGGCGCCCGAAACGTTCCACGACGCCGAAGGGGACGTCCTCATGACACTGCGGGTGCTCGATCGGATTCTGGAGAAGTACCCGGCCATGGCCGAGGCCCCGATCGACGTGGTGATCAACGACCAGCGCAAGGCCTACAACGAATTCATGGACTTCATCACGCGCAACAAACCGAACGCGAGCTCGGAGCCGCGCGGCTGGCCGATCGCCAGGTAAGCCCCCCGCCGGCCGTGCCGCCCGAAGCTGGCCGGCACCCGGGAATGCGCGAGGGCGGCGGCCGACCGGACGCCGCCCTGGGCACCTCGGGGTGAGCCCCGAGTGTCGCGTCTAGTTGTGCGAGCTGTAGTTCGGCGCCTCGGCCGTCATCTGGATGTCGTGCGGGTGCGATTCACGCAGGCCAGCTGCGGTGATCCGCACAAAGCGGCCCTTGTCCTTCAGCTCCTGAATCGTGCGCGCGCCCGTGTAGAACATGGTCTGATGCAGGCCGCCCACCAGCTGGTAGATGACCGAGCCGAGCGGACCACGGAACGGCACCTGGCCCTCGATGCCCTCGGGCACGATCTTGTCATCCGAGGACACGTCGGCCTGGAAGTAGCGGTCCTTCGAGTAGGACACGCGCCCGCGCGAACTCATCGCGCCGAGCGAGCCCATACCACGGTAGGACTTGTACTGCTTGCCGTTGACGAACACAAGCTCGCCCGGAGATTCCTCGCAACCCGCCAACAACGAGCCAAGCATCACTGTGGAGGCGCCGGCCGCGAGCGCCTTGCCGATGTCACCCGAGTACTGCAGGCCGCCGTCGGCGATGAGCGGCACGTTCGCCGGGCCGCACGCCAGGGAGGCCAGGTGAATCGCGGTCACCTGCGGCACGCCAATGCCGGCGACCACGCGGGTGGTGCAGATCGAGCCCGGGCCCACGCCCACCTTGACCGCGTCCACTCCGGCGTCGATAAGCGCCTGGGCACCCTCCGTGGTGGCCACGTTGCCGCCGATCACGTCCACGCCGTCGAAGCGCGAGTCGGCCTTGATCCTACGGATCATGTCGAGCGCCAGCTTGGCCTCACCATTCGCGGTATCCACCACCAGCACGTCCACGCCCGCCTCGGCCAGCGCCTCGGCGCGCTCCCAGGCATCTCCCCAGTAGCCAACGGCTGCGCCCACGCGCAACCGGCCGTGCTCGTCCTTCGTTGCGTGCGGGTACTTCTCCGACTTGGTGAAGTCCTTGACCGTGATGAGGCCGGTGAGACGGCCGTCGTCGTCGATCAGGGGAAGCTTCTCAATCTTGTTCTCGCGCAGAAGACGGGCAGCCTCCTCACGCACGATCCCCTCACGGCCGGTGACCAGCGGCATCGGCGTCATCGCCTCGGACACCCGCATCGTAGCCCACTGTTCCTGCGGGATGAACCGCAGGTCGCGGTTGGTGATGATACCGAGCAGCGTGTTGCCCTCGTCCACCACCGGCAGGCCCGAAATCTTGTACTGGCCGCACAGCGCGTCCAGCTCGTCAATCGTGGCGTCCGGGCCGATCGTCACCGGGTCAGAAATCATGCCCGACTCCGAGCGCTTGACCACGCGCACCTGCTGCGCCTGGTCAGGGATCGAGAGGTTGCGGTGCAGGATACCAATACCGCCCTGGCGCGCCATCGCGATCGCCATGCCCGCCTCCGTCACAGTATCCATCGCCGCGCTCAGCAGCGGGACGCGCACGGAAATGTTGCGAGTCAATCGTGACGTGGTGTCAACCTCGGACGGCACCACATCCGTGGCATTCGGCAGGAGGAGGACATCATCGTAGGTTAAACCAACAAGTGCGAAAGGATCATTAGTCACCTTTCCATCATATGCGGCTGGCCAGCACAACTACACCCGATCTCATGCCGCGTTCACCACGATCCGATGTCCAGACATTTTCTCAGCGCTGAACTTGGACTATTCCAAAAAATGGGCGTGTAGGGTACTGTCGTTAGTGGATTCTCACGACGCCGAGATATGGCGCTGAGCGACTCGAAGGAAGTGAACGTGGTAGCTCGCATCAAGGATGTGCAGGGCGCACTGGTCGACTATTGGGACTGGCAGGCACTGGGATCGTGCAACACGATGGATCCGGAGTTCTTCTTCCATCCCGAAGGTGAGCGCGGCGGTCCGCGCCGGCGCCGCATCGAACGAGCGAAGCGAATCTGCCAAACCTGTCCCGTTCTCGACGAGTGCCGCGAGTACGCCCTCTCCCACAACGAGCCCTACGGGGTGTGGGGTGGCCTGTCGGAAGAAGAGCGCAACCGCCTGTCGCGTCAGCGCCGCCGCAGCCGCGCTTCCTAGCCAGGCACGGCAACCGGTTTCAATTCACTGGACGTTTTCGGGGCGATCTCCCCATATG
>NZ_KV793340.1:0-23668 GCF_001808465.1 Trueperella sp. HMSC08H06
GACCGCTACACCACTACACGGGACTTGACCGTGCCGCCTAGACCGAAAGAATGATCGAGCGCGCTATATTCCCCTTTTTCCCACCACGCAACAAACTGATTCATCAGGTCAGTAAGGTCCAGTTGGCCACCAGTGCGGATAATGGATTCCATCGTAGCCACGGCCATTGAAGTATCGTCACTCCAGGCTCCGGCAGGGATTGTCCGCCCCCAATGGGAGTTAACCGGAATCTCATCACCAGAACCACGCATCGTGTCCAATGAATACTGCGCTATTTCATCTGCCAAGAGGAACTCGAAGGGAACTCCGAAAGCATCACCAGTAGCAGCCCCCAGCAACATCGCTTTCACCTGAGCTGCAGACAGTTCATTTCGTTTGTCTAACTCGCCCATGACTGCCTCATCCTAGTCGTCATTAAGACCCTGCTACCGAGCTAAAAGCACGCACTTCCAATACGGTTCGCGTTTGATAACGTCTTCCAATTTAGTTTCGTGTCGAAAACTCGACGATCGAGTACCGGAAACTATCGACGAGGTATAGCTCCCCTTCTTGGGCTTTGCGTAGCTCCAGCTTACGATACCCACCCGCGAGGTTACGTGAGCCAGCGTATGAGACCCAGCGTTGCCACAACCCACGAGCATTGCCGGATGCGGAACCAATATAAGGTTTCCCGGTGTGTCGAATTCAAGGTGCAAAAGCCAACGGGTGGAAACAAGCTGTCAACCAACTAGTTTATTTGGCTCCCAAGAAGAGAAGCGTAAGTGGGGTTGTTTTTGAGCTGCTCGTGGGCCCCGTCAGCAACAATGCGCCCATCCTCAAGAACAATAATGTGGTCAGCAATCCGGATAGAAGCAAGCCGGTGAGCAATAACAACCGTCGTGCGATCAGCCCGCGCGCGGCGAATGTTCTTAGCAATAGACGTTTCAAGGAACGGATCGATATTAGCTAACGGCTCGTCAAGGATGAGCATATCCGGGTTGCGCAAGAATGCACGCGCAATCCCAACGCGCTGGCGCTCCCCTCCAGAAAGCGTGGTTCCTCTATCACCCACCCTCGCGTCAAGCCCGCCAAGCGAAGTCACCAACTCGCTAATGTCCGCATCGGCAAGAGCCCGCCAAATATCCTCATCAGAAGCATTAGGGTTCGCCAAAATAAGATTATCGCGCACAGTTCCAGCAAAAATATGACAGTCCTGAGGCACCAGGGCCAGTCTGTCTCGGTAGCGGTTCGGCTCATAGCCACGCAAATTCTTCCCATCGAAACGCAGCTGCCCCGACCGCGGATCCAAATAGCGCATAGCGAGATTAGCCAAAGTAGTTTTACCCGCCCCAGACTTACCAACTATCGCCACAGAACGTTGCGGAGTAGCAGTAAGGCTGACTTTGTTGATAACCGGAAGCTCCGGCTGGTAGGCAAACACCGCGTTATCAACAACAAGACAGTTCTCCTCCCCGTCATAGGCGGTGTGGTGCGGTTCAGGTACAGCAGGAATCGGGTCTTTCACGTGAAGAATCGTATTGATCCGGTGTGCACAGGCACCGATCTCTCCAACGCGCCCAAGCATTCCCACCAACGTGGTGGCCGGCGTGGGTACAAGCCCCGCCAAAACCACAGCAACGGTAAGTATCGCCGCATCCAAACTGCCGTCAAGCACACGTCCAGTGAGGATAATTAACAAAATGGTAGATCCGATCGTGGTAACGATCATCGCGAACGCTGACTCCCACGCTTGCCGCATGGTTTGCGCATTTTTTGTGGCCTGCACTTGACGTGTCAAGTCAAGAATAAGCTGATTTTGTTTCTCAACCATTCCGAGGGAACGCAACTCGCGTTGCCCCTGAATGGAGTCCAACACCGCAACCCGCAACCCGGCTAGCTGACTACGCATCTGTGTGCCCTGCATACGCTGAATGGGCATGAGAATGAAGGGGAATACGATCATAGCGATAGTGGGAACTAGCATGATCAGCCCCAGCGGCCCCACAAAGCTAACAAGAACACCAGTGAACACTACTGGCGAGAACACCGCGCAGATTGCGGTAGACGCAGTGTGCGCATAAAACCACTCAAGCTGTTCCGCATCATTCATGGCCGCTGACGCCACATCGCCAGTGCGTTTCCCGTGGAGCCCGAGTGGTGCGATTCGTTCGATAGCCCCATAGATGTGCACTCGCAAAGTGTGCAAAATTCGATAGGCAACTTCGTGCGACCACCACACTTCAAACAGGGTACTGGCCGCATGAACCACCACCAAAGTGAACAGCAAAGTCACCAGCGGCGTGAGGTCATGAGCCGGGTCAAGAATGAACCGGGTTGAAACCCACACGGACGTAACCGACACACCCACAACACTGATTTGCGCCAAAGCGGTAACGATCGTGGAGGAAACGAAAAGAGGAACACATTCGCGTAGCCGTTTCATCAGCGCAATGAAGTCGCTAAACGCAGAAAACATGGCGGATCAGGCTCCTAACTGTGCGTCGATAAGCTGTGACCACGCGTTGTCTTCACCAGCCAGAATCTGGGGTGCACCAGCGCAGAGCACGCGGCCATCTCCCATCACCACAACGTGATCCGTTTGCGCAGCGGCATCCGTGCGGTGGGTGACCAGAATAAGCGTGAGATCCGGATAAGCGCGGCGAATATTGGAAAGCACAGCGGTTTCCGTCTGGGTATCTAACGCTGACGTAGATTCATCGAGGATCAGCAGTGGACACTGGCGAATCAGAGCACGCGCAATCGCTAACCGCTGTTTCTGCCCGCCAGAAAGATTGTGCGCATGCTCCTCAATCACCAAGTCAAGCACACTATCATTTCCTGCTTGACCGCTGACATCCTGGTGCAAATCGTTAGCGCAGGCCAAAGTTAAGGCGTTCATCATTGCCTCGTCATCCGCTTTCGGGTTAGCTTCAGCCAATATGGATCTGATAGTTCCAGGGAAAATAATGGGATCTTGCGGAACCAGGGTAGCTACCTGCGCAATGTTCAGTTGGTCTGCTGGCACGCCACCAACCGTGATCGTTCCACTATTGGGATGGTCAAAACCCATCAGTAGCCCTAATGCTGTGGATTTACCTGACCCGGACAGACCAACCAGAGCAGTTGTCTTCCCTGGCAGCGCGTCGAACGTAACGTTTGAAAGCGCGGGCTTCGTCGCACTCAAATACGTGTAGCTGGTATCAATGAAGGACACCCCGGTGCCATCATGGTGACGTTCAACCGTTGCGGAGGGTTTGGTTTGGACACCCTCTTGATCGAATAGTTCACTCATTGCTGGCAGAGCAGAAATCCCGAAGAATGCCTCATGCCAACACGTTGACAATGCAGTGAATGGGCGAAACAGCTCAATCGATAACAAAGTGATGATGAACAAGTGGTTCATCGGCATATCGCCGGCCCGTATCAAGCTGATAGCAATAACCAGGCCAAGAGCAGGACCAAGCACCTTCATCATGCTGGACAGGCCAGTTTCCCCCAGCGAAAGGCGAAGCTGGCCCATTGTTGTTGACAACAATTGGCGTGATTGCTTAGCTAGTTTTTCACCGTGATTTTGGGCGGCCCCAAACGATTTCAGCGTTGCCATTCCCATCATGGCGTCAACAAAGTCCGCGTTGAGATCCTCATACGCGATCCAGTGGGACTGCCCCCGATCGGAAAGGGCTTTGTCCCATAGCCGTGGGATAGCGATAATAGCGACGCCGCAGATCAATAGCGCTCCCGCAATCAATGGGCTGATTGCTCCGATAGCTATCGTCAACCCTGTAGCGGTAATAACAGTGACCGCCAGCTGGGTGAAGTATTTAACGAAGTAGGGCTCCACTGCCTCGACCCCATCAGTCACAACCGACTGGATTTGCCCAGAACGGCCAAACCCCGCCCGCATGGGACCGCGAGCGTCGATTTGTTCAAGGAGGGCACGGCGCAACCGGCTTTTCACCACCAGTCCGGCACGGTTTTGTAACAGTTGCCCGCCCACCTGCACTAGTGGGCGAACCAAAAGCAGGATGACGATAGTTACGATCAGGCCCATCACTGTAGGCATGTGGCGGGTAGTGAGTAGTTCATTAAACAGGATCGCGTTACATACCGCAGTGGCGATGAACAAGCCAGAGACGAGGACGCCCACTAAAACGGCGGGAGTCAACATCCTCACGGATAGCCCGGCTGCGCGCATCACTAAACGCTGCTTCATGAACATGGTTATCCACCTTCGCGTGTCTGAAGAAAGCAGGACTAGCCACAAAACTAACCTTAGGTTAGACTTACCTAAGTGCAGTTTGGCATGTTTCTCTCAGCATGACAAGAGCGCACAGCTTTATCACACCAGCCAGGAGGGCTTGTGAACCCGCAGATTTTGCAGCGCAATGAGGTATGCGCGGGCAATGCCCAGCTTCTAGAACAGATCCGCTTATCTGAGGGAAATCTGCTCCACGTCAGTGGCGGAACTGCTCTGACCACGCAAATCCATGGGGGTTATGTTGCGACAGGTAGTGCGAGTATGAAAGGCATGAGCGCACCATGTTAACTAAGCGCTATCAACGCCTTGTCCTAGCCGCCGCGTTATCCATCCTGCTGGTGTGCGCCCTTGTTGTTGCGGTAATCGTAGGAGCCACTGACATCTCCCTATACGCAGCGCTCGAAGGGATCAAAACCACCCTATTACACACGCCCACCAATGACGTTGACACCCAAATCATCGGGCAGGTCCGATTCCCCCGCGCTGTTCTTGGAGCAATAGTTGGTGCCGGACTTGGCATATGCGGCCTCATCACCCAGTCACTCTTACGCAACCCGCTGGGCGATC
This sequence comes from Trueperella sp. HMSC08H06, assembly GCF_001808465.1. Classification (NCBI taxonomy): domain Bacteria; kingdom Bacillati; phylum Actinomycetota; class Actinomycetes; order Actinomycetales; family Actinomycetaceae; genus Trueperella; species Trueperella sp. HMSC08H06. The sequence goes on from NZ_KV793340.1 coordinate 4,805, forward strand.
CCTACATCCTCGGCATTTCGTCGGGTGCATCTGCCGGCGCGGCCGCCGTAATTGTTCTGGGCACCTCCAGCAGTGTGCTATCCGCACTGGGCGTCACCATCGGCGCTTTTCTTGGGGCACTAGCAGCCATCATTCTCGTCACCCTTCTGGCCTCGGCCGGTGGGAAAATCACTCCCACGCGCATCATTTTTGCTGGCATGGCAACCACCTACCTGTTTTCAGCGCTGACCAGCCTGATCACACTCATGGCAAAAAACGCTGCCGGAACCAAATCAGTCATGTTCTGGACGCTCGGCTCTCTATCCAATGCCACTTGGGGTGACACCGCACTTGCCACCGCGGTGGTCATTGTCGCCCTCGCCTGCTTCGCAATATGGGGCAGGAGGGTAGACATACTCAACCTTGGTGACGACACAGCAATCTCACTAGGGACAAGCCCCCGCCTCTACCGCAACCTACTGTTCCTCGTCGTAGCCTTAACCGTTGCCGTCCTCGTGTCCCTCACCGGAGCAATCGGCTTCGTTGGCCTTGTGGTTCCCCACATCACCAAACAACTGGTTGGCTCCACAACGCGGGCCGCACTACCCATCGCCGCCTTGTGCGGCGCACTCCTAGTTGTCATAGCCGACACCTGCACTCGCATCATAATCCGACCCGCCGAAATACCTATTGGCATCCTTACCGCGCTTGTAGGAACTCCGATGCTAATGGCCCTAATCAAAAGATATTCCAAATAGAAAACAGAAAGGAAAACCCGTGATGATGAAGAAACAAATCATCGCCGGCACTCTCGGCGTTATGCTCGCCGCTGGCGCGCTAACCGCCTGCTCAGAAACTGATAATCCCAACACCAACGCTGAAAACGACGCTATTACCATCAACAACTGCGGAGTAGAAACAACCTTCAACACTCACCCGAAGAAAACCGTTTCGATGGGTGTAACCGGCTTGGCCTACCTGTTCGCCGCTGGCGCGCAGGACTCCATCATCGGCCGCGCCAACGAATGGGGCGAAGAACCACCAGCGTGGATTGGCTCAAAAGCAGACAGTGTCGACGTGCTTTCCAACGAGTCCATCTCAATGGAAGCGCTGCTGAAACTAGAGCCCGACCTGGCCTACGGTGGCGGGTTCAGCTCTGAAAACTCAAGCCCTGAGGCAGTCGCAGCGAAAGGCATCCCTGCCATCGTTGACGCACCAGAATGCTCCTACTTCTACCCGGATCAACCAGAAAACGAGTCCTTCGACGCGATCTTGGCAGAAGTGACCCAGCTCGGCAAGCTCATGGGCACGTCAGACAAAGCCGACGCCACGGTTGCTGATCTCAAAGCCCAACTTGAGCAAGTCAGAAGCGAAAAAATCGGTAAAGGACGCAAAGTTTCCTACGCCTACTACTACGGGGAAGATCCTGAGCTGTTCAGCTACGGCAACCAGGGCGTGGTGGGAGAAATCAACAAAACCCTCAACCTAGAAACCGCAATTGACCCGAACTACCACCCACACCAAGGCCCCATTGCTCCTGAAGCTTTCGTCAAATCAGACCCCGACGTCATCATCGTGCTCACCGGCATGGGCGGGGCTACAAAAGAAAGCTCCCTAGAACGCCTCGCGAAAATTCCCGGCTACAACGACATGAAAGCCGTGAAGAACGGCAACATCATCTACGCCGAATCAGCTGCTGCCTACGCCTCGCCCACGGCAATACACGGCACCCTTGAGCTAGCCAAGCAGTTGAAGGAACTAGGGAAATAAACCGATGAGCGATTCTCCCCTCAAGATAGAAAACGCTAGCGTCCGGTTTGGGGACAACCAAGTCCTCACCAACGTCTCTTTTGAGGTACCTCGAGGACAAATCCTCGGAATCGCCGGGCCTAATGGCTCTGGAAAAACCACCCTCATGAGATCCCTATTCGCTGCGCAAAAACTATCCGAGGGGAGAATCACCATCAACGGTGATCCACTGAGCACACTCAGTCCAGGCCAAGTTGCCAGACGCATCGCGGTCGTTTCGCAATTCGAACAAGACATGGACCAAACCCGCGTCATTGACATCGTGCTACTTGGACGAGCACCCCACCGCAAAGACATCCAAGGCTACAACGCCACCGACCATAAAATTGCGCGCGAAGCCCTTGAAGCTGTCGGAATGAGCTATGCCCAAGACCGATACGTTCACACTCTTTCTGGAGGAGAACGCCAGCGCGTCCTCATCGCCCGCTCACTCGCTCAACAATGCAAATGCATCCTTCTTGATGAGCCCACTAATCATCTGGACGTCAAATACCAACACCAAATTCTCAGTGTCATCAGGAAAGTCAGCGACACCGCCGTTATTATCCTGCACGACCTCAACCTCGTTGCACGCTACTGCGACAACGCCATCATCCTCAAAAACGGACACCTGCATACCAAGGGAAACCCGACGGAAATCCTAACGCCGCAACTTATCCGCGAAGTCTACGGCGTCAGCGCCACCGAAGTAAACGATGCGGGCACTAAACAATTCAGCTTCAAGCCATTGCAGGAACCGCTGCACCTCAACCGTTGATAACCTGCAGGCAGGCACTCACTTTCTCCTCACCGAACAGCCGGCAAGCCTCCACCTTTTGTAATCGCCGCGCGGTTTAGTAAACTGGGCGTGATCCCTCGCGTGACGGTATCACCCGAACCTCCCCAGGGCCGGAAGGCAGCAAGGATACGGTAGCTCTGCCGGGTACGTGAGGGATCGGCTTTGGTCTAGTGTCAGCCGATGCGGCTGAGCGTGCGGACCGGGATCTTCTCGGCCCCGACCTCCTCGGCGAGCTCGTCGAGGACGATGAAGGGGATCTCGGCGGCAGCCTGGATCTCGCCGTGCGGGGCGGCGTCGGCGGGGATCTCCAGGTGGTTGGTCATCAGGTTCCGGGTGGCGTCCATCGCGGGTCCTCCTTGGCCTTGGTGGGGTGTGGGTTAGATCTGGGTCAGGGCCCAGGCGATGGCGTGCCCGGCGTCTGCGAAAAGGTGGTCGGCCTCGGCGATGAGCTCCAGGGCGCATTCGCTGCGGCCGCGTGCGTTCGGGCCGAAGCCGTCGATCGGGGCTTCGGTGAGGCGGTAGACCTGGGCGCTGTTGCCGTAGCCGTCTTTCTTGGTCCAGGTCGCGAAGGTGGCCAGCGTGTAGTCGCCGTGTGCGAGGATCGCCCCGTAGGAGTCGACGCGCATCTGCAGGGCTTCGGTGGTGAGCTTCTCGGTGGTGTTCATGGCTGTTGTCCTTTCCTGAGGGGCTGTTCTTTTGTCATGTACATACAGCCATAGGTGCGGGCGCTTATCCAGTCGTATTTGCCCAGATCAGGCACTATTTTTTGGGATCTACAGCACTCGGAGACCGTGGAGAATCAAGGCTTGTGACGAGGGGAAACCCCGCTCGTGGCAGGGTTTCCGGGTGCCAGCAGGTCAGGCGTTGCGATTGATGCGTCAGTTCTCCTTCCTGCTTGCCGGGGTGCGCCAGGCGGCGTCGCCTTCCAGGCCTGCCAGCAAGATGCGGCGTGCCTGCTTGTGTTCGGGGCCGATGAAGCCCAGGGAGAGCAGGAAGCAGCGCATCGTGTACTTGTCATTGCCCGGTGCAGGCGGCGTGGATCGGATCCGGGTTGCCTCCTGGGCGCGCTGGCAGAGCTTTGCCACAAGCGGGATCACCGCCTCGCGTGCCGTCTCCGGCGTAATCGACTCACACCACGGGAACGAGACGGTCTCGTCATCGTTGAACTGCACGGGTGTGGCCGGGATGCCCAGTGCCTTGGCGATCAGTGGCCCTTTGGCCGCTAGGAGCGCTTCGAGGTTGGCGCGAGTGCGCTCACTCCACCCGGTGGTGGGCATCGTGACCGTCAACGTCACCTCGCCCGGGTTGGCGGTTTCAAAGCCCGCCTGGCGGGCGGCCTCGAGCACGGCCTGCGCCTCGATGCCATCTGGCAGGTAGAGGGTCCAGTCCCGATCCAGCGTGGCGTCTGCGATCTGGTAGGCAAACGAGGGCGTGCCCAGGTAGGTGGCCTTGACGCCAAGGTGATCGGCGAGAAGCTGGGCGAGCTTTTTCCTGCCCGTTTTGCGTGGGGTGAAGGCGAGGATGCTCATGCCACGACCTCCTTCTCGAACCAGGCGGCCACCATGCTGAGGAAACGCTTCGGGTCACACTCGATCACGCGCACCACCAGCTGGTAGCCGAGGGTTATGGCATCCCGCAGGGTTTCCTCGGGGTCGTAGACGTTGACTCCGGCTGCGATGAGCTCGCTGATTTCGATGTGTAATTCACTCATGACCAGTCCTTTTCGCTCGGTTCCCCCCCCAGGTGTGGGGGTGCTTTCGGTCATGTACATACAGCCATACGTTTTTCCGCTTATCCAGTCGTTTTTGCCCTCATCAACGGCTCATTTCACGCCCCTGTTTTCCCTGCATAGTGTGGGGTTTTATTCGCGGTCGCGGTCGACCTGTTTGACCAGATCCAGATACGTGTACTGGGTGTTGCCTCGCTGGCAGGTGATCCCGGCCGCGTCTCCGGTCGCCTCGGCGTAGCGGCGCAGGATCACCGAGGCGTATTTCTCATCGAGCTCCATGAGGTAGGCGATGCGGTCGGTCTGCTCGGCGGCCATCAGGGTCGAACCGCTGCCAGCGAAGGTGTCGAGGATGATCGCGTTTGCTTGGGTTGAGTTGTGGATCGGATAGGCCAGCAGGTCCAGCGGCTTGGAGGTCGGGTGGTCACTGTTTTTGCGGGGCTTGGCGAAGTTCCAGATCGTGGTCTGTTTCCGGTCAGCGAACCACTTGTGCTTGGATCCCTGTTTCCACCCGTAGAGCACTGGTTCGTGCTGCCACTGGTACGGTGAGCGTCCCAGCACGAGGGAGTCTTTGACCCAGATGCAGCAGCCGGAGAGTTTGAACCCGGCGTCGATGAACGCTTTGCGGAAGTTCAGCCCTTCGGTGTCGGCGTGGAACACATACGCCGACCCACCCTTGTCGAGAACGCCCGCCATGTTGGTAAACGCGGTGAGTAGGAACTCGTAGAAGGAGTCGGCCTTCATCGCATCGTTCTTGATCGTGAGCCCGTCGGAGGACTCGAAGGCGACGTTGTAGGGCGGGTCGGTGAGCACCAGGTTCGCGCTCTTGCCATCCATGAGCACCGCGACCTCGTTTGCGTTGGTGGCATCCCCGCAGACCAGCCGGTGCCTGCCGAGGGTCCAGATGTCCCCGCGCTGGACGAATGATGCGGCCTCGAGCGCTTTCGTGAGATCGAAGCCGTCATCGGTGACCTCGTCATCGTCGAGGGAACCAATCATCGCCTGGATTTCGTCATCGTCGAAGCCGGTGAGCTCGGCATCAAAGTCAGCCGCGTCCAAGTCGGCGATGAGCAGGGCCAGCTTGGAGTCATCCCAGTCGCCGCTGATCTTGTTCAATGCGACGTTCAGGGCCTTCTCACGGGTCTCGTCCAGTTCGACGACCACGCAGTCAACATCAGTGTGGCCAAGATCAGCGAGCACTTTCAGGCGCTGGTGGCCGCCGACGACGTGGCCGGTGGTGTGGTTGTAGATCACCGGCTCGACATACCCGAACTCCGCCAGCGAGCGCTTGAGCTTGTCGTATTCTGGATCTCCCGGTTTTAGGTCCTTACGCGGGTTGTAGTCGGCGGGCTTGAGCTCACTGATGGGTAGCTGCTTGATGAGCACGGCGGGTCACCTCTTCTCTGAGCTTGTCGGCATATGGCAGTGTCCATTCCCACTCGCTCAGGCCATGGCCCATGTGCCCGCAGGTGGCAAGCTTCGCGTAGATGGGGGCTCTAAGGCCGAGGCGTTCGATCATCGCGGCCGGTCGCAGCGGGAAGATCGCCTGGGCGGCGTCGGTGAGCAGCCAGTCCGAGTGCTGACCTGTGCCGAAGGTGTCGATGTGGAACGCGACCGGGTCGGCCTTACCGATCACATAGGAGATAGCGACGTGGCATTCTTCGGCCAGGCGCGCATCCACCACGGTTTTCGCGATCAGGCGCGCCATGTACGCACCCGTCCGGTCGACCTTGGAGGGGTCCTTACCCGAGAACGCCCCGCCACCATGGGGTGCAAGCCCGCCGTAGGTATCGACCATGAGCTTTCGGCCAGTCAGCCCAGTGTCTGCGGCAGGGCCACCCTCGACGAAACGCCCTGAAGGGTTGATCAGGATTTCGGTGTGTTCGTCGATTTCGATCTCGCGACACGCCGCCGAGATAACCAGCGAAATCAGACGCTGGTTGAAATCCTCCACGTTAATGCCTGGCTTGTGCTGGACCGAGACCACAATCGTGGCGATACGTTTAGGGGTTTCGCCGTCATACTCAACAGTGACCTGGGCTTTCCCGTCCGGGCCGAGCTCTGGAATCTTGCCGTCTGTGAATGCTTGATCGAGACGCTTGCAGATCCGGTGAGCATAAACCAGTGGCAACGGGAGTCGTTCTTCGCTCTCGGCTGTGGCGTAGCCGTAGACGGTGCCTTGATCGCCAGCACCAACCATTACGTGAGAACTCGTATCACCGTGGCGTGCTTCTAAAGATTTATCGACCCCGCCAGCAATATCGCTCGATTGGCAGTGAATTTTGGCGCGGATGCGGAACCGGCGCGGATCATAACCCACATGCTCAAGCGCTGCGCGTACCAGCATCGGAATCTCAAGCTTTGCCTTGCAGGTGATCTCGCCAGCGACATAGATGCGTGCTTTGATTGCCATCACTTCGACAGCCACTCTGGCGGCAGGGTCTTCGTAGAGGGCACGATCCAAAATGCAGTCGGCGATGTAGTCGCACAGCTTGTCCGGGTGCCCGGCGCGCACGCTTTCAGCGGTTTTCAACGACATATACAACTCGCTTTCATAAATTGATATGGGGTGGGAATAAAAAAGTGAGCGCCAGCTGTGCGGGCGCTCACTAAGACGATGATTGAGAAGTGGGTCAGAGTTAAGGCAGCAGGGTATGTTCGATGCCGTCTAGGATCACATCGATGACGAGGTCGTAGTATTCCTCGGACATCGCTTCTTCTTCATCAAGGTGTGAGAGAGGCTCCAGGTAAGAGTTGACAATACTGGTCAGTCCAACAGATTGAGCCATCATAGGCTCAAGCCTGACAAGCATTTCGTGCAGGTTGTGGCGAGGTTGGATTTGATTGGATGCGCGCAGGTTTCTCGCTCCGATCGTGTGGATGATCGAGTTCGCGATAATTGTGTAGGCCACAGGCGAATTGTCACCAAACCCAGCTTCTTGTAGTTTGGCCCAGGCTCCATCGATCATCGGCAAAAACTGTTCAGTGAACTTGCCCCGCGCGAACCTGTCGGTAATCCCTGGATATGCTAACAATGCGGGGCGTAGATTGTGAGCCATAGCTCGAAACCAGGCTTTCCATTCAAGGTCCGGGTCGGGAACTTCAATCCCGACACATACCCGGTCTACAACAGCATCACAAATGGCTTCCTTGTTTGGAAAATAATGATAAATCACTGAGGGAACCACGCCCAGTTCACGGGCAATGTCCCGTACTGACCATCCCTCAACGCCACTGATCGCGCTTAACTGTACAGCTTGTTTGACAATCAGCTCGCGTGATAGCCCAGCCCTTCGCCCCGTTAGCACAGTGTTCATAAGGTGACCCTTAACTTATTCCTTGACCCTTACTAGAACACCATTCTACAATATCCCTAAGTGAAACAGTGTTCTAGTAATGGAGTGTAGTGATGCCTGACCCTCGTAGTAATAAGCCGACACAGAGTTCTATTGAGCCAGGAGCGCAAGCGAACCTGGTAGTGGGAATCGTTTTTCTCGCCTTTATGGGGCAAATGATTCTCAATCCGATCATCGCGCCACTGTCACGACAGATGGGATTGCGGGAATGGCATATTGGCGCCACTATCTCTTTGGCAGCGATTGTACTAGCGAGCTTGAGTGCTTATTGGGGGCGAGCTTCCCAACGTGTCGGCGCTAAACGTGTACTCGCTGCCGGGCTTGTGATCGCGATCATCGCTTTGAGCGCCTTCGGTATTGTCTCCTACCTGGGGATGAACCAGGTAGTTGGCGGTGTCGGACTAGTTTTTGGTGTTGTGATCACTCGTGGTTTGCTCTATGGCGGAGGGATTTCAGCGATCGCCCCGACCGCGCAAGCCCACCTGGTCACGCATGCTGCCAGCGAGAACGGGCGGGTAAAAGCACTGGGCATGATTGGAGCGGCTCAAGGGATGGCCTCCATTGTTGGAGGTGTTACTGGAGGTGTGTTAGCCGCTGCTGGTGGCCTGCTCTTACCCTTGGTGGTCATGCCCGTTGTGATGGTGATTGGTCTGGTTGTTCTCTTGGTGAGTTTCGCACCTCAAAGCCAAGGGCAACTTTTTGCAAAGCCTCAACGGATTCGCTTCACTGATCCGCGTGTAGCTCCCTGGCTAGCAACTGGTCTGGTGATGTTTCTTGTGTTTTCTTCTGTTGCTACGATTTTTGGATTCACTGTCCAAGACCGCTTCGCCCTGTCGGCAACTGCGACCGCAGGTATTTCCGCGATTTACCTGACCATCATGGGCGTGACCATGATCATTGCCCAAGCGGTGATTGCTCCAAAGACAGGGTGGGGAGCAGCGAAGCTTTTACGTACTGGTCTGACCATTACACTAGTTGCAACTGTGCTCATTTGGCCTACCTCCTCGCACGCTTTACTGGTTGTCGGGTGTATCGTGCTGGGGGTAGGTATGGGACTGGCGATGCCCGGGTACAACACTGGCCCAACCTTGAAGATGAGTGCAGATGAGCAAGGCGCAGTGGCTGGCATCATTAACGCTAATAATGGGTTGGCGTACGCGATTGCCCCGCTGGCTTCGACCGCCCTTTACGGGTGGAACCCGCTGGCACCCTTCGCCGTCTGTATCGCCTTGATTGCAGTGGTCGTCATCTACGCCCACACCGCACCCGCACTACGCCAATAACTATGAGCGTGCCTGAAGTAGCCGTTCCATCACGTTATCCGCAGGAGTCGGCCCCGAGTAGTCCACCAGCGAGTTGGCTTTGACCACATCGAAAATCTCGTACCAGAGCGTATTCGCCTGCTTGCTAAACGACTGAGACATGGCCACGAATGGGGACGCGATAGCCGCCCCCGTGGTCGGATGCTTACCCAACAGGCCAAAATCGGAGATTGCTTCTTCGCATTGAATGAACCGAGCAAAATTCTGCGCATAAGCCTCAATCAACCGTGGAGCTACGAGTTTTTCGCAGCCGCGCTCCTTGAGCCAGTTCCAGGTATCGCGGTAGATTACGTCAGCACCCAAAGGGTTACCATCACGCTGCACAGCCGCCAAATAAGCCGAAGGTTCTGGCATTACGCTACCTTCAAGATCCCCGCCCGCTTCCAGATCTGGTGGGTCGAGCGACGCGATGTGGAGGACGCGTGCGTCTTTGCCTTCGGTGATCTTCTCAAACGCAGGTGTGGGCTTCGCACCTGAGCCTGCTCTGCGTCCGCCGCGCAGTGTTCCGTCTTTCGCCATGAAATCTCGCCTCCTTCCAGGCGGTTAGCCCGGTGATGGAGGGCTTGGGGGTTAATACCCTGTTTGATTCGGTCTTTTTGTGTACGGTTGGCCCCGCCCGCTGAGGAGCGGCCCAGCTGTGGAGATCCGCTCGCCCCCACCCCCTCGGCAAGCGCGCCACGTCGCCTCGTGCCGGGCGAACGGGGTCGAGGTTGGCACAGGTGAGGGTCGGCAGGGAGGCCGCGGCAGGCGGGCACACAGCGCTTTTTAGTAGCTGTAGACCCGAGGGGCTTGCCGCCACCGGTCGCCATCGAGCGCGGACTGGCGCGAGTGGCACGGCTTGCACAGACTGCGCAGGTTCGACTCGTCGTGGGTGCCGCCGTGGTCGAGCGGGATCACGTGGTGGACCTCAGCCACGGGCGTGTACCGGCCACGGGTCAGGCAGTCCTCGCACAACGGGTGGGCTTCGACGTAGGCCGCGCGGATCTTTCGCCACCGGTGGTCGTAGCGTCGGTTGATTTTCGGGTCGCGCTGGTAGGTCCGGTAGCGGGTGTCCTCGGCGCGGGCGTGCTCGGGGCAGAACCGCGTCTCGGTCAGCTCGGGGCAGCCGGGCTGGGAGCACGGGCGCTTGGGTTTGAAAGGCATCCGTCTCACCGCCCCTTGTCGTTCATGGCAACGACCCCCAGACGGACCGTGATGATTCGTCTGGGGGTCGGGACCTACTTTTCAACCACTTACAGCATGCGACAGGCACACCCTGAAAGTCATCCCCTCTTTGCGACACTCATGCGCGCCAGTGCTTTAGTCTCTGCCGAACAAGAGACGCGCGAAGCGGGCAAGGGCGCGCTGCTTTTTGGCGAAGGCAGTCTTGCGTTCGACGTAGAAGTGTTCGGCGACTTTGACGGCGGCGTCCTCGGCGGAGAGGTCGTCGAGGAAGAAGATCTCGAGGATCAGCCGGTCATCGTCGCTGAGGCTTCCCCAGGCCGGGTTGAACCAATCCATGTAGGCCTGCGCTTTTTGGTTGCGGGCTTTGAGCGCGTCGAGGTTGTCGAGGATCGAGCAGACTCGCGCTTCACCGGCGTGCGGGTTGTTGCCCCGTGGCAGGCCGTCGAATCGGGGTGAGCCGATTGAGGTCAGTGAGGCTTTGAGCTCGTTGGCGTACCCGTCGCCTTGCTGGAGAATGACAGCTTGGGTTGCGTAGTCCTGGAGGACGCCGATGGCGGCTTTGCGGTAGTCGAAGTAGTCCCAGATGGGGTGGTCGTTCATGAGTGTGCCTGCTTTCCCAGAGTGTCGGCGACCGCATTGATCAACGCAGCCTGTGTCGTGTCTTTGTTGTCCAGCGCGGCCAGTACCGCCTCATCGAGGGTGTGGTTGGCGGCCAGGTGGGTGATCGTCACCGGCTGGTCTTGTCCCTGGCGGTAGAGCCTTGCGTTGGTCTGTTGGTAGAGCTCCAAGGACCAGGTCAGGGAGAACCAGACCAGTAGGTTGCCGCCTTGCTGGAGGTTGAGCCCGTGTCCGGCTGAGGCCGGGTGGATGAGCGCCAGCGGAATCTCGCGGGCGTTCCACGCTTTGATGTCGGTACTGGTTTTCAGCTCGCGTGCCTGCGGGAGGCGTTCGGTGATGCGCTCACGGTCGTGTTTGAACCAGTAGGCCACGAGCAGCGGCTGGCCGTTGGCCGCCTCCACGAGGTCTTCGAGCGCGTCGAGCTTGCGGTCGTGCACCACCACGGTGTTGCCGTCCTCGTCGTAGATCGCACCAGAGGCCAGCTGTAGCAGCTTGCCTGACAGGGCTGCGGCGTTCGCGGCATCGATGACCTGCCCGTCGAGGTCGAGCACCATCTCATCTCGCAACCGCTCGTAGGCTTTACGCTCCTTCGGTTCGAGGTCGACGAGCTTCGTGGTGACCGTCAGCTCGGGCAAGCGCAGGTAGTCGGTGGTGCGCATCGACAAGGTGATGTCGCTGATCGCCTCGTAGATCTCGTCCTCGGCACCGGGTGCGGGCTTGTAGGTGAAGATCTGCTGGCCGTTTCGCCGATCGGGCACGAACCAGCGGTTGCGGTAGTGGGTGATGAACCTGCCGAGACGCTGGCCCTCATCAAGGAGACGGAACTGCGCCCACAGGTCCATCAGCTCGTTGGCTGCGGGCGTGCCGGTCAGCCCCACGATCCGGGTGAGACGTGGCCGCACGGCGGCGAGTGCTTTGAACCGTTGCGCCCGATGGTTCTTGAACGAGCTCAGCTCGTCGATGACGACCATGTCGAACGGCCAGGCTTTGCCGAGGTGGCGCACCAGCCAGGGCACGTTTTCGCGGTTGATGACGGTCACCATCGCCTGGGCGGCAAGCGCATCCACCCGCTGGGCTTTGGACCCCACGGCCACGGCAATGGTGAGTCCTGCCAGGTGGTCCCACTTGGTGGCCTCGGCAGGCCAGGTATCGCGGGCAACCCGCAGGGGTGCCACGATGAGGACCCGGCGGGCCTGGAAGGAGTCCAGCAGCAGGTTCCAGATTGCCGTCAAGGTGATCACCGTCTTGCCCAGCCCCATCCCGAGCAGGATCGCGGCCTGCGAGTGGTCTTCGATGAAGGCGGTGGCCAGTTGTTGGTAGTCATGCGGCTCGTAGCGCATCAGCCACCTCCTGGATCGCGTCAATGTTGTCAACGACGACCGCATCAACGCCGTGATCCTTGAGCTGCTGGATGCGACGGCGTTGGATGGGGCGTGGGAGGCGTCCGGGTGCTTTGAGTTCGACGAAGATGACGCGTCCGCGATGGATGCAGATGCGGTCTGGAACCCCTGCGGTGCCTGGGCTGGTGAATTTCCAGCACAGGCCACCGATCGCCTCAACGGCTTTTTTCAAGTGTTGTTCGATTGCGTGCTCGTTCATGGTTCATGTCCTCTCGTGTGAGAGGCCCATGACGACCTATGACGATGCGATATGGACTTTTCCTAAGGGCTATATTTTCTGCCCTATAGCAAACTCACATATGGGTCGTCATAGGTCGTCATAAGGCCCGTCTGAATTAGTTGTCGAACTCGTTCCTCAAGGCCAAACCGTGGACGAACATCCCGTGCATCGTCCTTTTACGTGTGAACCCGTGATGTTCGACGGTGGCGTTGAAATCGACCATGGGACGCGCCCACCCAGAGGTCGACATCGCCCACGCCCGATAGGCCTGATACAGATCCCCGGCCCGTTCCGACAGCCCAGGGTCAAGGTCGCAGTTGGCGTCAAGGAACTGAGCGAACCAGTTGTTCTCTTCCCGATACGCCGCTGATGCCTCCACAACTCGGGCAGGGGCCTTCAGGTGGTAGTCCTCGGCGTGGATGAGGCGCGCGCCCTCCATAATCCAGGCCAGGATCGCCCCGCCTGCCTGCGTGTAGAGGTAGTCGGCGTAGTTCTTGATATCGGATGTGCCTTCGATCTTCGCTTCGAAGGGGATGACGATGAGCCTGCGCCAGATGCCCGCATCCATCGCACCCACCCTGGGCAGATGGTTCGTGTAGAGAATCAAGGTGTGCGACGGGGTGAAGGCAAACGGTGCCTTGTACTTCTTCTCCGCGTAGATCTGATCGGTGGAGGCCAGCTGCTTGACCACGGAGGTGGACATGCGCACGCCCTCTTCGGATTCGGCAGAGATGATGAGGCGTTTGCCTTTGGCCTCAGCCAGCTCCGGTTTGACGTTGCGCATCCCACCGATCGTGAGCACATCAGCACTCATGTTGCCTGCATACGTGCCTAAGACTCTGGCGATGGTGTTCCAGAACGTCGATTTGCCGTTGCGACCATCTCCGTAAGCGATGACGAGGGCTTCGACGAAGACTTGCCCGATCGCAGCAAGGCCGACGATGCGCTGCACGTAGGCGATGAGCTCGGCATCGCCTTGGAAGAACACCTCGAGGGCTTCCTGCCACAGGTGCGCGCCGTCGGCGCCCGGGTCGAGGCTGGTCTGCTTGGTCACCAGATCCGCCGGGTCATGGTCGTGGCGCGACATGGTCCCGTGGCGCAGATCGTAGGTGCCTGATGGGGTGTTGAGCAGATACGGGTCGGCATCGAGCTGCTCAGGGGTGGTCAGCAGCATGGGGCGGGCTTCTTTCAGGCAGTTGGTGATCCCGCGTGATTCTCGGCGTTTGAGCGCGTAGGCCGCATAGGTTTTCGCGTCCTCGAACGAGGCGAACGCCTCTTGTTGGGCGGTGTTGAACATGGCCTGGGCTTTCGCCTTCGACATCGACGCCAACAACATGGCAGGCCCCGTGGCAGCGAGCTGGTCTTTGGCGTCTTCGAGCAGCTCGTGGGCCTCGGCCAGTTGGCGTTCGGTGAGCTCCTGGGCGACGGCTTGGGCTGCGGGTGCGGATTCGTACCAGACACCGTCGTAATAGACGAGCCAGTCGGTGGCCTCCGAGTAGCGCAGCGTGTCCGGATAGGCCTTGGTTAGGGCGTGGGCTTGGCCGACGTCGCTGTAATCGGCGGGGCGTACCGAATCCAGGCTCGCCTCAAAATCCTCTGGTGGCACATACCCGGGCTGGTTCTCGACCGTCTTGGCGAACCGGGTGGCCGACCGCCAGATCGACTCCACCTCCGCCTCCGGCAGGGGGCGGTCACGGCTCGGAACCGGAGACAACGATCGACCCGGTGGTGATGGCGGCGGCCACGGTGATGCGTTTACAAACCGTGGTGTCGCGGGAGATCAGCCCGCGTGACACCGCGGTTGTGACTGTCGGGCGGATCGAGGCCGGGAGCAAAAACAACATCATCCCGGAGTCCGCCTCGCCCGGGCTGAGCGTCCGCAGCTTCAGCGAGACCGTGCGCGAGCGCCTGGTTGCGGGAATCCAGCGCGTCATCGAGGCCGAGGCCGCGGCGTCAAACGCTCCAAAGCCACCGAAGATTGAGTTCGGTGACCGTTTCCCGGTCACCTATAACGACCCGGAGATCACGGAGGAACTGAACGCGGTCTTTGTTGACGCCTTCGGGGAGGACGCGTTTTTCGCACCCGGCGCGCTCTCCGGAAGCGAAGACGTCGGAGTGCTCGCCACAGCCGCGGGGGTGCCGCTTGTGTACTGGATGCTCGGCGGTCACGACGCCGCGGAGTACGCCGCGGCGGAGGCGGCGGGAACGGTCCACACCGATGTGCCGTCGAACCACTCACCGCACTACGCACCCGTCATCGATCCGACGCTGCAGCGCGGTGTTGCAGCGCTTGTGCTCGCCACAAGGCACTGGCTCGACCGCTAGACACAGGCCCGTTTACGCCTTAGATTAATTATGTCTTACATAAATAAATGGTGTGGGCGCCGACGGCGCAGGCCGACTCCTGGAATATGTCGCAGTGGAAGACGAACCGGATGGTTGGTTCATCTATCACGCAATGCCTGCCACAAAGAAAGTTCTGATCGAGGTAGGCCTTGGAGCAAGGAGGTAGCGTCATGAGCACGTACACCGATGTAAACGGGGTTGAGTTCACCGATGAGCAAATTGAGCGCTGGGCGGCAGAGGACGAATCCGAAGCGGGATACACCTGCGACCACCTCGGCCCGTCACGCCCCGGTCGACCCGTCAGCGTCGGAACCGATGTGCGCCCGGTGACTGTGCGGCTCGATGCTGCGCGCCGCGCGAAACTCGAACACTACGCACACTCCCACAGCACGAGCATCTCGCAGGCCGTTCGGGATCTCATCGACGCGATGTAGCCCTCATCAAGGCGACCAAGGCGACCAAGGCGACCAAGGCGACCCGTGACAGCGGATCGTTTTGTGTGCTACGATCACTTCCACGTTCAAGAGTCGTAACCGTAGGTACCTGGCCGGTTACGCGACAACCCGAATCCATCGATTCCCGGGTGTCCCAGGGGAAGAACGGGCTTCATGAAATCTCATGGAGCAAGATTCGATGGGGCGCTTGCCCCAAGAAAGGGGCGTGAGCTCCGTGTCTGCACATCATTTTTCATTTGAGACCGACCAAGACTGGTGGAGCCGGATCGGGCTTGGTTACTCTGGGGTCAAACCCGGCACTCGTTTCGGGAACCGCGTGAGAGCGTCGCTGCTGAAGATCTTGCGCGAGCACCCGCCGGTTGCATTCGCTGGCGGTGACAACGGCGCCACGCTGTCACTTGACGACTTCGCCGCACTGATCGAGGCCGCGGCAGCTGACGCTGTTCGCGCCGGCGAAGAAGGAGAGCGGATCACCGCTGAGACCCTCCGTGAAGAGGGGAGCGCGCGGGTTGAGCAGGCGTACGCGATGCCCGACGCTGATTCGCTGATCACCGAGGGGCGCTGGGCCGGGCTCACGAAGGGCGAGGCGTTTGCGTGGTGCTGGGCGCTTTTCGAGTACGAACCGCACGGCTTCGTCCACCCCAACTCGCAGGTCCGGGTGGAGAGCCGGGCGAAACTTGCGCAGGGCGAACTGCCGTCGGTGTTTGGTTACCCGGAGCGCGCGAAAGAGTTGAAAGCCAGTGGCTTGGATCCCCGCAAGTTCCGGGAGCACCAGGCCGCGCTTGGTGCTCGGAGCTTCGGTTACTCATGAGGTTCGCAATCGCGGAATTGTTAACATAGGCTTGACCTCGTGAGCGAGTGCCGGTTCTGCTCGGCTTGGGGCAGCGACCGGCAGCTCGCGCCGCGCGAGTCTGTGGCGTATGAGGGCGCGGATCGCGGTGCATGATCCACAGTTGAAATAGAGAAAAGAGAGTGAAACGTATGACGAAGCGCGTGAGTGTGATTGTTGGGAGCCTGCGTCGTGGCTCCTTTGCCCGTAAGATTGCGCACAACCTGATTCCGATGTTCCCTGAGGGGTACGAGGCGAAGATCGTGGAGATCCGCGACCTGCCGCTGTACGATTTCGACTACGACGACCCAGAGGTCACCGACAAGCCGGTGCCGGCGGAGTACACGGAGTTCCGCGAGACGATTAAGGCCTCTGACGGGGTGCTGTTTGTGACCCCGGAGAACAACCGCACCATCCCGGCGTGCCTGAAAAACGCGGTGGATATTGGGTCGAAACCCAACGCCGACGTTGCGTGGAAGGGACTCCCGGCGGGAATTGTGAGCCACTCTGTTGGACGCATGGGCGGGTACTCGTCGCAGAAGAACCTGCGCCTTGCGCTTTCCTACTTCGACATGCCAACGCTTGGCCAGCCCGAGGTGTTCCTGTCGCAGTCGCCTGAGCTTTTCGGTGACGGGGATAAGATCACCCGCGAGTCAACCGTTGAGTTCCTGCAGAAATACATTGACCGCTTCGCTGAGCTGATCGAAAAAACCAGCCGCGATTAGTTTTCGCGGGCGCGTAACCCAAAGGCGAGGGGGAAACCGAACACGTTTCGGTTTCCCCCTCGTTTGTTGTGTGGCAGTTTTGTGTCGCCGCGGCCGCGCGGTGGCGCAGGCGCTAGCTGTCTGCGCCCCCTGCGTCAGTTGCCGCCTCGGCCCGCAACGCCTCGACAAGCGCCTCGTGTGCGTCCCAGATTTCGCGCGGCATATCGGGCAGCTCGCGCAGGTGCTCAGCGCGGTGATCGGTTTCCTGCAGCCAGCGTTCAACGTCAACCCGCAGCAGTTTGTCGAGATCCGCCGCGTCGATTTCGAGACCGGTAAAGTCGAGCTCTTCAACAAGCGGGAGCACGCCGATCGGGGTTTTGCGTCCCTTGACTTTGCCGTCGCGGTACTGTGTGAGCCAGTTCAGCGCGCGCAGGTTCTCGCGGAAGCCCGGCCACAGGTAACGACCGGTTTCGGGTTCGCGCTGGAACCAGTTGACGTGGGCAAACATCGGCGTCTCTTTCAGCTGCCCGAGCACTTTAAGCCAGTGTTCGGCGTAGCGACCCTCGGAGTACGAGAAGAACGGACGCATCGACATCGGGTCGTAACGCAGCTGCCCGTCAAGCCCGTCCGCTGCGAAAGTCGCCTCGGCGCCGAGTGTCAGCCCGTCGTAGACGCCATCAACAAGGTTGTCGATTGCGCGGATCAGCGGTTCACGATCGCGGGTGCGGCCACCGAAGATAATCGCGTCAACGACCACGCCCTCGGGTTTGGAGACGTCTTCGGCGAGGTTCGGGATGCGCTCCAGCGGAATCGTGAAGCGGCTGTTCGGGTGCGCCCACGGTTCGTTTTGCTGCTCGGCGGTGCGGTCGGTGATTTTCGCGCCGGTCCAGTCGAGCCACCCTGCCGGGTCGGCCGGGGGTTCGGGGGTGAGACCCTCCCACCACACCTCGCCGGTGACTTCGTTGTAGGCGGTGTTGGTGAAGATCGTGCCCGATCCCTCAGCGATTGCCGCCATCGCGGTGGGGTTGGAACCCTCGTTGGTGTCTTTTGCGACACCGAAGGCACCGTTTTCGGGGTTGATGGCACGGAGTTTCCCTTCGTCGTCAACCCACATCCAGGCGATGTCGTCGCCGTAAAAATCAACGCGGTAGCGGTCGCCGAGTCCGTTTGGCGGCAGCGTCATCGCGAGGTTGGTTTTCCCTGACGCGCTCGGGAAGCCGCCGCACACGTGCGTGGTGACGCCGGTTTCACGGTCGTGGATCCCAAGCAGCAGGAACTGCTCCGCGAGGAACTTCCCTGAGGCGTAACCGTCGTAGGACGCCTGGCGCAGACCGTGGGCGATTTTACCAAGCAGCGCGTTGCCGCCGTACGCGGAGCCGAAGTGCAAAATGGTGCGCTCGTCTGCGACGGTCACAAACATCCGCTCGTCGGCGTCGGTGCCCTGCTGTAGCGCGGTCAGGTCACCGGTGACGTGCACACCGCGCACGAAGAAGTCCTGGTCGCTGACACCGTCGAAGTGCTCAATTCCGACGCGGGCCATGCGGATCATCTGCAGCACCACGTTGCGGTCGTCGGTGAGCTCAACTCCGAGCGCGAAGTTCGCAAGCGGGGTGCCGGGAGGGGCCATCAGGTACGGCACCACGTACATGGTTTTACCCGCCGAAGCGCCGCACATGCGGCTCGTCAGCAGCGGTTTGACCTCGCTTGAGTGGCGCCAGTTGTTGTAGCGCCCGCGATCCGCCTCGTCAGCCGTGGCGACAAAGGTGCGCTCTTCGGTGCGGGCGGTGTCTTTCGGGTGTGACCGTGAGTAGTAGCGACCTTTGCCTGCGCGCAGCATTTCGCCGGCGGCGATGGCCTCTTCGAGCAGCCTGGCGTCATCCGCTGCTGAGACGAGCTCGATCTTTTCAGGATTGGTGATCTCTGCCCACTCGCTCACAAAAGCGCGAACGCTTTCCACGTGAATCTCTGGAGGAACTTGAAATTGCTTTGATGCGGTCACCAGGCGCCCTCATTCATTCTTTAGTTTCCGGGTCTCACTTGTGATCTCTACCGTAGTACGTCGAGTCTGACAGCACCATAAGTATCCCCTTTGAGTCTTGGGTTTGGAGTGGCCTAAGAATTAGGCCCACTCGGTTTAAGTGTTGACCGTGTTTTCTTG
>NZ_KV793341.1:0-240848 GCF_001808465.1 Trueperella sp. HMSC08H06
GAGTAGGACACCGCCGTCACCAAACTTGATAGGGGAGGGGGTCTGGTCATAATTGGCCAGGCCCCCTCTCCTTTTTCATACCCCGAGCCCGACGCAACTCGTGAGTATATCGGGCTACCTTTTTCTAATCGGGTCTGGCAGGTGCCAGAGTCACGAGTTGTATCGCGACCCGTTGAGGAAGTGGTTTGCGCTGGGCAGGATGCTTCTGGTGGTCGTCACGGCGCGGCGGAGGACTCAAGCTTGACCCTCCGAAGCGGCGCCGTGTACGCTGCCGCACCCGCCGAGCGTCTGATCTACCGTGCAGCCGGTGTCATGCGTCTTACAGCGATCGATCGGATTCGCAGGCGCTATCTCCGGTAGGCTAGAAGCGTTGAATGCTGTTGTTTGAAAACTTAAACCGTGAGGAATCTATGTCTCAATACGATAACTCCGACAACTCCCAGCGTGGCGAGCGCCGTTCCTCTGGGTGGAACTCGGCCTCGAAGCGTTCCGGAGGTCGGCAAGGCTTTAGGTCGGATCGTGACCGTCAGGGCTCGTGGAACCGCGACCGTAATGATCGCAATGATCGGCGTGGTTCGTGGGATCGCGACGACCGCCAGGGGCGGCGCGATGATCGTGGTAATTGGAATCGCGACCGTAACGACCGCCGCGAGGGTAACTGGTACCGCGACCGCAGCGAGCGTCGTAACTGGGACCGAGATGACCGCGGTAGCAAACGTGGCAACTGGAGCCGCAATGCCGACCGCAATGATCGTTGGGGTTCCGGGGATCGCAATGAGCGCTCCGAGCGCCGTGAGGATCGTCGTCCTTCTTTCCGTGATGATCGGCGTGATGATCGTGGCAAATGGAACCGAGACCGTAACGACCGTCGTGATGGTAATTGGAGTCGGGATCGCAATGACCGCCGTGATGATCGACGGGGTAATTGGAATCGTGACCGGAACGATCGCAATGACCGCCGTGGGTCCTGGGATCGCGACGGCCGCCGGCACGGCAACTGGAATCGTGAACGAGCCGAGCGCCGTGAGAAGCGTTTCGACGAGGCTGGCAATCAGGAGCAGGTCCGCCGCAATGTCGAGCAGGACAGGCTTGAGATCCCTGAATCCATCACGGCGGACGCGCTCGATGCCGGTGCACGCAAGCAGCTACGCTCGCTCAACAAGGACAACGCCGAGCGCGTTGCCCGCCACCTGGTTTACGCCGGCGAGATGCTTGATATCGACCCGGAGATCGCCTATGAGCACGCACGTGCCGCCTACAAGAGCGCGGCTCGCATCGATGTTGTGCGCGAGGCACTCGGCCTTACGGCCTACGCTACCGGGCGCTACTCGGAAGCGCTGCGCGAGCTACGCACCTACCGTCGCATGAGCGACGATTACACGCACGTTCCCCTTGAGGCCGATTCCGAGCGTGGCCTGGGCCGGCCCGAGAAGGCGCTGCGCTTCATCGAGGGCATCCCGCTGCAGCGACTTAAGGCGGAGGGACAGATCGAGTTGGCACTGGTGACGTCCGGCGCGCGTGCGGAGACCGGAAACTCTGAGGGCGGCCTGTCCGTCCTGGAGAAAATCATCGTGGAGAATCTGCCGGAGGAGCTTGCCGCGCGCGTCCAGCTGATCAAGGCCGACCGCCTTGAGGAGCTCGGCCGCGCGGACGAGGCCGAGGAGCTGCGCGCCACCTGGGCGCCGATTTACGAGGGCGAGGGTGGCGACATCATGGTTGACCTCGACGACGTGCTTGACGATGTCGAGCCCGTCGCCGGAGCTGACACCACCTCGGATTCCTCCGATGAGGCTGAGTCCGCCGATGTGGAGGATCCTGAGGCCGATGAGGACTCGGAGCTCTCAGAGGCCGTCGAGGTTAACGATGCGACCGACTTCGAGGCCGAGCTTGAGGAGGAACTCGCCCAGGAGCTAGCCGACGAGCTGGAGGATAACGCCGACGAGGTCGTGCGCGATGAGCTGGTCGATCCTGAGCTCGCACCTGTTGAGGCCGACGTCGTTGAGCCTGAGGCGCCCGCGGAAGAAGCCGAAGCGGAGGCAGAAGCGGACGAAGAGTTCGTCCAGGACGACCTTTTCGGTGACGCCCTTGACGTCGCGCTCGAGGAGGACCAGGAATTGGATCTGAATGAGGAGGACGCATGAGTCTGGGAAATACTGACAAGCCGCTGATTGACGCATTCGACTACCTGTTCCTCGACCTGGACGGGGTGTGCTACCGTGGCACGCTCCCGGTAGAGAACGCGGCGGCGAGCCTCGCGCAGGCGCGTGCCAAGGGCGTGGGCCAGGCGTTCATTACGAACAACTCGATGGCATCCCCACCGTCGGTCTCGAAGAAGCTTGAGGCCGTGGGGATCGAGGCGGCAGACGAGGAGATCTACACGAGCTCACGCACGGGCGTCGCCCAGCTGCTCGAGCACGTGGCGCCCGGTTCGAAGGTGCTGCCGCTCGGCACTGAGGGCCTCTTCTACGAGCTGGAGCGCACGGACCTGCAGGTGGTGGAGTCGGCCGACGATCAGCCCGACGCGGTGATCCAGGGCCTGTCGAAGGACCTGTCGTGGCGTGAGCTGTCCGAGGCCGCGCTGGCGATCCGGGCCGGCGCGCTGTACGTGGCCACCAACCTAGATGCGACGTTGCCGCTTGAGCGCGGGCAGTACCTGGGGTGTGGGTCGATGGTGGCGGCGGTCATCCATGCCACCGGGGTCCAGCCGCTGAGCTCGGGCAAGCCCGCACCGGACATGTACCGCCTGGCGATGAAGGAGACGGCGGCGGCCAACCCGCTGTGCGTGGGCGATCGCCTCAACACCGACATCGCGGGCGCGAACGCGGGCGGCCTGCCGTCCTTGCACGTACTTACGGGCGTGAGCCAGGCGCGCGACATCATGCTCGCCATCGACTCCGAGCGCCCCACCTACCTGGCGATCGACATGTCGGACCTGAGCGAGCCGGCCCCGGCCGTCGTCGCCGAGGGCGAGGACTTCGTGTGCCGCGGGGCACGGGCGCGCCTGGAGGCCGGCCGTCTGGTGATCAACGACGCCGATGCCGCGGCCACCGTCACGCTCGACGAGTACCGGGCGGCGGTGGCGGCCGTGTGGCACGCGATCGACGAGGGCACGCCGCGCGAGGAGCTGGCGTGGCTGCCGGAGCTGAAGGTCGTGCGCTGATGAGTACCCCGATGCCGCAGCGCATCAACGTGGCCCAAACCCTCGAGGCGCTCCCTAGCAAGGAGCGCGAGGAGCAGATCGCGGACCTGGAGAAGATTCACCAGGAGCTGACGATCCGGCTGAATCGGGCGCAGGCGTAGATGGCCAAGCTCATTCGGGTGGACGCCGAGTTGGTCCGCCGCAAGCTGGCGCGTTCGCGCTCGGAGGCGGCGGACCTCATCCATGCCGGCAGGGTGTATCTCGACGGGATGGAGGTGACGAAACCGGCCCGACAGATGGACCCGGCGTTGCCGCTCGTGGTCAAGGAGGGCGAGCGGGACGATTACGCCTCGCGCGGTGCCTACAAGCTCATCGGCGCGCTCGACTACCTGGGCGCGGACGCGCCACGGGTGAAGGGGGTGCGTGCGCTGGATGCTGGCGCCTCGACGGGCGGTTTCACTGACGTGCTACTGCGCCGCGGGGCGAGTGAGGTGCTCGCTGTCGACGTCGGCTACGGCCAGTTGCTGTGGCGGCTGCGGGAGGATCCGCGCGTCGTGGTGATGGAGCGGACGAACGTGCGCACGCTCCAACCCGAGGACGTGGCGCCGGCGCCGGACCTGGTGGTGGGGGACCTGTCGTTCATTTCGCTCACCCTGGTCATTCCGGCGCTTGCCCGCTGTGCGAGTGATACGGCGGACTTCCTGCTCATGGTCAAGCCGCAGTTTGAGATCGGCAAGGAACGCCTGGGCGCGGGCGGGGTGGTGCGCGACCCGGCCCATCATGTCGAAACGGTACTCAATGTGGCGCGCTCGGGGCGCGAGTCGGGCTTGGCGGTATGCGCGGTGGCGCCCTCCCCGCTACCCGGGCCGGCGGGGAATGTAGAATACTTCTTGCACATGAAAGCCGGTGGGACCGACCTGGGTGATCGGCTCGAGGCGGCCATCGAGGACGCGGTGGCCTCGGGGCCGGCCGGCGCGCGTTGGGAGGGCCAGTGAGTGTTTGCGTAGGAGTCGTCACGCACGAGCGCCGGGACGAGGCGCGCCACGAGGCGCGGGTCGCGCGTGACCGGCTCGCCGCCGCGGGCGCCGACTCTTTCTGGGTGGACGAGGACCTGGATCGCCTTCCCGACGCCGACCTCCTGCTCGTCATCGGCGGGGACGGCACGATCCTGCGGGCCGCCGAGCTGGCCCGCCCGTACGAGACACCGATCCTCGGCATCAACTTTGGCCACGTCGGCTTCCTCGCGGAGGAGGACCCGGAGGCCTTTGACCTGGTGGTCCAGGCGGTGGTGGCGCGCAAGTGGACGGTTGACTCCCGCCTCACGATCGACGTCACGGTCACCTTCCCCGACGGCTCCACGAAGACCGACTGGGCGCTGAACGAGGCCTCGGTGGAGAAGGGCCCGCACATGCGCATGATCGAGGCCGACATCGGGGTGGACCGCCGCGGGCTGTCCTCGTTCAAGGCCGACGCCGTGCTCCTGTCCACGCCCACGGGCTCCACCGCCTACAATTTCTCCGCCGGCGGCCCGATCGTGTGGCCGGACGTGGAGGCGCTCCTACTCACCCCGATCGCGGCCCACGCGCTCTTCGCCCGGCCACTGGTAGTGTCGAAGGAGTCGACGCTCGAGGTCTACATCCGCTCCGATAACGCCGTGGTGTGGTTTGACGGGCGGCGTAACATCGAGGCGCCGGAGGGTTCGCTCATCACGGCCGTCAAGGGCGGCCACCCCGTGCGGCTCGCCCGCCTCAACGATTCGCCCTTCTCCGGGCGGCTGGTGCGCAAGTTCCACCTTCCGGTTGAGGGCTGGCGCCGACCAAAGGATGAGGCGTGATCGACGAACTGCGTATCTCGAATCTGGGCGTCATCGAGTCCGCCCACGTTGATCTTTCGCGCGGGATGACCGCGATTACGGGCGAGACGGGCGCGGGCAAGACCATGGCGCTGACCTCGCTCGGCCTGCTCATGGGAGCCAAGGCCGAGCCTCACCGGGTGCGCCAGGGCGCCACGGCTGCGAGCGTCGAGGCCACCTTCGTGGTCCGCGCCGACTCGCCGGTGGTGGAGCTGGTGGAAAACGCGGGTGGCGTCGTCGACGTCGAGGGCGACGAGGCGGCCGTGATCTTGGCGCGGCACGTGCCGGCGAAGGGACGGTCGCGCGCGTATGCGGGTGGGCAGTCGGTGCCGGTCAAGCTGCTTGAGCAGATCGCCGAGCATCTCATCACCGTCCACGGCCAGGCCGACCAGCTCAAGTTGCGTTCGGAGGCCCAGCAGCGCCACGCGCTCGACGCGTTCGGCGGGCAGAAGCTCGCCGCGGCCCGCGCAGGCTACGAGACGGCGTGGGCGGCCTCGCGGGAGAGCGAGGAGCTGCTAGCGGACTTCAAGGCGGACATGCGCCAGGCGGCCGCCGAGCGGCTGGCGCTGGAGGCGTTGGTCAAGCGGGTGGATGCCGTCGAGCCGCGCGCCGGCGAGGAGGACGAGCTCAAGGCCCGCGCGCTCGTGCTCGAGAACGTTGAGGACCTGCGTTCGGCGATGGCGGGCTCGATCGCGGCGCTGTCCGGTTCCGACGACGCCGGGGCGCTCGGCGCGATCGACGCCGCGGCCGAGCTGCTGGCGCAGGTTCGCGACGCCGACGCTGAATTGGGCGCCCTATCGGATCAGCTGCGCGAGGTCTCGTTGCTGGCCTCGGACGTGACGAACGCGCTCGGCGTGAAGCTGTCGGGGCTGGACGCCGACCCGGAGGAGCTCGACTCCATCCACGCCCGGCGCGCCGAGCTGCGCTCCCTCCAGCGTGACCTCGGGATGACGGTCGAGGAGATCCTGGCCGAGCGCGGCGCGGCCGACGCCAAGCTTGCCCAGCTCGCGGCGCCCGAGGAGCACCTGGCACAGCTCGAGGAGCAGGTGCGCGCGGCACACAAGACGCTCATGGACGCCGGTCGCAAGCTCCGGGCCGCCCGCCGCACCGCGGGCGAGAAACTCGGGGCCATGGTCACGGCCGAGCTGCACGATCTGGCCATGAAAGACGCCACATTTAGCGTTGCGGTTGAGCCGCGAGAGGAGCCGGCGCGCCACGGCATCGATTCGGTGAGCTTCCTCCTGCGCGCCCACCGCGGAGCCCCGGACCTGCCGCTCAGCGTGGCCGCCTCGGGCGGCGAGGTCTCGCGCATCATGCTTGCCCTCGAAGTCACCCTCAATGCCGACCCGCGCCCCGACCACACCTTCATCTTCGATGAGGTGGACGCTGGAATCGGCGGAAAGACGGCGCTTTCGGTGGGTGAGCGCCTGGCGAAGGTGGGACGTGCCAGCCAGGTCCTTACCGTCACCCACCTGGCACAGGTGGCGGCGTACGCGAACCACCATGTCGTGGTCGCGAAGAAGAGCGAGGGCGTGACGACCTCCACGGACGTCGTGGTGGTCGAGGGCGAGGAGCGGGTGTCGGAACTGGCGCGAATGCTGTCCGGGCACGCCGAATCGGAGGTGGCGCGCACGCACGCGGCTGAGCTCATTTCGGGTGCTGTTGTGTCATGATGAAGGCATGATGTTTAAGCGTCGTCGTGTCGAGGAGATCGCAACGGGGGAGCTCACGGGAGTCGCCCGGGTCGATTCGCGCACGAAGAATCTAGTCAAACGCCTGCGCCCAGGCGAGATCGCGGTGATCGACCATGAGGATATCGATCGCGTGGCCGCCGAGGGCCTGGTGGAAAAGCAGCCGGCCGCGGTGCTGAACGCCGCCAAGTCCACCTCGGGCCGCTACCCCAACATGGGCCCGCAGATTTTGCACGACGCCGGCATCTGGGTGATCGATAACCTGGGTTCGGGGATCATGGACATCCACGAGGGCCACTCGCTACGCATTACGCCCGAGGGTGAGGTTTACCGCGGTACCACGCTTATCAGCCACGGCGACGTGCAGACCCAGGAGACCATCGACGCGAACCAAACCACGGCCCGGGCTGGGATGACCGTGCAGCTCAAGGCGTTCGCGAACAACACGATGGAGTACCTGGAAAAGGAACAGAGCCTCATCCTGGACGGCGCGGGAATGCCGGCCGTGCGCACACAGTTTGAGGGGCGCCACGTGCTGATCGTGGTGCGCGGGCACGATTACAAGGAAGACCTGCGCACGCTGCGCCCCTACATTCGCGAGTACCGCCCGATTATCGTGGGCGTGGACGGCGGCGCCGACGCCGTGCTCGAGGCCGGATACAAGCTCGATATGGTGATTGGCGACATGGATTCGGTGTCGGATGAGGCGATCCGCTCGGGCGCCGAGGTCGTGGTGCACGCCTACCGCGACGGGAACGCGCCGGGGGAGAAGCGCGTGGAGGACCTGGGCGTGGAGCACGTGATCTTCCCGGCGGCCGGCACGTCGGAGGATATCGCGATGCTGCTGGCCGACGGCAAGGGCGCCAGCATGCTGGTTGCCGTGGGCACGCACTCGAATCTCATGGACTTCCTGGACAAGGGCAGGCGGGGCATGGCTTCGACGTTCCTGACCCGTCTTCAGGTCGGTTCGAAGCTGGTTGACGCGCGCGGCGTGAGCCGGCTCTACAGGTCGCGCATCTCGAATTGGCAGATCGCGTTGCTAATCATCGCCGGGGTGGCCGGCGTGGTCGCGGCGGTGTCCGCCACGGAGCTGGGGCGGATCGCGTTCGACCTGAGTAACGTGTGGTGGTCTGATCTGATCATCTGGATCAAGAATCTATTTTAGGGTCTCATCGTGGTTGATTTTAGGTATCACTTAGTTTCGCTCATCTCCGTCTTCTTCGCCCTCGCGATCGGGATCATCCTGGGAGCAGGGCCGTTGCAGAACTCGATCGGCAACGTGCTGCAGGGCCAGGTGGCTGACCTGCGCGTGACGAACGAGAACCTCAAGCAGGAAAACGCGGACCTCGCCCAGGCCATCGACTCCCAGGACCAGGCATTCAATGAGATCGCGCCGAGCCTGGTGGAGGGCACGCTGACGGGCCGCACTGTGGCGATCGTCGTACTACCGGGCGTGGTGGAGGCCGATGTGAGCGCGGCGCGCGCCAAGCTTGAGCTCGCGGGCGCCAAGGTGACCGGCCAGGCGAGTGTGACGGAGGCATGGACGGCGGCGTCGACGACGTCGTTCCGCTCCACCTTCTCCGACCAGATCCGCTCCTACGTGCCGGGCGTGGCCGACGACGCCGATACAAACCTGGTGCTTGCGCAGGCGCTCAACGCGCTCGTGCGCGAGGGGGCCGCCAAGCACGACACGTTGGCCGGTCTCATGACGGGCACGGACACGCCGATGCTTGCGATTGACGGCCTGGGGGAGGCCGCTGACGCGGTGCTCGTCTTCGCGCCCGACGTCGACATGCCCGCCGACGCCGACGCCGACGCGGTGGCCCAGCAGCAGTACACCACCCAGACGTTGAGCGCGCTCGTCACCGAGCTCGGCACGCGCGGGCCTGCCGCAGTGGCGGGCGCGGCGAACTCGGACACGGACGTGGTGAAGGTGTTGCGCGAGGCCGGGGCGCCGGTGTCGACGATCGACTCGCCTGACACCGTGGTCGGCCAGATCAACGCGGCGATCGCGGTGGCGAACGAGCTTCGAGACCAGCTGGTCCACCTTGGCCTCGACGCGGGCGCCCAGGCGATCATGGGAGCTCGCACGGAGGCCCCCGCCCAGGCGGCGCCTGCCGAACCTGCTGAGCCTGCCGAGGAGCCCGCGGCAGAGCCGAGCGAGGATTCGCAGCCTGCCGAGGAGCCCGCTGATGCGGGGGAGTCGGACGAAGCCGATAACGCATGATGGGTGTGGCCGGCGCGATAGCCGGTAGTGTCGTGGCGCGCCACGGGCTGGCGAGGCGGCTGCCGGGCTGGGAGCGGACGAACTTCGCCGGACGGAAGGTGTCGCTGGCGGGCGGTCTGGAGACGGCGGCCGGCCTGCTGGCGGGCACGCTGGTGGCCGCGCTGCCCTGTCCCGTGACGGGGATGCGGGCGGGTGCGCGGCAGTCGACAGCTACGCTTGTTGCCACGCTCGCCGCGGCCGGCGCGGGCTACATCGATGACCATCTGGAGGATCGCTTTCCCGCCCAAGGCAAGGGTTTTCACGGGCACCTGGGCGCGCTGAAAGAGGGTAAGCTGACTTCGGGCCTGCTGAAGATTGCGGCGATCGGCGCGGGCGCGCTGGGCGCGGGGGCCCTTACGGGCACGCACTCGGGGGAGAAGGCGCTGGATGCCGCCCTCATCGCGCTCAGTGCCAACTTTATCAATCTGCTCGATTTGCGCCCGGGCCGCGCCCGCAAGGTTGCCTCACTTGCAGCCTGCGCCGCCCTTCCGGCCACGCCGTTGGCGCAGGTCTCACTTGGGGCCGCGCAGGCGGGCATCCGTGAGGACCTGCTGGGGAAGAAGATGCTCGGTGACCTGGGCGCCAACGCGATCGGCGCGCACCTCGGCGTGGCACTCACCGCGTTGCCGATGCGGAGCAAGTGCGCGGCCGTTGCCGGGCTCATCGCGCTGACCGCGGCCTCGGAAAAGGTCTCCTTCTCGGCTGTCATCGAGAACACGCCGGTGCTACGCGAGTTCGATAACCTGGGCCGGGCATGATGCGCTCGGGGCGGGCACTTGCCGGGGCGGCCGGGCTGGTGGCCGCCCTCACGCTTTTCTCGCGCGTCTTCGGCCTGCTGCGCAAGCTCTCCCAATCGTGGGCCCTGTCCGATTCCGCCATCGCCACCGCCTACGACACGGCAAACACCGTGCCGAACGTGCTGTTCGAAGTGGCTGCCGGCGGCGCGCTGGCCGGCGCAGTTATCCCCATCCTGTCCCGCTTCGTCACGCGCGGGGACAAGCGGTTGGTGGGGCAGACCGCCTCCGCGCTCGCCACGTGGATTATGAGCGTGGGCACGGGCGTTGCGGTCGTCGTGGCGCTCCTCGCCGGCCCACTCACCGCCCTGCTCCTGCCCCAGGCCGACCCGGCCACCCAGCACCTGGCCGCGCTCTTGCTACGTGTGTTCGGCGTCCAGGTGCCGCTCTACGGGCTGTCGGTGGTGGCCACGGGCGTGCTCCACAGCCACGACCGCTTTTTCTGGCCCGCGCTCTCCCCGCTCCTGTCCTCGCTGTCGGTTACCGCGATGTTCCTGCTCTACGCCACCCGGGTGCCGGCCTTCGCCGACCCCGGGGAGCTCACGGGCGCCGACGTCGCCCTGCTGGCCTGGGGGACGACGCTCGGGGTGGTGCTTTTCTCCCTGCCCCAGCTCGCGGTGGCAGGGCGGTACGTGCGCCTGCGGCCAACCTTCACGTTCCCGTCGGGTGTGGGACGCGAGACCCTGCGCCTCGGGGCGGCCGGCCTCGGGGCGCTCGCCGCCCAGCAGATCGCCATCATCGCGATCATGCTCAGCGCCAACCACGCGGGTGATTCGGGCACGTACGCCGCCTTCAACTACGCCTACGCCATCTTCATGGTGCCTTATGCCGTGCTGGCCGTTCCCATCGCCACCGTCACCTTCCCCCGGATCTCGGCCGCGATGGGGGATCAGCTGCAGCGGCTGGTGGCCCAGTCCACGCGCTTGGTGCTCGCCATGGGGATCGTCTGCGTGGCCCTTCTCATCGTGCTTGCGCGGCCGGCGAAGATCGTGCTCGAGGTGGGGCGCGACATCGCAGGGCTCGATGCCGCCATGCGGTCGATGGCCGTGGGCCTCATCGGCTTTTCGCTGCTCTACCACGGCGTTCGGGTGCTCTACGCGCGTGGGGAGGCGCGCCGTGTCATCCTCGCCAACTCGGTGGGCTGGGGCGCCGTGGTGGTCTGCCTCGCGATCATGCACGCGGCCGGGATGGGTGGACGCACGGGAACGCTCACCGGGATCGGGATCGCCATGTCAGTGGGGCTGACGGTCGGCGGCGTGGCGGTGCTCGCCATGATCCGGGCCTCGCTCGGCCCTCAGGCCCTCGCCGGGATTGCCCGCTCCCTGCTCCTCGCCCCGGTCGTGGCCCTCGCAGGAGCGGGTGCCTGGGCACTCGTCGAGTGGGTCCTCGCCGGGAGCAGCTCGATACCTGCGGCGCTGGGCGCGGCGTGCGCGGGCGGCGTCGTGATCATTGGAGCCTCCGCCGCGGCCCTGTACGCCACCGACCGCCAGGCGCTCGCCAGCCTCACGCGCTAGGCTGGAAGAGTGAAACCTGAACTGCGCGATATCCCCGCCCCGGGCCACGTCCGCCTCACCGACCGTGTGGAGCGCTTCCGCGGCCCGATTTTCACCATCTTTGACGACGAGATCGAGTTCGCGGCCGGCGACCGGGCGCGCCGGCAGTGGATGAATCACGACGACGCCGTGGCGATTGTCGCGCTACGCCCCTCGGAGTCGCCGGGGGAGGACTGGGACGTGCTCCTCATTCGCCAGTACCGCCACGCGCCGCGGCGTATCATGTGGGAAATCCCCGCGGGCCTGCGGGATGCGGAGGGGGAGGCCGAGGTGCTGACGGCCGCCCGCGAGCTGCAGGAGGAGACGGATTACGTGGCCACCTCCTGGTACCGCGTGATCAACTTCGTCACCTCGCCCGGGGTGTCGGATGAGGACCTGGGGGTGTTCCTCGCCTTCGACCTCACCCACCGGCCCTCGCCGTCCTTTACGCGACGAGAGGAGGAGGCCGAGATCGTGGTCGAGTGGTTCGGGCTGAATGCGGTCACGGACGCCGTGCTACGCCAGGAGCTGTCCAGCCCCAGCCTGGTGGCGGGCATACTCGCCGCGAACGTCTCCCTCAGCCGCGGTCTCAAGGCCGACGACGAGGTTCGCCTCCCGCTGACGAACTAGCGCTCCGACGCCCCGAGGCGCGCGCCCGCTCTCGCATGAGGGCCGCTACTTGGCGCCTTCTTCGCGCACTGCGAATGTGAATATGTACGGTGTCGCTGCCCGCGGGTCGACTTGAGATTTCACATTAAAGCAACGATCATGTTTCTTAATGGCGCAAGGAGGTGAAGCGAGTGAATGACCAAGGAACGTACGGGCAGATTCTGCGTCTGATCGTC
Organism: Trueperella sp. HMSC08H06; assembly: GCF_001808465.1. Lineage (NCBI taxonomy): Bacteria > Bacillati > Actinomycetota > Actinomycetes > Actinomycetales > Actinomycetaceae > Trueperella > Trueperella sp. HMSC08H06. The sequence goes on from NZ_KV793341.1 coordinate 12,120, forward strand.
GAACGCGGGCCGATTACCGCCGGGGAACTTGCCAAGATCCTCGTCCTCACCCCCGCGGCCGTGCGTCGCCACATCGGAGTGCTCGTGGAGGACCGCTTCATCGAAGAATACGACGCCCCGGTGCGCGCTCACGCCCGGCGCGGCCGCCCGTCGCGCAAGTACGTCGCAACCGCCGAGGGTCAGAGCCAGCTTGGCCAGGGATATTCCGACCTGGCAGGTAACGCGCTCGAGTTCGTCCGCAACGCCATGGGCGAAGAGGGCCTGGAGGCCTTCATTCAGGCGCGCGCCGAATCGCTCGTCAAGCGCTACGGGCCGATCCTCGACGCCGCCGGCACCACCCCAGCTGTCCGCGCTGCCGCGCTCACTGACGCCCTCAACCGCGACGGGTACGTGGCCACCCTGCGCCGCGGCGGGCCGAACGCGCTGGCCATCCAGATCTGCCAGGGCCACTGCCCAATCCACGAGAGCGCCGAGGACTACCCGCTCTTGTGCGAGGCAGAAACCGAGGCCTTCGCGCGCCTCCTCGACGTCCCGATTCAACGACTGTCCACCATCGCCGCGGGCGGGCACGTGTGCACCACGAATATCCCGCTCGGGCTACCCAAGAATTTGCGAACTCGTTCGCGATCGTCGCGCTCTACGGAACGCGCAACAACTACACCGCCCCACGGCGGCGTCTCGGAAGGAAACTGATGACCCAAACCGCACCGGGTACAAACGAGGGTTTGACCCAGGAAGAAACGATTGCCTCCATTGGCAATTACCAGTACGGGTGGCATGACAAGGATCCGGCAGCTGAGTCCGCTCAGCGCGGCCTGAACGAAGATGTCGTGCGCAACATTTCCGCGCTGAAGAACGAGCCGGAATGGATGCTGAACAAGCGCCTGCGTGCGCTGAAGATGTTCGAGCGTCGGCCCATGCCCACCTGGGGTGCCGACCTGACCGGCATCGATTTCGACCAGATCAAGTACTTCGTGCGCTCCACGGAGAAGACCGCCACCACCTGGGAGGACCTCCCGGAGGACATCAAGCGCACCTACGACCGCCTGGGCATCCCGGAGGCTGAGAAGCAGCGCCTGGTGGCCGGCGTCGCCGCCCAGTACGAGTCCGAGGTGGTCTACCACAAGATCCGCGAGGACCTCGAAGAGCAGGGCGTCATCTTCCTGGACACCGACACGGGCTTGAGGGAATACCCGGAGATCTTCGAAGAATACTTCGGCACCGCGATCCCGCTGGGCGATAACAAGTTCGCCTCCCTCAACTCGGCCGTGTGGTCGGGCGGCTCGTTCGTTTACGTCCCCAAGGGAGTCCACGTTGAGATCCCGCTCCAGGCCTACTTCCGCATCAACACGGAGAACATGGGCCAGTTCGAGCGCACGCTCATCATCGCCGACGAGGGCTCCTCGGTCCACTACGTGGAGGGGTGTACCGCCCCGATCTACAAGTCGGACTCGCTGCACTCCGCCGTCGTTGAAATCTTCGTCAAGAAGGACGCGCGCGTGCGCTACACGACCATCCAGAACTGGTCGAACAACGTCTACAACCTCGTCACGAAGCGCGCGATGGTCGAGCAGGGCGGCACCATGGAGTGGATCGATGGCAACATCGGTTCGAAGGTGACGATGAAATACCCGGCTGTCTACCTCATGGGCGAGCAGGCGCGCGGCGAGACCCTCTCGATCGCGTTCGCCGGCGAGGGCCAGCACCAGGACACCGGTTCGAAGATGGTGCACAACGCACCGAATACGCACAGTTCGATCGTGTCGAAGTCCGTGGCGCGCAGCGGCGGGCGCTCCTCCTACCGCGGCCTGGTCCAGGTTAACGAGAACGCGCGCCACTCGAAGTCGAACGTGCTCTGTGACGCGCTGCTGGTCGACCAGATCTCGCGTTCGGACACCTACCCGTACGTGGACGTGCGTACCGACGACGTGGAGATGGGCCACGAGGCCACCGTGTCGAAGGTGTCGGCCGATCAGCTGTTCTACCTTATGAGCCGCGGAATCGAGGAGACAGAGGCGATGGCGATGATCGTGCGCGGCTTCGTCGAGCCGATCGCCCGCGAACTCCCGATGGAATACGCGCTCGAACTTAACCGCCTTATTGCTCTTCAGATGGAAGGATCCGTTGGCTGATGACTACCATTCAACCCGCAGCGTCTCGAGCGGAGCGTTTGCTCTCCTTTAACCTGGGGGACTTCCCGGTCCCGCAGGGCACGGAGGAGGAGTGGCGCTTCACCCCGCTCGAGCGCATGGAGGACTTCTTCGCCGACGAGGTCTCCGGCGAGCTCCCGGCCATCAGTGCCTCCGAGCCGTCGTTGCTGGAGAAGGTGACGCACGACGACGACCGCCTCGGCCGCATCATGCCCCCGGAGGACCGCGTGGCCGCCCTCGCCTGGAACAGCTCGAAAGATGCCTACGTCCTCACCCTTCCGAAGGATACGAAGCTGGAGCGCGAGGTCGTGGTGACCATCAACGGCTCCGGTTTGAAGGACGTGTCGGCCCTCCACTTGCTCATCGATGCCCAGCCGTTTTCCGAGGCCACTGTTGTGGTCAACCACGTCGGCTCGGCGCGGCTCGCCGAAGGTATCGAGATCGACGTCGAGTCCGGCGCGCACCTGACCTTCGTCACGATCCAGGATTGGGACGACGACGCCGTCCACACCTCCTCCAATCGCGCCCACGTGGCCCGGGATGGCAACCTCAAGCACATCGTGGTTTCGCTCGGCGGCGACCTGGTGCGCACCACCACGTCGGTGGACTTCGGGGGCGAAAACGGCGAGGTCAACCTGCTGGGCGCCTACTTCGTGGACGCCGGCCAGCACATCGAAAACCGCCTGCTCGTGGACCACAACCAGCCCAACTGCAAGTCGAACGCCACCTACAAGGGCGCGCTGCAGGGCGATGACGCGCACTCGGTGTGGATCGGCGACGTGCTGATCCAGCCCAACGCCGAGGGCACGGACACCTATGAGCTCAACCGCAACCTGGTCCTTACCGAGGGCGCGCGCGCCGACTCCGTGCCGAACCTGGAGATCGAGACGGGCGAGATCGAGGGCGCCGGCCACGCTTCTGCCACCGGCCGCTTCGACGATGAGCAGCTGTTCTACCTGCGCTCGCGCGGCATCCCGGAGGATCAGGCGCGCCGGCTGGTAGTGCGCGGTTTCTTCGCCGAGCTCATCAACCAGATCGGCGTGGAGTCGGTGCAGTCCAAGCTCATGGAGTCCATTGAGAAGGAACTCGACATCGTGCTGGAGCTTGCCGAATGAGCGAACGGCCAATCTGCTCCGTGTCGGATGTGGCACCCGGAACCGTGGAGGGATTCACCATGGATGGCAAGGACATCGCGGTGATCCACACGGAGGCCGGGCGCTGGTTCGCCATGGATGATCAGTGCTCGCACGGGCGTTTCAAGCTCTCCCTGGGCGAGGTCTTCGATGACGAAATCGAATGCACCCGTCATGGCGCGGCTTTCAGTGTGGAAACTGGCGAGCCGCTCTCCCCACCGGCCACCGTGCCGATCCAGACCTATCCGGTGCGGGTGGACGGCGAAAGCGTCCTCCTCACGCTGTAACTATTGATCCTCAAGAGAAAAGAAGAAAACTCGTGTCTACTCTCGAAATTAAGAACCTGCACGTGTCCGTTGAGACCGCCGAGGGCCCCAAGCCGATCCTCAAGGGCGTTGACCTGACGATCGAGCACGGCGCGATCCACGCCATCATGGGCCCGAACGGTTCGGGCAAGTCTACGCTCGCCTACGCGATCGCGGGCCACCCGAGCTACACCATCACCGAGGGCGAGATCCTCCTCGATGGGGAGAACATCGTTGAGCTCACCGCCGACGAGCGCGCCAAGGCTGGCCTGTTCCTCGCCATGCAGTACCCGGTGGAGGTGCCGGGCGTGACCGTCACGAACTTCCTGCGTTCGGCCAAGACCGCGATCGACGGCGAGGCCCCCAAGCTGCGCCAGTGGGTCAAGGAGCTGGATGAGGCGATGGTGAACTTCAAGGTGGAGAAGGAGTGGGCCGGCCGCGACGTCAATGTCGGCTTCTCGGGCGGTGAGAAGAAGCGCCTTGAGGTTCTCCAGATGGAGATGCTCAAGCCGAAATTCGCCGTCCTGGACGAGACCGACTCGGGCCTCGACATCGACGCGCTGCGCCTCGTGTCCGAGGGCGTCAACCGTGTCCATGCCACCAACGGCAACGGCATCATGCTCATCACCCACTACACCCGCATCCTGCGCTACATCAAGCCCGATCACGTGCACGTGTTCGTGGACGGCCGCGTGGCGCTCTCGGGCGGCCCCGAGCTCGCCGATCAGCTTGAGGCCGAGGGTTACGAGCGTTTCGAGAAGTAATGCACTCTGTTGCTCCGCGAGAGGATTTCCCCGTCCTGCAACGTCGTATGCAGGGCGGGGAGGCCCTCGTTTATCTTGATTCTGGCGCCACGTCGCAAAAGCCGCAGGTGGTGATCGACGCCGTCGACCGCCAGGAGCTGCACCACAACGGCGCGGTCAAGCGCGGATCCCACCAGCTGGCCGCCGAGTCCACGGAGGCCTACGAAGGGGCCCGCGCGTCGGTGGCGCGCTTTGTCGGCGCCGATACGGATGAGATCGTGTGGACGAAAAACTCCACCGAGGCCCTCAACCTCGTTGCCTACGCGTTCGACGACATCTCGCGCGGGCGCGGGGAGTCCGTGATTCGCGGCGGGCGCAAGCACGCGGAGAAGCTGCGTCGGGCCCAGGAGCGGATGACGCTGCGGGAGGGCGACAACATCGTCATCACCCGCGCCGAGCACCACGCCAACCTCATCCCGTGGCAGGAGCTGTGCCTGCGCACCGGTGCCGAACTGCGCTGGTTCGAGCTGACGGAGGACGGGCGGATCGACGTCGACCGCGGGATTGCCGACGGGATCGTCGATGAGCGCACGAAGGTAGTTGCCTACGCCCACGTGGCCAACGTGACCGGCGTCGTCGCGCCCGTGGCGCGGATCGTGGAGCTGGCGCGGGGCGTGGGCGCGGTCGTCGTCATGGACGCGTGCCAGTCGGTGCCGCACATGCCGGTGGACTTCCACGCACTCGATGTGGACTTCGCCGTCTTTTCCGGGCACAAGATGCTCGGCCCCACCGGCATCGGCGCGCTCTACGGGCGCAAGGAGCTGCTCGAGGCGCTCCCGCCGTTCCTCACGGGCGGGTCGATGGTGGAGATCGTGACCATGGACAAGACCACGTTCGCGATGCCGCCGGCGCGCTTCGAGGCTGGCACGCAGCCGGTTGCGCAGGCCGTGGGCATGGGAGTGGCCGCCGACTACCTCATGAATATCGGGATGGACAGGGTCGAGGAGCACGAGGCCGCCCTCACGGCCCGCGCGCTCGAGGGAATGGCGAAGATCCCGGGCGTGCGCGTGCTTGGCCCCACCGACGCCGGCGACCGGCTCGGTATCGTCAGCTTCGACGTCGACGGCGTCCACCCGCACGACGTCGGCCAGGTGCTCGACTCGAAGGGCATCGCGATCCGGGTGGGCCACCACTGCGCCCAGCCCGTCCACGCCCACTTCGGAGTTCACGCCTCCAGCCGCGCGTCGTTCGGGCCCTACAACACGGCGGAAGAAGTCGACGTGTTCCTCGAGGTACTTTCCGGTGTACGCTCGTTCTTTGGACTAAAGGATTGAGGCGATGAACGAACTCGAACAGATGTACCAGGAGATCATTCTCGACGCCGCGCGCGAACGCCACGGCGAAGGGAGCCTGACCGACCCGGCGGGGGAATCCTTCCAGGTCAACCCCACGTGTGGCGACCAGGTCACCATGCAGGTCAACATCGAGGACGGCAAGATCGCCCTGGCCTGGGACGGGCACGGGTGCTCGATCTCGCAGGCGTCAATCTCGATCATGGCCGAGCTCGTGGACGGCAAGACGGTGGAGGAATTCGACCTGCTCTACCACACCTTCCGCCACATGATGGACCAGCAGGGCGGGGCGATCTCGGACGAGGACGCCGACCTGCTCGAGGACGCCTCGGCCTTCCAAGGCGTGTCCAAGTTCCCCATGCGAATCAAATGCGCGCTGCTGGGATGGATGGCATTGCGCGACGCAACGGACCAGGCCCTCGAGTAGGGCCAAGAATAGGAGATGGCAGTGACTCAGACACCACCGAACGTCGCAGACATCGAAGAAGCGTTACGCGACGTCATCGACCCCGAATTGGGCATCAACATTGTTGACCTCGGCCTGCTGTACGGCGTCACGATCGATGGCAACACCGCGATCGCGGACATGACCCTTACCTCAGCCGCATGCCCGCTCACTGACGTCATTGAGGAGCAGGCGCGCCAGGCGGTGGCCGGGCTCGTGGATGACCTCCGGATCAACTGGGTGTGGCTCCCGCCGTGGGGCCCGGAGCGCATCACCGACGACGGGCGCGACCAGCTGCGAGCCCTAGGCTTCAACGTATGAGACGCGTCGCGGCTCTTGCCGCTCTCATGTTGAGCCTGAGCGCCTGCTCGTCCAATTCACCGATCACCTCGGAGGAGTTTTCGGGCGACGCCGTGGTGATCGACGTACGCACCCTCGAGGAGTACGACGCCGGCCACCTGGATGGCGCCCTCCACCTCGATTGGAATTCCGGGGAATTCGCGTCGGGGATCGCGGAGCTCGATAAGGACGAGCAGTACCTGCTCTACTGCCGCTCGGGCAACCGCGCCGGGCAGGCCAAGGCCCACATGGAGGAGCAAGGATTCACCGACGTGGTCAACCTTGGCTCACTCGAAGAGGCCGCCGAGGCGACCGGGATCTCGATCGTCAAGTAGACGCTTTACGGATGTGCGACGCTCCAGGTGTCGCACGTTTCGTATGTGCCCCCGTTGATACCGCGGGTGAGCCACTCCATGCGCTTCTCGGCAGAGCCGTGGGAGAAGTTGTCCGGGTTGGCCTGCAGGCCCGCGTTTTCGTAGATCCGGTCATCGCCCACGGCCTGGGCGGCGTTCAGCGCGGCACGCAACTCCTCCTGGGTGGGCTGCTTCATGAACGTATTGCCGTTGGCATCGGTGGTGGTGGCGGCGTTGTGGATCCAGGCGCCCGCCAGGCAGTCGGCCTGCAGCTCGGAGCGGACCATAGAGGAGTCCTCGCCACTGGAGCGATGATCGATCTTGTTCAAGTCGCCCGTCAGCAGCTGCATGTGGTGGCCGTATTCGTGGGCAAGGATGTAAAGCTGGGCCAGCGGGGCGTTGTCCGCGCCAAGGCTTTCGAGCTGGTCGAAGAACGTGACGTCGATGTAGATCGTCTGATCGCCCGGGCAGTAGAAGGGCCCGGTTTGCGATGATCCCGCGCCGCACGCGGTGGAGACCTGGCCGGAGAAGAGGTTGAGCGAGGCCGGGCGGTAGCGGATACCCAGCTCCTCGGGGGTCTGGCGGCCCCAGAAGTCGTCGATGGAGTTCTTCCCGCCCACCATGCGGCACTCCACGTACTTGTTGGCGTCTGCGCCCGTTTGGCACATCTGCTCCAGGCTTGCCGACGTGTCTTCGCTCTGGACGGGTGCCTGGTAGGACTGGCCGAAATCGGGCAGGGTGCCGGTGAGGAGGAAGTAGATGACCACTCCCACCAGGCCAAAGCCTCCGATTCCGCCAACTGCGGCGCCGCGTCGGCCCCTGCTCACCCCGGACGTGTTGAGCTGAGCGTTGTCATTGAAGGTCATGCCAGGCCCCTTTCGTGTTCTTTGCCACGAGTCTATCCTGCCCATCCGACAAGTACTGACTCGGGCGCGCAAGCCCGCTCCCGTTAGACTGGGGTAATGATTCAGGGACTCAACGTTCACATGCGCATCGGCGAGCGCGTCCTCCTCAACGAGGTCTCCCTCAACGTCGACCGCGGCAAGCGGATCGGGCTGGTGGGGCGAAATGGCGCCGGAAAGACCACGCTGCTGCGCCTGCTGGCTGGCGAGGAGGCGAGTTCCGACGTCGTCGAACGCGGGGGAGCGATCCACCGGCGCGGCAAGGTCGGCTACCTGCCCCAGGACACCCGCGAGGGGGACCTTACGCAGATCGCGCGCGAACGGATCCTGTCGGTGCGCGGGATTGAGAAGATGATCGCCCGGATCAACCGTGCCGAGCGCGAGATGTCCACCCTCACCGGCCCCAAGCAGCAAAAGGCGATGGAACGCTACGTGCGCCTGGACGCGGAGTTCACCGCCGCCGGGGGATGGGCCGCCAACTCGGAGGCCGCCCGCATCACCGCCGCCCTCGGGCTTCCCGACCGCGTGCTCGACCAGCCGCTCGAGACCCTCTCGGGCGGCCAGCGCCGGCGCGTCGAGCTCGCCCGCGTGCTGTTTTCCGACGCCGAGACCCTGCTGCTCGACGAGCCGACCAACCACCTCGACCATGATTCCATCTTATGGCTGCGCGACTGGCTCAAGGCCTATAGTGGCGGCTACGTCATCGTCTCCCACCACGTCCAGCTGCTGCAGGAGACGGTGAACACGGTGTGGTACCTGGACGCGAACCGCTCCACGCTCGACATCTACAACATGGGCTGGGACAAGTATGTGCTCCAGCGCGAGACGGACGAGAAGCGCCGGCGTCGTGAACGGCAAAACGCGCAGAAGAAGGCCGCGGCCCTCATGGCCCAGGCCGACAAGATGCGCTACAAGGCCACGAAGGCCGTGGCGGCGCAGAACATGGAAAAGCGCGCCGAGCGCATGCTCGAGGGCCTGGAGGCCGAGCGCGCGGCGGAGAAGGTGGCGAACCTGCGCTTCCCCACGCCAGCGCCGTGCGGGAAGACCCCGCTGCGCGGCGAGGGGCTGAGCAAGTCCTACGGCTCGCTCGAGGTGTTCGCGGGCGTGGACCTCGCGATCGACCGCGGCTCGCGCGTGGTGATCCTCGGCCTCAACGGCGCCGGCAAGACCACGCTGCTGCGCCTGCTCGCCCGGGTCGAGCAACCCGACACAGGCGAGGTCCAGGACGGCCACGGCCTCAAGCTCGGATACTACGCCCAAGAACACGAGTTCATCGACACCGGCGCCAGCGTGTACGAGAACATGCGCCGCGCCGCGCCCACCGAGTTCACGGACACGGACGTGCGCACGGTGCTCGGCTCCTTCCTCTTCTCCGGCGACGACGCCGACAAGCCCGCCGGCGTCCTCTCCGGCGGCGAGAAGACGCGCCTGGCCCTCGCCACGATCGTGGCCAGCGGCGCCAACGTCTTGCTCCTCGACGAGCCGACCAATAACCTCGACCCGGCCTCCCGGGAGAAGATCCTCGACGCGCTGCGCAAGTACGAGGGCGCGGTCGTGCTCGTCACCCACGACGAGGGCGCCGTCAGCGCGCTCGAACCCGAGCGCGTGCTCCTCCTGCCCGACGGGGATGAGGACCTGTGGTCTGATGACTACATCGACCTCATCTCCTTGGCTTAGGCTGGAGCCATGCTCATCATCATGCGCCACGCTAAGGCCGGACACGGCTCGCCCGATCACGCCCGCCCGCTCACCGACCACGGACGCCGGCAGGCCGGCTTCGTCGGGGGAGCGATCGACCGCGCCGTGGGTGAGGTCGACCAGCTCTTCGTCTCCGATGCCGCCCGCACCCTCCAGACCCTCGAGTCGTTGACCTCGGGCGGACTGGTCGTCAAGGAACGCTTCGTGGAGCCGAGCCTGTATTCGGCCGGCGGGGACGACGTCGTGGAGCTGCTACGCGTGGCGGCAAATGGGCGGGTGGTCATGGTGGTCGGGCACGAGCCGACCATGTCCGCCGTGTCCTACCAGCTGTGGGACCGGGTGGGCGAGGCCGGCTTCGCTTCGGGCTTCCCGACGGCGGGGGCGGCGATCTTCGGTGGCGGTCACGCGTGGGAGGAGCTATCCCTTGGTTCGCTCCCGCTGCAGGCCTTCATCCGGGCGCCGATGTAGCAACGCAAGGCGTAGCCCTGAGAGCTACGGGACGGGCGTATGCATCGTCACGAGCGTGGGCGGTATTCAGGCTCTACAGATGATTCGGTGTGCCATGGAATCACGCTAACAAGCCGCCCCTTACACGTCTGGATAGGACGCCATCATCGACTGTGGTCGGTAGATCTTCGGGCACGTTCCATACCGATTGGCTCTGGTGTAATGCCACCTCAAGATGGCAGGCCATTGAACTTCGCAATACGCACACTTCTCAGTTCAATGGGGCACATTGGGTATCATTTTGGCAAAGCCGCGCTTGTCCCGGCACGCATATGGCGACGGCATCAAAGACCAGTAGTTCTAGTACGTGGTGAAGGGCGATACTATGAAACTCAACGTCGCTCTCGCAATCGCCTTCCTCTTCGGGCTCGGCGGTGTTGCCTACGGCACGTACGTCGCATTTATTTACCAGGGCGGAACCACCGAACTCTACCCGTTCGTTATCGCGGCTGTTGCCGGCGCGATCACAGTATGTGCAGGGTGGATCAAGAGCGCGCCGTGGGCAATGGTCGTCGGTTTTAGCATCATGGCCTTGGCGCCCACGGGATTCCTGTGGATCTTCAACCTCGGGGCTGCGATCGGCGCTGGGCTGTCCGTTGTGTCATGCCGCAGAGAGTCTCCAGTGTCCTGCGGCAATAGCTAAACGCTGGGCAGATCGGTACCGAGGTAGGGCGGGTCGCGGCGCGACAGTTTTCTGGAATATACCGGTTGCCGATTGCTATATGGGTCTGGGTGGGTCCACGTTCCGGGGTTGTGTCGAGCCTCCCCGCTTGGCGCGGTTGTATTCGGCCCGGCGCGCCGCCCACTCCGCGCGCAGCTCCGGATCCTCCATGACGAGCTTGACGGTCTGGCAATCCTCCGGGCCCGTCACGTAGAGCTGGCACAGGGTGCACGGCTCCCCGAAACGCAATGGACACATGGGACTAGGCATCGATGTCCCACCCCACGAGGGCCGCGATCGCATCCAGGCGCGGGAAGCTGACCGCGCAGTCGGCCTGCTCGCGCACGATCGGCTTGCCCTGGAAGGCCACGCCGAGCCCCGCGCGTCGCATCATCGGCAGGTCGTTCGCGCCGTCCCCGGCACACAGCACCATATCCTGTTCGATGCCCCACTCGCGATCCCAGCCCTCGATCGCGGCGACCTTGGCGGCGCTGTCGATGACCGGGCCGTAGGTGCGCCCAGTGAGAGCGCCGGATTCGACCTCGAGGCCGTTCGCGACGAAGCGGTCGATCCCCTCGCGCTCCGCGAGCGGACCGACCACCTCGGTAAAGCCGCCCGAGACCAGGCCGAACCTGCCCCCGCGGGCGTGGACGGCCCTGACGAGCCTCTGCGCGCCCGGGGTCAGCTGCACCTCGGCCAGCACGTGGCCGAAAACCCCCTCGCTCACGCCGGCGAGCTTGGCCACCCGGTGGGCCAGGGACTCGGCAAAGTCGAGTTCACCGCGCATCGCGGCCTCAGTCACCGCCCGGACCTCCTCCTCGGCGCCGGCATGGGCCGCCAGCATCTCAATGACCTCGGTGGTAATGAACGTGGAGTCAACATCAGTGACGATCGCCGCCGGGCCGGCCTTCGCCATCGGGCCGGCGATGAGCGCCGAATCGATCGCAAGCGCGATCGCCGGGCCGCGCAGCTCGTCGTAGAACTCGGCACGGGAAGCGTAGCGCGAACCGTAGCTACCCGGGGCGTCCTCGTCTGGGCCGTCAAAGAGCCAGGTGTGGGCGTGCAGGCCAACTGTGGCGACCGGCCGCGCGTCGTAATCGGAGGTCACATCCTCAATCGCCAGCCGCACATGATGGCACAACGATGCCGGGATGGGGTGCGGGGCCACGAGCGAGAAACGATGCAACATGCCTCTAGGCTAGTCGCCGCGCCACATCTACGTCTCGCCATGTCACTAACAGCGAAGTGGGGGCGCCCGAGGCTACCCCCACTTTCTGCCGATGTGCTTAGTGCATCGTGACGCGCATGCCCTTCGGGACCACCACGATTCCGCCGTCGGAAATGTGGAAGCCACGAGCCCGGTCGTGTTCGTGATCGATACCCACCTGGGCGCCCTCGTCCACCTGGACATACTTGTCCAGGATTGCGCCGACCACGGTGGCGTTGCGGCCAACGTTGACGCCGTCGAACAGCACCGAATCGCGTACCGAAGACCACGAATTCACACGCACATGCGGGGAAAGCACCGAGCCGAGGACCTCGCCGCCGGAGATGATGACGCCGGGGGCGATGATCGAATCGAGCGCGTGGCCTAGGCGTTCGCGGTGACCGTAGACGAACTTGGCCGGCGGAAGGCCGGTGTAGCCGGTGTAGAGCGGCCACTTGTCGTTGTACAGGTTGAAGATCGGGTTGACCGAGATGAGGTCCATGTTCGCTTCGTGGAACATGTCGATCGTGCCGACGTCGCGCCAGTAGTTGCGATCGCGTTCGGTGGAGCCGGGCACGTCGTTGAACGTGAAGTCGTAGACGCCGCAGTCGCCGTTCTCCACGAACTTCGGCACGATGTCGCCGCCCATGTCGTGCTTGGACTCGAGGTTGTCCGCGTCCTCGTGCAACACCTGGTAAAGCGCGTCAGCGGTGACGACGTAGTTACCCATCGATGCGAGGATCTCGTTCGGGGAATCCGGCAGGCCGTCCACCTGAGCGGGCTTCTCAAGGAACTGGCGGACCATCTTCGAGTTGTTCGGATCGGTATCGATCACGCCGAAAGACGTGGACATCTCAATCGGCTGGCGAATACCGGAAATCGTCATCCCCACGCCCGTGTCGATATGCTGGCGGACCATCTGGGAGAAGTCCATGCGGTAGATGTTGTCCGCGCCCGTGATAAGGACGTAATCGGGCCGCTCGTCGTCGAGGATATTGAGCGACTGGAAGATCGCGTCCGCCGAGCCGGAGAACCACTCCTTCGACACGCGCTGCTGAGCCGGGACCGGGGAGACGTAGTTGCCCAGCAGGCTCGACATGCGCCACGTCTTGGAAATGTGGCGGTCAAGCGAGTGCGACTTGTACTGCGTCAACACCACGATCTTCAGGTAGCCCGAGTTGACGATGTTGGACAGCGAAAAATCGATGAGGCGGTACGTGCCGCCGAAAGGGACCGCCGGCTTAGCGCGATCCTGCGTAAGCGGCATGAGGCGCTTTCCTTCGCCTCCCGCAAGGACAATGGCAAGTACACGTGGATTTGATCTCATATTCCTAACCATATCCGGTTGGGCCGACGAATTTGTCCGTTCTAACGAATTGCCCAAGCTTTGACGATAGGCTTAAAGAGGCGTTCATCTTTAGGAAAGGAAACCCGATGAGAGTCGATCTGCTCACTCGCGAATACCCGCCTCACGTGTATGGCGGAGCGGGCGTACACGTCACCGAATTGGCGAAGGTTCTTCGCGCACACGCAGAGGTTCACGTCCACGCTTTCGATGGCCCGCGCGAGGAGGAGGGCGTCCACGGGTACACCAATGTGGTTGAGCTGGCCGACGCGAACGGCACGCTCAAGACGCTGGGAGTGGATCTTCTGATCGCCGACAAGACGGGGGAGGCGGACCTCGTCCACTCCCATACGTGGTATGCCAACATGGCCGGCCACCTGTCCAAGCTCATGTACGGTATCCCGCACGTCATCTCAGCCCACTCCCTCGAACCGCTGCGCCCCTGGAAGCGTGAGCAGCTCGGTGGCGGCTACGAGGTCTCGTCCTGGATCGAGAAGACCGCCTACGAGGCGGCTGACGGCATCGTGGCCGTCTCCAACGGCATGCGTGACGACATCCTGCGCGCCTACCCGAACGTGGATCCGGACAAGGTGCGGGTGATCCACAACGGCATTGACCTCGATGACTGGAAGGCCCCGCAGACGCAGGAGGAGTGGGACAAGGCCCGCGAGTACTTCCGCTCCTACGGCCTGGATCCTGATCAGCCCACGATCATCTTCGTCGGCCGCATCACGCGCCAGAAGGGCGTGCCGGGCCTGTTGCGCGCCCTGCGCTACGTGCCGGAGGAGGTGCAGGTGATCCTGTGCGCCGGCGCCCCGGATACCCCGGAGATCCTGGAAGAGACCCGGGCGCTCGTGGAGGAGCTGCAAAAGACGCGCGCCGGCGTGGTCTGGATCGACGAGCACCTACCGCATGACAAGATCGTGGCCCTCGAATCGTGCTCGACCACCTTTGTCACCCCCTCCGTTTACGAGCCGCTCGGCATCGTCAACTTGGAGGCGATGGCGGTGGGCCTGCCGGTGGTTGGCACGGCCACCGGTGGCATCCCGGACTGCATCGATCACGGCGTGACGGGCACTCTCGTCCCGATCGAGCAGAAGCAGGACGGCACGGGCACGCCGCTTTATCCGGACAAGTTCGAAAAGGACCTGGGCCAGGCGCTGGCGGACATGGTCGCTGATCCGGAGCGCGCCAAGGAGATGGGTAAGGCCGGGCGTAAGCGCGTGGAAGACCACTTCTCGTGGGAATCCATTGCGGTGAAGACCATGGCCTTCTACGACGACATCCTCGGCCGCTAAGAGTCGGACCAATCGCGAGGAGGGTCGGCGTGCGACGAGCGCGCCGGCCCTTCCGTAAACTAGGCTGGTTGATATGGGAGACGTACTTCAGGTAAGCAACGTGGTTGTCCGCCGCGGCGGGCGCCACATCATCGATGGCATTGATTGGTCGGTCAACGAAGGCGAGCGCTGGGTAGTGCTCGGCCCGAACGGCGCGGGCAAGACCACGCTCATCCGCCTCATTTCCGGGCGGATGCACCCGACGTCGGGCAAGGTGACGATCATCGGCGAACAGCTGGGGCACACCGACGTCTCCGAACTCTACCCGCTCGTGGGACTTGCATCCTCGGCGCTCGACCAGCGCATCAACGACGCCGAAACCGTGCTCAACGTCGTGCGCAGCGCGGCCTATGGCATGGTGGGCACGTGGCGCGAGTCCTACGAGGAGCTCGATGACGAGCGGGCGCTCGGCCTGCTCGATGCCCTCGGTGTTGCGGGGCTTGCCGATCAGCGGTGGGGCACCCTGTCCTCGGGGGAGCGCAAGCGCGTGGGCATCGCCCGCGCTCTCATGCCTGACCCGGAGGTGCTGGTCCTGGATGAGCCTGCCTCCGGCCTCGACCTTGGCGGGCGCGAGCAGCTGCTCACCTCGCTGTCCCAGCTGGCGGGCGGCATCTACGCGCCGGTCATCGTGCTCGTCACCCACCACGTGGAGGACATCCCGCAGGGCTTCACCCACGGCCTCCTGCTCAAGGACGGGCAGGTGGCCGCCGCTGGAGAGCTCGAGGAGGTCATGACCTCGAAGACCCTGTCGTCCGTGTTCGGTGTCGACGTCGATCTCTCACTTGACGCCGGCCGTTACACCGCACGGGCGCGGCAGTCGTAGCTCGACGGGCGCGAGCGTCAGCCTTGCACGTATACTGGAGTTGACCAAGGAGGTTATCCATGGCCTGGGGTATTTGGGCGATTATCACGGTAGCTTTGCTCATCGTTGAAACGATCACCGTTGATTTCCTGTTCATGATGTTTTCGGCCGGAACGCTCGCGGCGCTTTTCGTCTCCCTCGCGTCGCCGTCGGCCCTTGCGTTACAGATCGTCGTCTTTGGCATCATCTCTACGCTCGGTATCGCCTTCGTGCGCCCGTGGGCGCGCAGGCACGTCAACGATTCCTCGCGCGGCGAATCCAACGTTTACGCCCTCGCGGGTAGGACCGGTCAGGCCCTGTCGGATATCACCGCTAACGCCGGACGCGTCAAGATCGGCGGTGAAGTTTGGAGCGCGAAGTGCGCCGGCGAACCGATCGATGAGGGCTCGGCCGTTGTCATCCAGTCCGTGGAGGGCGCCCGCGTGGTCGTTACACCTGTCCGCAACGAGTCCTAGAAAAGAAAGTAGGAATCATGTCAGAAAACACGATTCTGCTCGCATTCCTCGCGATTCTGGCGCTGCTTGTCGTCGTCGGCATTGCGAAGTCCGTCATTCAGGTCCACCAAGGTTTCACGGTCATCATCGAGCGTCTTGGAAAGTACAACAAGTCCCTCCGGCCCGGCCTTCACTTCCTCATCCCGTTCCTTGATTCGGTCCGCCAGCGTATCGACATGCGTGAACAGGTTGTGCCGTTCCCGCCGCAGCCCGTGATTACGTCGGACAACATCGTGGTCAACATTGACACGGTCATCTACTACCAGGTCACGCAGCCGGAGGCCGCCACCTACGAGATCGCCGACCCGATGTCGGCCATCGAGCAGCTGGCCGTGACCACGCTGCGAAACATCATCGGTTCGATGGACATGGAGCAGGCGCTCACGGGCCGCGACCAGATCAACGGCCAGCTACGCGGCGTTCTCGACGAGGCCACCGGCCGTTGGGGCATCCGCGTCTCGCGCGTGGAGCTGAAGGCGATCGACCCGCCGGCCACCGTCCAGTCGGCCATGGAGCAGCAGATGAAGGCCGAGCGCGACCGCCGCGCCGCGATCCTCACGGCCGAGGGCGTCAAGCAGTCTGCGATCCTCACCGCTGAGGGTGAGAAGCAGTCGGCCATCCTGCGTGCCGAGGGCGCGGCCCAGTCGGCAATCCTCGAGGCCCAGGGTGAATCCCGTGCGATCCTCCAAGTGTTCGACGCCATCCACCGCGGCAACGCCGATCCAAAGCTGCTGTCCTACGAGTACCTGAAGATCCTGCCGCAGATCGCCGATTCGCAGTCCTCGAAGCTGTGGATCGTCCCCACCGAACTCACCGCCGCTCTCGACGCCGTCACCAAGGGCTTCACCGGCCGTGGCGGGGACGAGCCGGTCACCGTGAACTTCGAGGGCCTGGACGAGGACATCGCCGATTCGCTTGCCTCCACGAGCCTGCAGGACGTGGATGAGGCGCTGGCGAGCGCCCGCGGCGAGGCGACCCGGGCGTCGTCGGAGGCGGAGGAATCCGGCACCCACTCGGGTAAGCCGTTCGATCCGCGCGCCGAGCTCGGCCAGCACCCGGATATGCCGGAGCAGAGAGGCGAGTAAGCAACAGCGAAAGGTGGCCGCCGAGAGGTGGCCACCTTTTGTGTACCCGGGCGGTGTGGCAAAGTATGATCCGTGCTCACTTACGTTGATGACCTGACCGATCCGCGCCTCGATGACTTCTTTCGCCTCACGGACGTGGCGTTGCGCAAGAAGCTGGAGACCGAGCGCGGTCTGTACCTGGCGGAGGGGGACAAGGTTATCCGGCGCGCCGTGGCCGCAGGCCATACGCCGCGCGCCGCTGTCATGACCGAAAGGTGGATCGAGTCCCTGGCCAATTTCTTCCCGGGCGACGTGCCGCAGTTCATCGTGCCCGAGGATCTGCTGACCGAGCTCACGGGCTTCCAGGTACACCGCGGCGCGATCGCCTCGATGAACCGGCCCGCGCTGCAGGGGCTGGGGGAGTTCCTCGCGCAGTGCCCGGACGCCCGGCGGATTTTTATCTTGGAGGACCTGGTCAACCATACGAACGTGGGTGCGATCTTCCGTTCGGCGGCCGCGCTCGGGGTCGACGCCGTGCTGGTCACCGACCACTGCGCCGATCCGCTCTACCGGCGCTCGGTCAAGGTGTCGATGGGCACGGTCTTCCAGGTGCCGTGGACCCGGATCGAGGGCTGGCCTCACGCGATCGCCGCGCTTGCCGACGCGGGGTGGGTAACAGCGTCGTTGGCGCTGTCGGATAACGCGGTGACGCTCGATCAGTTCGCAGCGGATATGGCCGCGGAGAAGGTGGCGATGATCTTCGGCGCGGAGGGTGACGGGCTCGCGCATGCGACGCTGGCGAAGAGTGACTACGTGGTGACGATCCCTATGGCCGGCGGGGTGGACTCGCTTAACGTGGCGGCCACGAGCGCGTTGGCGGCCTGGGCGCTACGGCCCTAGCTGCGATCCTCGACTGCCTGGTAATCGGCGAGGGCGGCCTCGAGGAGGTCGGGTACGGAGCAGTCGAAGACCTTGGCGAGTTTGATGAGCGTACTCATGCGCGGGTTGGCCGGGCTGTTCGTGCGCCGGTCGGCGCGGGCGTGCTCCATGAGCTGGTAGTGATTGCGGTTGATATCCGCCGCGAGCGCCACCTGCTCCTGGGTGAGCCCCATGCGCCTGCGGCGCTCGATGAGAGTCTTGGCGAAGGTGGAGGCAAAGGCGCGTTCGGCGGGGGAATACTCGGTCACGCGAACATGGTCCGTGTTTACCCGGCGCAGGTCAGCGGGGTATACCCGGCGTGGGTTTTCTTCAAAAAAGTTATGCACAATTCCGTTCGTGCACGCTCTATCCACATTTGGGCACTTTGCAAAAACGGCGTCTTGCGATTCTCGACATGATGGTCTCGTCGAAGGGAGAAACATGGACACCATCATTCGTCGATCATTTATTTTTATCCTCGCAGCCGCACTTTTCGCTTTCGTTCCGTTCGCCGTCGCAGGCGAGCAGAGCTGGACGCGCGTGGCAACCGAACCGAGCCGGTGGGGAGCGCTGTCGAGCCCGCACGTGCCGATCGCCATCTGCACCGGTGACACCCAGCTGAACTTCAGCTACCAGCCCGGCATGGAGAAGGCCGACTTCGAATCCCGAAGCCTCACCCGCGCCGGGGAGCCCTACACGCAGCAGGGCACTGAGGTGGGGTGGAAAACCTCGATCAGTGCCTCCGACACCGGCAAGGTCGCCGCGATGTTCGACCTATGGGGCACCGAGGCCGTGGCGGGGATCGCGCCCGAGGCCTTCACTCTCGCCGTCCACGAGCTGACCGCCGATTCGCGCGGGATCGCCTCGACGTCGAAGAAGGCGTGGCAGGATCAGGCACGCAAGCTACTGGAGATAGCGGCAAAGATTGCCGGGCCGCACAAGGCCGGAGAGTTGACCTTCGCCGACGGCAAGTTGAGCGGCTTTACGGTGATCGGCCAGGCTGGCGTGCCGCTCGTGGGCGTGCCGTTTAGCGCTGAGCTTTCGGGCGCCACGTGGGAATCGACGGGAGAGGCCGTGCTCACGGGCACCACGGGCGCCGAGCAGCAGAGCTTCGCGGTCACGGCGCCGGCCTTCGGTGAGGTAACGCTCAAGGTCACCTACTCGAAGATCCCCGGCCACTCGTTCGCCACTGGCCACCACTCCGTGGCCCAGGACCTGCATATGCGCGGCGAACGCGGCGCGATCGAGCAAAACGCGGTGCTGCGCAACGCGCCGAGCCAGACGAAGGTGAGCATCTCGACCAAGGCGGCCATCAAGGACTCGGGCGCAATCCGCGATCTTGTGACCGTGAGCGCCGATGAGTGGCCCAAGGTCGAGCGCATCCCCGCCACCTTTGACCTCACCGCGCGCCTCTACGGGCCGTTCGAGGAGCAGCTCGAAGAGCAAGAGGTCGTGCCGGACGGCGTGGAGGCTGCGGAAACCGTGAGCTTGAGCGTCATCGAGCCCGGCACGTACGAGGTGGTCTTCGACCACGAGCCCAGCCCCGGCTGGTACACCGTGGTGGTGGACGGCCATTTCCGCGACGACGGCGACTTCGCCGGCCTGCCGCAGGATAACGTAGCCATGCCGTTCTTCGAGCCCGATGAGACGGTGTTCGTTGAGCCCGAACCGGAACCGGAGCCGACACCCGAGCCGACACCCGAGCCCATGCCGGAGCCGACACCCGAGCCCATGCCGGAGCCCACGCCGGAGCCGACACCTGAGCCGACACCGACTCCCGCTCCGCAGCCGAAGCCAGAACCGACTCCGGTACCGGCGCCCGAGCCGAAGCCGAGCACCCCGCCGGCCGTTCTGGCCAACACCGGCGCCTTCTCGCTGCCCTTCGCGGCGATGGCTGTGGGGCTGGCCGGCCTGGGAGTGACGCTCGTTGCGGGGGCGCGCTCTACATCGAAGCGGAGGTAAATCCTAGCTGACGCCAGGCCTCGTACACCGCGATCGAGGCGGCGTTGGCCAGGTTGAGGGAGCGCCGGCCGGGTAGCATTGGAATTCGGAGCCACTTGGTGACCCGCGGATCATCAAGCACCAATTCTGGCAGCCCGGTCGGCTCCGTGCCGAACAGGAGCACGTCGTCGTCGCGGTAGGATTCGTCAGCGAAGTTGTTGGACGTGTGGCCGGTGAAGGCGAAGATCCGCCGGTCGGGCCCGAAGTAGGCCTTGGCGTCCTCCCATGACTTGTGGATGACGAGGTCGGCCAGGTCATGGTAGTCGAGCCCGGCGCGCTTTAGGTGCGCGTCGTCGAAGGTGAAGGCGAGCGGCTCAATAAGGTGCAATCGCGCGCCCGTGCAGGCGGCCAGCCGAATGGCGTTGCCGGTGTTGCCGGGGATCTTAGGTTCATGGAAAACGAAGTTGAGCACCCGCCCAGTGTAGCGCGGGTGTTCAACTGGTCGAACCTAACGCTGGTAGGTCACCGTGAGGCGAGCGCGCGCCAGCGTATGGAAGACGGTGTGGAAGGCCGCGGCAGCCGGCGTCGTGTCCTCCGGGTCAAGCTCGAGCGAAGGCACATCGAGGGCATGGACCACGAAGATGTAACGGTGCGGGTGCACGTCGCCCGGCGGGGGAGCGGCCCC
The DNA here is from genome assembly GCF_001808465.1 of Trueperella sp. HMSC08H06. Taxonomy (NCBI): domain Bacteria; kingdom Bacillati; phylum Actinomycetota; class Actinomycetes; order Actinomycetales; family Actinomycetaceae; genus Trueperella; species Trueperella sp. HMSC08H06. Next base: position 32,561 of record NZ_KV793341.1, read on the forward strand.
GTAGTAGGCGAACTCGCCTGCATCGTTGCGGATGTGGCTCGCCGCGCCGGGGAGCGTCAGGTCATGCTGGCCGGCGCCCTCCTCCAGGCAGGTGATGTCCGCGAGGTCGAGCACGATCCAGTGCCAATAACCCGAGGGCGTGGGCGCGTCGGGGTCAAAGCAGGTGACGGCGAAACCTTGGGTCTCTGGCGGGAAGCCGGACCACTCGAGGGCGGGCGAGACGTTGTCCGCGAAGCCGAGGTGGAATTCTGGCATGACGCCGCCATCGGTGAGCGTGGGGCTTGTCAGCGTGAACGAGGGGACTGCGGGAAGAAGCTCGTAGGGATCTGGCGCGAGGGGTCGTTCGAGGTTCATGGCCCCATCATATGCGAAGTAGGTCACAGGTGGGCAGGTTCTGGCCCGTGCGTGCGGCTTGGGACTTCCCGGCGGCTAGTTTTTGTCGGAGGCCGCTCCTAAGATGGGTATCGAACATGTGTTCGAAGGGGGTGGCTGATGGATAAGCTTGCAACCGCGCGCAAAGCGCTGGCTGCGGCAGAGATGCGCGCGGGCCTGCGCGTCGTGCGCGCGCAGGAGGTGCAGGCGCAGGAGGTGCAGGCGGGAGGAACGCTGAGCGGGGAGGTGGCCTCCGATACCTTTTCCGTTCCATCCCACCTCGTAGCCGCCCTGCCGCACGGCCTCATCCGGCGCGGGGTAGTCAGCGTGGAAGGCTCGCCCTTCCTTCTGACCTTCCTGGCCGCTCTCCTCTCGGGGCAGGAGGCCTGGATCGCCTTCCTCGGCGCTCCGGACGTGGGGTGGGCATGCGCGGAACGGCTGGGCCTGGATATGGGCCGGGTCGTTGCCGTTCCGCGGATCGAGGCGCAGGGGGCCCGTGTGGTCAGCGCCGCGATCGACGGCTTTGACGCGGTGGTGCTGGGGGACGTGTCGCTTGACGCCCGCGAGCGCCGCGTGCTCCATCGGCGTGCGATGTCCAAGGGCGCGCTGTTGCTGGCGATGAACTGGCCGCAGGCCTCCGTGGGTATGCGCTGCCGGCTGGTCGGGGTGCGGGGTCTGGAGGAGGGCCACATCAGCGGCGTTGACTATGAGATCGCCACGCGCTGGGGGAGTGCCTCCGTGCGCTACGAGCGGGACGGCTGGGAGCCGGCGCGCTATGAGGGCGGCCTAAGAGCGGTGGGAGGCCGGGCCTCATGATGCGGGGCAGTGTCTGGGTTCCGGACTGGCCGGTGGCCAGTGTCATCATGGCCGGCCGCGCGCTGCTGGAAGAACCGGTGGCGATCTACGCCAACCGCGTGGTCGCCGTCAACGGGGTGGCGTACGCGGAGGGCGTGCGTGAGGGGATGAAGCGGCGCCAGGCGCAGTCGGTCGCCTCCGGGTTGCATCTCATCCGGCAAGATCCGGATCTGGAGGTAGCTAGTTTCGAGCGGGTTGTGCGGGTGTGCGAGGAGCACATCGCCTACCTCAGCGTGCTCGAACCCGGCCTCATCACCTTCCTCGCGCGTGGGCCGGTGGGAGCGGCTGGTAGCGTGCGGGCGCTGTCGGAGAACCTGGTGGGGGACATCGCGCTTCACACCGGTCTAGAAGCCCACGTCGGATTCGGGGACGGGTTACTCACCTCCATCCTGGCCGCGCGGACGGATGCCCACGTCCGCCACGCGCCCCCGTTCCTCGACGCCCACCCGGTCGGGGCGATCCTTCACGGGGCGGCCACGGCGCGATCGCGGGAGCAGATGCGCGCCTTCGTCGGCGCGATGGAGAACCTAGGAGTGCTTACCATCGGGGATCTTCGCCGGCTGGACCGGGCTGCCCTGCTCACCCGTTTCGAGGTGGCCGGGCGGGTCCTGTCGTTGATTGACGGGGGAGAGCCGGAGCGGGACGGGGCAAGCTACGGCGTGCAGGAGCTGGTGGTGGAACGGGAGGCGGATCCGCCGTTGGCCAACCTCGACCAGGCGGCCTTCCTGGCACGTCAGATGGGGGAGGAGCTGGCCGAGGCCCTCACCCTCCGGGGCGTGATCGCCCGCGAGCTGACGATCTGCACCCGCAGTAGCGTGGAACGCCGACGTGCCTGGTCGCTCGACGCGGCCAGCGCTAAGGACATCTCTGACCGCGTGCGCTGGCAGCTGAGCGCCTGGATGTCCGAGGAGCAGCACGGGATTTCCCGCATTTCGATCGCCGCCAGCGCGATTCTGCCCGCGGGCCGTGCCCAGGGCGCGCTGTGGGGTTCGGATCGTGCCAGTGCGGATGCGGCCGCGCGGGCGGTGAGCCGCATTCAGAGCCTACTGGGGGAGGATTCCGTGGTGGCTCCGGAGCACGTGGGTGGGCGCCACCCCCTGGAGGCGCATCAGATGCGGCTGTGGGAGCAGGCGCCCTCCGATACCCTGCGGGCCGATCCGTGGCCGGGCCGTCTCCCTGAACCCTGGCCCAGCTTCGTCAAGGCAGCGCCGGAGAAGATCGCGGTGCTTGACGCGCGCGGGCACGACTGCGCGCTCACCGCGTTGGGGACTTTCTCCTGCGCTCACGGGTGCGCCCATCCACGCCCCGCAGCGCTGGTGGCAGGCGGGGCGCCGGAGCGGCTCGTCACGGCGGCTGGGCCGTGGTTGCAGGCCACGGGGTGGTGGGTGCCGGCCTCGGAGCAGCGCAAGGCGTGGATGGAGTTCGCCGATTTACGCGGGCGCGGCTACCTCGCCTATCGGGAGGGTGGGCAGTGGTGGCTGGCGGGGGTGTACGAATGATTCCCTACGCCGAACTTCACGCGCACTCGGCCTACAGTTTCCTCGACGGGGCCTCGATGCCGGCCGATCTGGTCGAGCGGGCGGTGGAACTCGAGCTGAGCGCCCTGGCGCTCACGGACCACGACGGGCTGCCCGGCGTCGTGCAGCTGGCGAGCGCGGCGCGGCGGCACGGCCTGCCCACGGTGATCGGCTCCGAGATCACGGTGGGTGGCCGGCCCCGGCCGGGGCAGAAAGATCCGGACGGGGATCACCTCATCGTCCTGGCGCGCGGCGCGGAGGGCTATCACGCCCTGTCGCGCACGATCGGCGAGGCGATGCTGGCCTCGGGGGAGAAGGGCCACGCCGCTCACACCCTCGAATCGCTCGCGGCGGGGGCGACGGACTGGCAGATTCTCACCGGATGCCGCAAGGGTGGGGTACGCCGAGCGCTTGAGCGGGAGCCGGGGGTGTGGGCGGTGGATGCCGCCCGCGGGTACCTTTCCACCCTCACCGCGCTCTTCGGCGCGGAGTCCGTGGCGGTGGAGATCACGCACAATAACCAGCCCTACGATCGCGAACGCAATCGGCTCCTTGTTTCCCTGGCCAAGGAGGCGGGGCTGCGGGTGGTGGCCACGGGCAACGTCCACGCCGCCCGTGCGTCGGACGCGGTGCTCGCTGACGTGCTGGCCTCCACGCGTGCGAACCGGCCACTCGAGGAGTACCGGAGCTGGCTGCCGGCCTGGCCTGCCTACCTCAAGTCGGGCGAACAGATGCTTGCCCTGCACGCCGAACATCCCGGTGCTATCGCGGCGGCCGCGGAGATTGGGGAGGAGTGCTCCTTTGACCTCACCCTCGTGGCACCGGACCTACCGCCGTTCCCCACCCCACCGGGTCACACCGAAGCCACCTGGCTGCGCCACCTCACGGAGCAGGCGGCGCTTAGCCGGTACGGGAGCCGGCAGGCCCACCCGCGTGCCTGGCGGCAGATCGACCACGAACTGGGGGTGATCGAGCAGCTGCACTTCCCCGGATACTTCCTCATCGTCCACGAGATCGTCTCTTTCTGCCACGAGCAGGAGATCTGGTGCCAGGGGCGCGGCTCGGCGGCGAACTCGGCGGTCTGCTTCGCGCTCGGGATCACGGCGGTGGACGCCGTGCGCCACCGCATGCTCTTCGAACGCTTCCTCTCGCCCGGGCGCTCTGGGCCGCCGGATATTGACCTGGATATTGAGGCCGGTCGGCGCGAGGAGGTCATCCAGCACGTCTATGCCCGCTACGGACGCAGGCACGCAGCTCAGGTGGCCAACGTCATCACCTATCGGCCACGTTCGGCTATTCGCGACGCGGCGCGCGCCCTGGGGTATGACGCGGGGCAGGCGGACGCGTGGGCGAAGTCGGTCGAGCGCCGGGCGTCCGATGCCCGCTCGCGGGCGCCGGAGCTGGCCGGGAGCCCGAAGCGGCGGCCGGGATCGGAGCCGGAGGTAAAAGAGCGCGCGCCGGAGGCAGAAGAGCGCGCGCCGGGCTCACAGGTGGAGGGAGAAGAGATCACGTCGGAGGCCGGGGCGCGGTTCGCGCTGCGCTGGGGGATCGAATCCGAGGTGCCGGAACGGGTGGTGCAGATCGCTGGTCGGCTCCAGCGCCTGCCTCGCCATCTCGGCATCCACTCGGGCGGGATGGTGCTGTGCGATAGGCCGGTGATCGAGGTGTGCCCGGTGGGCTGGGCGCGCATGGAGGGCCGGAGCGTCCTGCAGTGGGATAAGGATGACTGCGCCGAGGCGGGGCTGGTGAAGTTCGACCTGCTCGGGCTGGGGATGCTCAGCGCCCTACGCATCTCCTTCACCGAGCTCACCGAGCGCGGCGTGCGGGCTGCGGATGGTCAGCCGCTGGGCTTGCACAACATCGACCAGGAGGACGGGCGGGTCTATGACTTGCTGTGTGCGGCGGACACGATCGGGGTGTTCCAGGTGGAGTCACGGGCGCAGATGGCCACCCTCCCGCGCATCCAACCGCGCACGTTCTACGACATCGTGATCGAGGTAGCCCTCATTCGGCCCGGCCCGATCCAGGGCGGCTCGGTCAACCCCTACATCAACCGCCGCCGCGGGCGCGAACCGGTCACCTACGCACACCCGCTCCTCAAGGGCGCGCTGGAAAAGACGCTCGGCGTGCCCCTCTTCCAGGAGCAGCTCATGCAGATCGCGATCGACGCGGCCGGCTTCACCCCGGCACAGGCCGACCAGCTGCGCAAGGCGATGGGAGCCAAGCGCAGTCATGACCGGATGCGGGATCTGCGCGGGGATCTCATGGCCGGGATGGATGAGCGCGGGATCGGCCCGCGGGTGCGCGAGGAGATCTACACCAAGCTGGAGGCCTTCGCCGAGTTCGGCTTTCCCGAGTCGCACTCCTTTTCCTTCGCCTACCTTGTCTACGCGAGCGCCTGGCTCAAGGTTCACCACCCCGAAAACTTCTACGCGGGCATCCTCGCGGCCCAGCCCATGGGCTTCTACTCGCCGCAGACCCTGGTGGCCGACGCGCGGCGGCACGGCGTGCTCGTCTTGCCGGTGGACGTGTGCTTTTCAGAAGAGCACTCGTGCGTGGAGGTCACCCCGGAGCGGAAGGTGAGAGCCCACCCGTTGGTGAGCGTTGATCCGCGCCGGGGCCTGCGGCTAGGCCTATCGAACATCAAGGGTTTGAGGGCCACTGAACGCATCCTCGCCGCCCGCGCGCAGCGCCCGTTTGATTCGGTGGCGGACCTGGCCCGCCGGGCCAAGCTCACCACGCCGGAGCTGGAGAAGCTCGCGGCGGCCGGCGCGCTGACCAGCCTGGGGATGACACGCCGGGAGGGAATCTGGGCGGCCGGGGCCCTGGCCTACACGGGCAAGAGGCTCGGCGATTCCTTCCAGCCCAGCCTGCCCGGGCTGCACGTGGGCGCCACGCCGCCGCGCCTGCCCCGCATGAGCCCGGTGGAGGAGAATATGGCCGAACTGCGATCCACGGGTATCTCAGTGGGCACTCACCCCATGGACTTCCTGCGCCCATCGCTGACCGAACGTGGGGTGGTGCGTATCGCGGACCTATCCCGCTACGAGCCGGGGGAGCGGATCCGCGTGGCGGGGATTGTCACCCACCGCCAGCGCCCGCACACGGCCTCCGGCATCACCTTCCTCTCCCTGGAGGACGAGTCGGGCTTGCTCAACGTGGTGTGCTCGGTGGGGCTATGGGAGAAGCACCGCAAGGTGCTACGCACCTCCCAAGGCCTGATTATCCGCGGCGTGGTGGAGCGGGCGGATGACGTGATGAACTTCGTTGCCGACGGGGTCGAACGCCTCGAGCTGGCGGTCCCGCTCCCGTCGCGGGACTTCCGCTAACGCGAACGCGGGTGAGCGTCGGCAGAGAGAAAAGGAGAAAAGCATGAATGCGATTGACGTATAGTCCGAGGCATGGGTCAACTTGTTCGCCGCGGAACACCCGACTACGGGCGCGCGCTCGGCGCGCTGTTCTGCATTGGGATCGGGGCGTATGCCCTGACGTATGCGCCCCAGCCGCTGCTGCGCGTGATTGGCGACGAGTTCGGGGTAGGAGCCTCGCAGTCGGCCCTGCTGCTCTCGGCCGCCACGTTCGGCCTGGCTATATCCGTGCTGTTCTGGGGAGCGGTCTTAGCGCGCGTGTCCGAGCGGCGCCTCATCATCGGGGGTCTGGCGGGTGCCGTGCTCGTCTCGCTCGCCATCCCGCTCACTCACGCGTGGGGCGTGATTGTGGCGCTGCGCGTGGCGCAGGGGATCGCGCTCGGCGCGCCTTTCACCGCGGCACTCGCCTGGGTGGGCCGCCACGTTGAGCTGTCATCGGTTGCCCAGGTCTCCGGTCTCTACATTGCCGGCACCACCGTGGGTGGGATGGCAGGCCGCCTCCTGTCCGGATTCGTCAACGAGGTGACGGACAACTGGCGCATCGGCCTGGCCGCTGTCTCGCTCGTCTCCGCCGTGATGGGCGGGCTAGCCCATCTCCTCCTTCCAGCAACGAAGGGACGCGCGGCGGGGGAGTTGCCGCCCTCGCGCCCGGAGAGTCCGTGGCGAAAGCGCCAGCGGCTGCTGGCCTACCTGTTCGCGTTCGTCGGCATGGGCACGTTCGTCGGCCTGTACAACGTGGTGGTCTACCGGGTCTCCGAACCGCCGCTGAGTATGGGCACGTCGGTCACATCGCTCCTCTTCCTCGGCTACCTCGCCGGAACGGTGACCTCAGCACGGGCGGGCCGCCTCAACGCGCGCGTTGGTGCCCGCGGGGCGATGATCGCGGGCACGGCCACCATGGCGCTGGGGATCGCGCTGCTCATCCAGCCCACGGTCTACACTCTGTGGCCGGGCCTGTTCATCATATGCGGAGGCTTCTTCGCGATGCACTCGATCCAGTCCGGGCGCGCCACGAGCCTGCACCCGAAACCGGGGATCGGATCGGGCCTATACCTCACGCACTACTACGGCGGTTCCTCGCTAGGTGGAATCTTGTTCGGCCTGGCGTGGGACTTGGGCCGCTGGCCGGCCGCGCTGGGATTGGCGTTCGCTTGCCTCGGCGTCGTGGCACTGTTTGCCTTGCTGAGCTCGAACGCGGAGCCTGCCTCACGCTAGAATGTGAGGCAGACGAAAGGGGCCAGGCATGGGCAAAATGAAGATGCTTTTGAAGATCGCGACGACGGCGGGGCCGGTGGTCTTCGAGGTTGTTCGCAAGTACGGCCCGCAGATCCGCAAGCTCATGGATGACAACCCGGACTTCTTCGATAGCCTCAAGGGCCGCCTCGGCGCGCTGGCGGGGGTGTCAAAGGTGAAGCGGGGAGCGCCGCGGTTGCAGACCCGCATCGAGGTGCTCCGCCAGCAGACGACCTACCTTTACGGCACGGCGAACAACGCCTCCGTGGCGGAGCAGGCCACGGCGTGGCGGCGCGAGCTGGACGGGTTGGAGAACTCCCTGCCGGTCGTGTCCTCGATGAAGGGCAAGGTGCGCCGGGGTAACATGCGCCACCTCGAGGAACGCCTCGATTCTCTCTCGGCCAAGATCCTCGCCCTCACGCTCGAAGACGACATCGAGGACGCCGAGGTCATCGACGACGCCCGCTAGGTTCACGACACCTCCCGCTGCTGACGATCTGCACCGCGGGTCACGGGGAGATCGGCCCGTGAGTTTTGACGCCGATCGGTACCGGGGCTGGAATCGGGTTTGGTGACGCTGCTGTTTGAGTGGGGAGCAACTGATAGGATGCCCAAAACGATTGTGGCGTTCATTGACCGGATGCGCGCCGAGCGGGGGAGGTCTTGATGACCAACGTGGTGGTGCGTCGACTCCGTGCTACGGATGCGCCCGCGGTGTTTGAAGCATTCACAGCGTCCCCTGACATGGCTAGGCAGGGGGATGTTGCGTCACTGGAGGGCGCTGAGCGCTACATCGATCGGCTCATCGCGGCGGATTCACCGCACGAGGCGTGGGCAATCGCTGAACGTGACGTGCTGGTTGGACTCGTGTGTGTCACCGTTGACGAGACCAATCTCAGCGGCTGGTTCTGGTACTGGATGACGAAGTCTGCGCGTGGCCGTGGTTGGACAAGCCGCGCTGCGGTAGCTGTTGCGCAGTGGGCGCTGAACGCGCGCGGTCTTGAGCGTCTGGAACTGGGACACCGAGTGAACAATCCGGCTTCCGGGCATATTGCGAGGGCTGCTGGATTCGTTCGAGAGGGAACGGAGCGTGCGAAGTTCCTCGTCGACGGCGAACGGATCGACGTTTGCACATACGGTCGGTTGCGCAGCGATCCCGTTCCCAGTGGTGCTCCACTCGCTTTGATCGAAGAGGCGTAACCGACGCAGGGATCCCACTTGCCAAGATCTCGTGGCTGCTGAGCAGCAGGAGGAATATCAGGGAATCATAGTTGATGACGCTGTGCAGTGCGTCGACTATGAAGGAACCTTGTGGCAAGCAGTGCAGCGGTGCGTGGACTTAGGCGTCAGCGTCGTTCGACTCCCGCACGACGCCGTCGCCCGGCTTTCGAGCAGGACCCGCGCCTTGCCCGGGCGCCGCTACAGCCCGAGCGCTCCCGCGATGTCGGGGTCGAAGAAGCCGGGTCCCTTCAACACCTTGCCGTCCTCGCGGTAGATGGGCTTGCCGTCGGCGCCGAGTTTGGACATGTTAGAGGCCTGCACCTCGCGCAGCACGTCGCCGAGCGGGATGCCGAGTTCGAGGGCCATGCCGTAAATGACGTAGGTGAGGTCGGCGAGCGCGTCGGCAGTTTGGACGGTGTCGCGCGTGTGGTCGTCGGCGGCGCGGGCGGCGTCGTAGGCCTCCTCAATGAGGGCCCGGGCCTTCGCGCCGTAGATGGCTCCCACGAGTTCGGAGAACTCTTCGGCCACGAGGCTCATGCGCATGTGGACCCGGTCGCGGTCGGCGTTCGGGGTGCCCGTGACGATGGGCAGGCCGTAGGTTTCGTGGAACTGGCGGACGAGGTCTTCGGGGCGATTCGGATCAGGTACGTAATTCATGGCTCCAATTTACCCTGTCGCTCAACTTGGCTCAGATCACATAAGAATTGTGAGCGGCAGATTTTGCGCAGGTGACCTTCGGTGATAGATTCTTACCTGTTGCAAACGCACACCTGCGCGGGTGGCGGAATAGGCAGACGCGCTAGCTTGAGGTGCTAGTCCACGTATAGTGGGTGGGGGTTCAAGTCCCCCTCCGCGCACAGATGAGGCCGGTAGAGATACCGGCCTTTTTCGTGCCCGTGTGGCATGGTAGAGCCATGGACGCTCGCACCCAGGTTTTCGCAATTATTGGCAACCCGGCTCGTCATTCGAAGTCGCCGGAGTTGCACAACGCGGTCTTCGCCCACCTCGGCATTAACGCGGTTTACGTGGCGCACGAGGTGGACGACGCCGGGGTGGCGGTCGCGTCCATGCGCGCGTTGGGCTATGCGGGGGCGAACGTCACGATGCCGTTCAAGGCGGACGTGATCGAGCACCTGGATTCGGTGAGCGAAGTGGCCCGGGAGATGAACGCGGTTAACACGATCACGTTCCGAGGTGGCCGCGCGCACGGGGATAATACCGACGGCGCAGGGCTGCTGAGCGAGATCGAGGCGGAGGGCACACCCGTGACCGGTAGCCGGATCCTGCTGCTGGGGACCGGGGGAGCGGCGTCGTCGATCTGGACCCAGGCGGCGCTCGATGGGGCGGCGGCGGTGAGCGTGTTCAACCGTGCCAAGCCCGAGCTCGAGTCGATTGGCGCCACCCTTTCGCAGCTCTCCGAGCGCACGGGTTGCGCTCTGTCGCTGCAGACGTTCGAGGGTGGCGGCCTGGAGGCGGCGTGCGCCGAGGCGGACATCATCATCAATGCCACCTCGGTGGGCATGGATCGCCTTGCGGACGACACGCTTGTGGATGCGAGATGGATCACGCCGCGCCACACGGTGGCCGACGTCGTCTACCACCCGCGCATCACCCGCCTCATCGCCGAGGCTCGCGAGGCCGACGCGAAAACGGTGGAAGGCCTGCGGATGCTGCTGGGCCAAGCGGCGATCGCGGAGAAGATCTGGCTGGGGATCGACATGCCGATGGAGGTGGCCTACCGGGCCGTAACTTCCTAAACTGCGCCACACCTTCGCTACGCTGTCCCTATGAAACCGTTTGCCTTCCTTGCGGCGCGCCCAGCCTTCGCGGCCGACATCCGCCGCGACGAGTTCGCCGTCGTCAAACGCGACGGGCGCCTGTCCGACGCCGAGATCGTCTACCTTCCCCTTGCCGAGCGCCCGCAGATCGACCCGGAGGACTATGCGGGGATCATCGTGTCGGGTTCGCAGTACGGTTTCGGCGTGGTAGACGAGGCTAAGACGCCCGATCAGATCGCCACCGAGGAGGTCCTGTTCGACGTGGTGAAGCAGGTGCTCGCCAAGGACCTGCCCTTCCTCGGCCTGTGCTACGGTCACCAGGCGGTAGCGCTCTCGCTCGGCGGCACGCTCAGCGCTGAGTACGGCGAGGAGCTGTCCACTGTCTCCATTCATCTCAACGACGACGGCCGCGCCGACCCGATCTTCTCCCAGCTGCCCGATTCGTTCCCGGCGATTGTGGGGCATGACGACGCGATCGGCGTGGTGCCTGCGAACACCACGGTGTTGGCCTCCTCGGAGCTGTGCCCGGTGCAGGCGATCCGATACGGGGACAACGTGTATGGCGTGCAGTTCCACCCCGAGATCGACGCGGATGGCGTGGGGCTGCGCCTCGATTACTACGGGGACGTGTACTTTGCCGCCGAGCAGGTGGAGCGGGTGCGGGCCCAGACCACCAGCCATGACTATGCGGCGTGCGCGGTGCTCATTGGCGCGTTTGTGGACAGGTACAGGAGTTGACCATGGAATTTGCGTCCTCGCCCCGCTCGACCGTGGGCATCGAGTGGGAGCTCCAGCTCATCGACCGTGATTCGAACGACCTGCGCCAGGCGGCCGACACAGTACTCGCCGAGGTGTGCCGGCTCGATGCGGATACCTCGATGATCCACGGGGAGATGTTGCTCAACACGATCGAGCTGGTCTCGCGCCCGCACGAGCGCGTGGGCGAATGCGTGGCGGACCTGCGTCAATGCCTCGATATCCTCGAGCCGGTGCTGGAGCCGATGCGCATCACGCTCGCTTCCTCGGGTACCCACCCGTTCGCCAACCCGGTCTACCAGCGCGTGACGGACAGCGAGCGCTACGCCGAGCTCGTTAACCGCACCCGGTACTGGGGGCGGCAGATGTTGCTGTTCGGCACCCACGTCCACGTGGGCATCGAGGACCGCGCCAAGGTGCTGCCGATCCTACGCGCCGTGCTCACCCGCTCCGCCCACATCCAGGCCCTCACGGCGTCGTCCCCGTTCTGGAGCGGGAAGAACACCGGCTATGCGGACAACCGGGCGATGGTCTTCCAGCAGCTGCCCACCGCCGGCGTGTCGCACCAGTTCACGAACTGGGCCGACCTCGAGGGCTACTACGCGGGCATGGTCAAGACGGGCGTGATCTCCAATTTCGACGAGGTGCGCTGGGACGTGCGGCCCTCGCCCAAGTTCGGCACGCTCGAGTTCCGCGTGGCGGACGCGGCCACGAATCTGTCCGAGGTGGGAATGGTCGCCGCGCTGTCGCAGTGCCTGGTTGAGTACTTTTCGCGCGAGTACGACGCCGGCCGCGCGCTTCCCGCCCTACCCTCCTGGTTCGTGGTGGAGAACAAGTGGCGGGCCGCCCGCTATGGCATGGACGCGATCCTTATCCTTGATGAGGAGGGCAACGAGGAGCTGGTGGGGACCACGCTGGCGCGGATGGTCGAGGAACTCACCCCGATCGCGCGGGACCTGGGCTGCCTCGAGGAGCTGCAGATGGTGAGCCGCGTGCTCGAACTTGGCGCGCCCTACCAGCGCATGCTGCGCGCAGGCTCCCACTTCGAGCGAGCGCGGGAGGCGATCGTGGACTTCATGATCGCGGAGATGGAGGTGGGCCACCCGCTCGATCCGGACGCCCGCGAGCTCGACGGGATTGCCGCCGCCGAGGAACAGCACGCCCAGGCCTACGACCCGGAACAAAAGACCGTGAAGGACCCCCAGTGAACGCCTACTCCGAAACCCTCGAGATTGCCCAGACCCTCATCCGTTTCGACACGTCCAATGACGGCCGGGACGTGATCGAGAAGCCGGCGGCCGACTACGTCATGGACCTGCTGGGCGAGGTCGGCCTCGAGCCGGAGTACCTCGGGCCGACGCCTGGCCGGCCGTCGGTGGTGGTGCGCATCCCGGGCAAGAAGCGTGAGGTCGAGGTTGATCCTGTCACGGGCGAGCGCCGGGGCGCCGTCGTCATCCATGGGCACACTGACGTTGTGCCAGCGGTGGCGAGGGACTGGTCGGTGGACCCGTTCGGCGGCGTCGTGAAAGACGGCTTCCTGTGGGGTCGCGGCGCGGTGGACATGAAGAACATGGACGCAATGATCCTGGCCGTGGTGCGCGAGATCGCCCGCACCGGCTACGTCCCTCCGCGCGACCTCATTATCGGCATGTTCGCCGACGAGGAGGCGGGCGGCCACCAGGGCTGCCGCTGGCTAGTGGAGCACCACCCCGAGCTGTTCGAGGGCGCCACGCACGCGATCTCGGAGGTCGGCGGTTACAACACGTACGTCAACGGCGAGCGTGTCTACCTGCTACAGACGGGGGAGAAGGCGCTGACCTGGTACACCTTCCGCGCCGAGGGCAAGGCGGGCCACGGCTCCCAGATCAACAACGACAACGCGATTGCCAAGCTCTCCCGCGCGCTCGTGGCGCTCGACTCCGAGCCCTGGCCGCTCACGCTCACCGACACGGTCACGAAACTGCTCCAAGGCACCTCCGAGATCTCCGGCCTGCCCTTCGACCCCGACGACGAGGCGAGCATCAACGCGCTGGTGAACGCGCTCGGGCCGGCGAAGGCCTACGTGGGCGCCACGCTGCGCACGGGCTGCAACCTCACCTCGTTCAACGGCGGTTACATGCAGAACGTGGTGCCGGGCAGCGCGGAGGCGACGGCCGACGTGCGGGCCATCCCTGGCACCGAGAGAGAGGTGGCACGCCGCATCGAGGAGCTGACCGAGGGCATCGAGGTGGGCTGGCTGTCGTCCATGGACGGGTATGAGTCCACCACCGAGGGCTCGTTCGTGGAGGCGATGACGGCCGCGGTGCTGGCCAAGGACCCGGGCGCGCACGTGCTTCCCTACCTGCTCTCGGCAGGCACGGATAACAAGGCGCTCGGCTCGCTTGGCATCGAGGGTTACGGGTTCTCGCCCGTGCGCCTGCCAGAGGGCTTCGACTTCCCGGCGATGTTCCATGGGGTGGACGAGCGCGTGCCGGTCGACTCCCTCGCCTTCGGCGCCGAGGTGTTGCGCGAGTTCATCGACCGGCTCTAAGGAGTTTGCGGTACAGAAAATCGCCGGTGTGAGCTAGGCTTTCAGGTATGGCTAACGAAACACAAGCGGCATTTGATCGGCTGATCTTTGCACTTCAGGAGTTCAACGCGGCGGCGATCTCGGCGCGCGATCCAGAGGATCCTTCCGTCGTGGCGGCGGCCGATGCGCTTGCGGACGCCTACACGGTCTACGACGACGCCCTCTACACCCAGTACGGCGTGGAGACCCCGCTCGATACGTACGACTACGACGATCACGACGACGATTTCGACGAGTCGGACGACGACGATGACGATCTCGACGACGAGCTAGATGATGACGATTTCGACGACGACGATCACTTCGACGACTTCGATGATGACGAGGACTTCGACGAGGACTTCGACGAGGACGACCTGGAGGAGTTCAACCTCTAAATCTCGGAGATCGCCTGCGCGACCGGCCCGGGTAGCGGCTCGATCGGCAGGGACAGGACTTGGTCAAACTGGGCGTGCGTGCGCGCGCCGATGAGCGCTGTCGTCACCTGCGGCTGATCGAGGAGCCAGGCGAGAGAGACGTCGGCCGGTGTGCGCCCCAGGCCGTCGGCGGCTTTGGTCACGGCCTCGACGATGCGGCGAGGCTTGTCGGTGAGGTAGGGATCCACGGTCGCGGACAGGTGCTCGGTGGCCGCCCGCGATGTCGCAGGAATCGTGTGGCGATACTTCCCGGTCAGCACCCCGCCGGCAAGCGGCGCCTGGGCGATAATCCCCAGGTCGAACTCACGCGCGACTGCCGTCAGGTCTCCGCCCGGCTGGCGGTGCAGCACTGAATACTCGGCCCCGATCGCGGCGAGCCGCGGCAGGTGAAGGTCAGCCAGGTACTGCGCGGCACGGGCCACCCGCCACGCCGGATGGTTGGCCAGGCCAATGTAGCGCGCGGCCCCGCTTCGCACGATCTGCGCCAGGCTCTCCAGCTGCTCCTCGATTCCGACGCGCGGGTCGGGCGCCGCCACCTGCAACACGTCCACGTACGTGGTGCCGAGCTCGGTCAGCGTGGCGTTGAGCGAGGCGGTCAGGGCCGCGTGTCCGCCGTTAAACCGCACCCCGTCGTCGTGATAAAACTCTCCTGCATGGGCGATGATGACTACCTCTGAGCGGTCCACGCCGCCGGAGAAGATCGAGCCGAGCACCTGCTGGGCCAGGCCGTCGCCGTAGACGGGGGAGACGTCAATCGTGGTGCCGCCGTGGTTGAGCAGAGCCGTGACCATCTTGGTGGCGTCCTCGACGTCCGTGTCGCGCCCCCAGGTGAGGGTGCCGAGCCCGAGGCTGCCCATACGCAGGCCACTGCCGCCCAAAAACGTGTGCTTCATATCCCTGAGCCTAACGTACGATCGCGCCGCAACTGGTTTAGGCTTGGGCGCGTGGGTATTTTCGAAGCCATCATATTAGGAATTGTTCAAGGGCTCACCGAGTTCCTGCCGATCTCCTCCTCGGCGCACCTGCGCATCGTGGGCGAGCTGTTCCCCTCGCTAGGAGACCCGGGCGTCACCTTCACGGCCGTCACCCAGATCGGCACCGAGGTGGCGGTCCTCCTGTATTTCCGGAAGGACATCTGGCGGATCATCGAGCGCTGGGTCACCTCGCTGCCCGGCCCGTGGAAGCGCACGCCCTCCACCGATCCCGACGCCCGCATGGGCTGGATCGTCATCCTCGGCTCGATCCCGATCGTCATGCTCGGCCTGCTCTTAGAGACCTGGATCGACACGACGTTCAGGAACCTCTACATCACGGCGCTCATGCTCGCCGTGTTCGCAATCTTGCTCGCCCTCGCCGACCGCTACGGCAAGCGCCGCCTGAGCCTGGAGCAGATGAGCCTGCGCGACGGCATTACGCTCGGCTTCGCCCAGGCGATGGCCCTGGTGCCGGGCGTGTCGCGCTCCGGCGGCACGATTACGGTGGGCCTCGCGCTCGGCTACACGCGCGTGGCCGCCGCCCGCATCTCCTTCTTCCTAGCCGTCCCGGCCGTGCTCGGCTCGGGCTTCTACCGGCTCTTTACCGACGACGGCACCGGCCCCCAGGCCGGCGCGATGCCCACGTTCGTGGCCACCGCGATGGCGTTCGTGGTGGGATACGCCGTGATTGTGGGCTTCCTCAAGCTGGTGGAGACCAAGAACTACCTGCCATTCGTCATTTACCGACTCCTGCTGGCCGGCCTGCTGGTCTTCCTGCTCGGCCAGGGAATGATGAGCGCGTAAGGAGCGTCATGTCTTTGCCATGGGGGATCCTGTTCGACATGGATGGGACCCTGACCGACACCGAAAAACTATGGTTCCAGGCGGAAACCGAGGTGCTAGGCGAGCTGGGTCGGCCCTGGCGCGCCGGGGACGAGATGGACATCATCGGGCTCAACCTCATCGACGCCGCCACCCACCTTGCCACCATGCTCGAGATCGACATCGAGCCGGCCGAGCTGGGGTGGATGCTGACCGAGCGAGTCGCCGCGATTGGGCGCGAGCAGGGGATGCCCTGGCGTCCGGGCGCCTACGAGATACTTGAGTTGGTGGCCCGCCTAGGGATTCCGAGCGCGCTGGTGACCGCCTCCCACATGGCCTTCGCCCAGCTCGCCTTGGAGCAGGCCCCGGCCGGCACGCTCGAGGTGGCCGTGACTGGCGACCAGACCCTCATCGGCAAGCCTGACCCGGAGCCCTACCTCATGGGCATCGAGCGCCTGGGCGTGCCCGCCGAGCGCACGCTCGCCTTCGAGGACTCCGTGCACGGGCTGACCTCCGCGCTCGCCGCCGGGTGCGTGACCGTGGGCGTGCCGCTCAAGGTGGACATCTCCGGCGTGGACGGAGCGATCCTCATCGACTCACTCGCAGACGTGGACGAGGCCTTCCTCCGCGCCGTCATGCCCTAAACCGCCACCCTCGAGCCCTTCACGACGCCGCGACCCGGCTTACAGCCCGCTCAGCCCACCTCGGCCGTCAGCAGGTCCTTCGCCCCGGCCTCGCTCATCTCCGGTGCCTGGTTGCCGAAGGCCGGGCAGATGCTTTGGAAGTGACACCAGTTGCACAGCGGGCCCTTCTTCGCCTCGAAGCCGTCCTCCAGCCGGGCGCGGATGCCGGACCACAGCACATCGACCTCCATGGCCAACGCGTCCACGTCCGCCGGCACTGGATCGTAGGTGAGCACGCGCCCGTCCTTGAGGTAGATGAGCTGGGTGCGGGTAGGCAGCGTGCCCTCCGCGAAGTAGAGCGCGGCCGAATAGAACCTCATCTGGAAGATCGCCTCGCCCTGGAATCGCGGGGAGGGTGACTTGCCCGTCTTGTAATCCACCACGCGGATCTGCCCGTTCGGGGTCCGATCGATCCGGTCAATGATCCCACGGATCGCCAGGCCCGAGGGCAGGGTGGCGTTCACGAACTCCTCGCGTGCGAAGGGTTCGAGGAAGACGGGGTTTTCCAGCTTGAAGTAGTTCGCGATCAGCGGCCGGGCGCTTCCGAGCCATTCCTCCAGCGCCTGCTCTGAATCGAACAGCTCCCGCGCCTGTGGCTCCTTCTCCAGGTGCGTGGCCCACATCGGATCGAGGAGCTCTTGGGCGCGTTCGGGCGTGCGCTCGAGCGCAGGCGAATCGTACAGGTGCTCGAGCACGGCGTGGATGAGCGTGCCGCGCAGCGCTTCCACCGACGGGGGCTCTGGCAGCTTATCGATCACCCGGAAGCGAAATTTGAGTGGGCAGGACTTAAAATCGTTGGCCCGTGAGGGCGAAATGGCAGCGTGACGTTTCATGCTCCTAACCGTAGCGACTGCCTCCGACAATTTTCCGTAAGATGAATCCAATGAGTACCTATCCACATCCGCTCGGCGCCGACCGCCGCCGCGGCCCGTTCCGCGCTGGCGAGCGCGTCCAGCTCACAGACACCAAGGGCCGCAAGTACACCACGCTCCTCACCCACGACGGCTACTTCCAGTCCCAGCGCGGCAATTTCCGCCACCGGGAGCTCATCGGCAAACCTGAGGGAACGGTCTTCGAGACCGAGACCGGCCACGTGCTCCAGGCCCTGCGCCCGCTGGTGGCCGACTACGTGCTCTCCATGCCACGCGGCGCCACCCCGGTCTACCCCAAGGACGCCGGCCAGATTATCCAGCAGGGCGACCTCTTCCCGGGTGCCCGCGTCTTCGAGGCCGGGGTCGGATCGGGTGCCCTGTCGCTGTCCCTCCTCGCCGCGATCGGCCCGGAGGGCCACCTTACCTCCTGCGAGCGCCGCTACGAGTTCGCCCAGATCGCCCAGGCCAACGTCGAATCCTGGTACGGGCCTGCCGTTCCGCCCTGGGAGCTGCTCGTGGGGGAGGCCGCCGCCGCGCTGGAAGAGATGGCCGAAGAATCCCTCGACCACGTGGTGCTCGACATGCTCGCCCCCTGGGAGGTCATCAAGCCCGCGGCTCGGGCGTTGCGCTCGGGCGGCGTCGTCGTCGGTTACGTCACCACGACGACCCAGCTGTCCCGCTTTGTCGAAAAGTTGCGCGACAGCCAGTACTTCACCGAGCCGGACGCGTTCGAGACCATGCTACGTAGCTGGCACCTGGATGGGCTGGCGGTGCGCCCGAACCATTCGATGGTCGGGCACACCGGCTTCCTCGTGATCGCCCGCAGGATCGCCCGTGGTTCGTCCCCGCTCGTGCCCACGAGGCGCCCGGCCCCGGCCGCCCGCCCGGACCTGCCCGAGTGGGAGAACTGGGACACGGCCGACCTGCCCCAGCGCGCGATCTCGGAAAAGAAGCTACGCAAGGTCCGCCGCGATGTGGCGCACCGCGCGGACGTGGAAGTTTCCGGATACTCGGAAGCGGGGGACAATAGTGTGAAGATGCGCCGCGAGTTGGATGAGGAGGCGGCCGAGCGCAACCGCCAGCGGGAGGAAGACAAGTGAGCGACCAGGGAGAAATCTTCGGGCTGCAGACCGCGATCGCCTCGCTCGAGGAAAAGAACGACCGGCTTGCCGGCGCACTACAAAAGTCGCGCAAGCGGATCCAGGAGCTGTCCGAGCAGGTAGAAAAGCTTTCCCAGCCGCCGGGCTCCACCGCCACGTTCCTCGGCGCCAACCATGAGCGCCACGAGGTCACCGCGCTCGTCAACGGCCGCAAGATGATCCTGTCCGCCTCCACCCTGGTCGAGCTCGGCCGCATCCGGCCAGGTCAGGAGCTGTTGCTTAACGAGGCGCTCGTCGTCGTCGGCGCTACCACGTATGAGCGCACGGGTGAGATCGTCACGGTCAAGCTGGTGATTGACGCCTCGCGCGTGCTCGTGCAGGTCCATGCCGACGACGAGCGGGTGCTCCGGATCTCCGGCCGCCTCCAGGACCAGGGGGTTCAGGTTGGTGACACGGTACTGGCGGACCTGCGCTCGGGCTTCATCCTCGAGCACGTGGAGCGCCCCGATGTCGAACACCTCCTGCTCGAGGAAGTGCCGAACGTGTCCTACGAGGACATCGGCGGCCTGGACGCGCAGATCGTGCAGATCAAGGACTCGGTGGAACTGCCCTTCGAGCAGCCCGAGCTCTACCGGGAGCACGGTCTCAAGCCACCCAAGGGTGTATTGCTCTACGGCCCGCCCGGCACGGGCAAGACCCTCATCGCGCGGGCCGTGGCCACTTCGCTGGCGGAGAAGATCTCCCGGCGCGACGGACAGGCAAAGTCCCGCTCCTACTTCCTCAACATTAAGGGCCCCCAGCTGCTGGATAAGTACGTGGGCGAAACCGAGCGCCAGATCCGCGAGATTTTCTCCCGGGCGCGTGACAGGGCGGCGTCGGGAATCCCCGTCGTCATCTTTTTCGACGAGATGGAGGCGCTGTTCCGCACGCGCGGCTCGGGCATTTCCTCAGACGTGGAGACGACCGTGGTCCCGCAGCTGCTGGCCGAGATCGACGGCGTCGAGCAGCTGGACAACGTCATCGTCATTGGCGCCTCGAACCGCGAGGACATGATTGACCCCGCGATCCTGCGCCCCGGGCGCCTCGACATCAAGATCCGCATCGAGCGGCCGAACCAGCACGGCGCGTGGGACATCATCTTGAAGTACCTCACGCCCGACCTACCGATCCACCCCGCGGAGATCGAGGCCCACGGCGACGCCGCGGCGGCGGTCCGCGCGATGGCCCGCGCCACGGTCGAGCGCCTCTTCACCCGGGACTCGGATAACGAGTTCGTGGAGGTCTCCTACGCGGACGGCTCGAGCGAGGTGCTCTACGTGTCCGACTTCGTCTCGGGCGCGATGCTGGCCGCGATCGTGGACCGGGCAAAGAAGCTGGCGATCAAGGACCTGCTGGCCTCCCGCGAGCGCGGGATCCGCACCTCCCACATGCTCACCGCGCTGGCCGAGGAGATGCGCGAGAACGAGGACCTGACCCAGATGACCAGCCCCGATGAGTGGGCCCGCATCCACGGACGCGGTTCGGGCAAGCGGGTCACGTTCGTCAAATCGCTGGTTACCCGGAAGGTCGAAAGTGACCAGGCCCCGGCGCCCGAGCGGCCGGTAACGGAATGGGACGGTGTCGTGAGGAAGGGACTGATATGAGCGTGAGGCGAGGGATCGGGCTCGAGACAGAGTTTGGGATCACGGACGCGGGCAATCCGCGGGCGAACCCCATCGTGTTGTCCACCGAGGTAGTGGACGCTTACGGCGGGCGCGGCAGCGCCTCGGGCGGGGCGGGCGCGATCCGCTGGGACTATCACGGGGAGGACCCGCTCAACGACGCCCGAGGCTACCGGCTCGACCGGGCCGCGGCCCACCCGTCGCTCCTGACCGACGATCCGGCCGCACCCGCCCCGTCGGGCGACGCGTTGGAGCGGGTGGCGCGCCCATCGGAGGCCGAGCTCGCCCTGCCGCACGCGGCCAACGCGGTGCTGACCAACGGCGCGCGCCTCTATGTGGACCACGCTCACCCTGAATACTCGGCGCCGGAGGTGACGAACCCGCGCGAAGCGATCTTGTGGGACCGGGCGGGGGACTACATCGCGGCGGAGGCGATGGACCTGCTGGCCGAGGCCGGCCGCCACGTCGTCATCTATAAGAATAACGTGGACGGCAAGGGCGCGGCTTATGGCACGCACGAAAACTACACGGTGGACCGCTCCCTCGACTTCACCGACATCATCCGCTACATGACGCCGTTCTTCGTCACCCGGCCGATCCTGTGCGGGGCCGGACGGCTGGGTCTAGGGCAAAAGTCGCAGCAGCCGGGCTTTCAGATCTCCCAGCGCGCGGACTACGTGGAAAACGATGTGGGGCTGGAGACCACCTTCAACCGCCCCATCATCAACACGCGCGACGAGCCGCACGCGGAAGCGGCCCGCTACCGGCGCCTGCACGTGATCGGCGGGGACGCGAACCAGTTCGACGTGTCGAACCTGCTCAAGGTGGGCACCACTTCGCTTGTGCTTTGGATGCTCGAGCAGGAGGCGTTGCCGCTCGGCATGGATGCGATGATGCTGCTAGAGCCGGTGCGCGCTACGTGGGAGGTCTCACACGACCCGAGCCTCACCCGCCTCATTGACATGCAGGACGGCTCCCAGCGCACGGCCATCGATATCCAGCAGATTTACCTCGACGCCGTACGCACGGCTCTCGAGGGGCGCTGTGAGGTGGACTTCGACACCCGCGAGATCCTGGCCACCTGGCAGGAGGTGCTCGACCTGCTGCGCACCGACATCTTTGCCGCCTCGGGCAAGGTGGAGTGGGTGGCCAAGTACCAGATGCTCGATTCGATGCGCCAGCGCACTGGCGGCTCGTGG
Organism: Trueperella sp. HMSC08H06; assembly: GCF_001808465.1. NCBI lineage: Bacteria > Bacillati > Actinomycetota > Actinomycetes > Actinomycetales > Actinomycetaceae > Trueperella > Trueperella sp. HMSC08H06. Next base: position 53,957 of record NZ_KV793341.1, read on the forward strand.
GATAACGACAAGCTGCGCGCCTTCGACCTGCAGTGGCACGACCTGCGCCCGGAGCGCTCGATCGTCAACCGGCTCGACCAGGCAGGGCGCATCGAGCGGCTCTTCGGCCCGGAGCAGGTGATGTGGGCGGTGCGCCACGCGCCCGAGTCCACGCGCGCCTACCTGCGCGGCGAGCTCATCCGCCGCTTCCCGGAGCGGGTGGCGGCCGCCGGCTGGGACGGGGTGACGTTGGACGTACCCGGCTACGATTCGCTGGTGCGCATCCCGCTCATGCACCCCGAGCGTGCCACGCGCGAGCTCGTGGGGGAGATCCTCGAGGGCGCAGTCTCGGTCGAGGATTTCCTCGTGAGGCTGACCACGGCCTGAGCGGCGCGCTCGCCCTAGAATTGATCCGGAAAGGAAACTATGTCTGAACAAGAGTTTATGCAGCCTCGCCGCCGCGAGGAGGAAGAGGCCCAGGAGCTGCCGCAGGTGAACGTGCCGGCGGCCGACTTCGACGTCGACGACCTGCTCGACGACATCGATTCGATCCTCGAGGAGAACGCCACGGGCTTCGTGCAGGGCTTCGTGCAAAAGGGTGGTCAGTGAAACCTCGCCGGATCATGGGCATCGAGACCGAGTACGGCCTCCTGTATGCCTCCACCACCACGGGCGAGCAACTGCTCGACCCGGAGGAGACGGCACACCACCTTTTTGAGCCGCTGCTCCACAAAGCGCGTTCCACGAACGCGTTTTTACCCAACGGCGCCAGGCTTTACCTCGACGTCGGGGCCCATCCAGAGTACGCCACCGCCGAGTGCGATCAGCTGGCCGATCTGCTGGCCAATGACCGCGCGGGCGACGCCCTGTACGCGCAGATGGCGGCCGAGGCGGAGGTCAAGCTTTCGGGCGGGCGGATGCACCTGTTCAAGAACAACCTCGATTCCTACGGCAACTCCTTCGGCTGCCACGAGAACTACTTGGTGCGCCGCCGGCGCGACTTTCGCCAGCGCATCGACGGCCTCATTCCGTACTTCGTCACGCGCCAGATCATGGTGGGTGCCGGCTACCTGCACGTGGGCCCGGAGGGCGCCAGCTACCGCATCTCCCAGCGGGCGGACAAGATGAACGACGCCGTCTCGGCGGCCACCACCCGCTCCCGGCCGATGGTCAATACCCGCGACGAACCCCACGGGGACGCAGAGCTTTACCGGCGCATGCACGTGATTGTGGGGGACTCGAACATGTGCGATGCCACGGCCGCGCTCAAGATGGGCGCCACGGAGGCCGTGTTGGACGCGGTGGAGGACGGGCTGCGCCTGCCGAACCGTGCCCTGGCCGACCCGGTGCGGGCGATCCGCGAGGTCTCGGCGGACACGACGTGCGGGGCGGTGCTCAAGCTGGCCGACGGCACCACGATGCGCGCGATCGACATCCAGCGCGAGGTCCATGACCTCGTGCGCGCCCACTTCGAGGCCAACGGCTGGATGGGCCTCGATCCGCTGCGCGCCTACGTCTTTGACCTGTGGGGCCGCACGCTCGACGCCCTCGATCGCGGCGACCACGACTCGCTTTCCACCGAGATCGACTGGATTGCCAAGCGCAAGCTGTTGGGCCGCCTGGCCGAGCGCCTGGGCACCGGCCTTGACGACGCGCGGGTGCAGCGCCTCGACCTGGCCTGGCACGACATCACGGGCGCCGGCCTGCGCCACAAGCTCGAGGCCAGCGGCGGGCTGAAGAAGCTTATCTCTGACGACACGATCGCCCAGGCGATGGGTATCCCACCGCAGACGACCCGGGCGAAGGTGCGTGGGGACTTCGTGGCGCTCGCCATGGAGCACCGGCGCGATTACATGGTCGACTGGATGAACATCCGCCTGCTCGAGGACGCGGGCGCCCACCAGGTCCTTCTCAAGGACCCGTTCAACCCGGTTAGCGCCGAGGTTGAGGAGCTGATGGAGATCATCGGTGAGTAGGTGGCAGCGCGTCGGGCTGGCGATCTTCGGCGTCATTCTGGGACTCACGATGGGCTTCGCCGTTGCCAGCGCCCAGTATCGGATCGCGTTGGCGCGCGAACCGATCTCGGTGGAGGTGGCCGGCTCGTTCGGCGCCTCGGTGGCGGTGATCGTGAACGGCAACGCGAGTTTTTCAACGGATGAGGGGCTGGCGGACGCCTTCTCGAGTGTCGACATCGCTGGCACGGGTCGCACGATCGAGGAGGGCGGCCAGGTTCTTGCCCGGGTGAGCACGTTCTACCTGCGCGAGGATGGGCTGACCACGGAGACCGGTTCGCGCTATTACACGGGCGCGACCGGCTCGGAGTCGCTGGGCTACTATGCCGGCTACGTGATCGGCGAAGCCGAGGGCAGCCGCATCGTGCTCATCGAGCCCGAGACCCCGCGGGCGGGCATCATCTCGGTTATCGACATCCTTCCCACCGTCCTGCCCGGCGAACCGGGCGACCTCCAGGCGGGCGGAGGCCTGCCCGGCGTCAGCACGGACGAGGCCGGCCGTCCCGTCGTCGTCGCTGGCGGAGGCGAGGTGAGCGCGCTGACCTCTGCGGCGATCATCCGGGGTGGCGGGGAGCAGGTGGAGGCCGGCGACACGGTCGTCGTCAACTACCTGCTGATCTCGGTCGACGGCGCCGTCATTGAAAACACGTGGGACGCGCCGCGCCCGGTGGTCATGCCCGTCGACGATGTCTTCGACGGCCTTCGGGACGGGCTCAAGGACGCCCGGGTGGGCTCGCGCCTGGCGCTGGGAATCCCGGCGGAGATGGCGCAGGGGGACGCGGACGTGGCGATCGTCATCGACGTGCTGGCCAAGATTACGGATGAATGATCACCGCAGAATGAGGTCGTTGCGCGCGTTCGAGGGGAACTGCGCGAGTAGGGCCTCCTCCTGGCGCGCCCAGGTGTCCCAGTGCGCTGACCAGTCGTAGGGGTCGCGAGCGCGCACACGTTCCCGGCGCACGGCTTCGGGGGCCTCAATCCAGACGGTGAGGTCGAGGTGCTCGCGTACGGGCGCGGACGTGGCGCCGCATCCGGTGATGATCACGACGTCGGCCTCGCCGGTCTGCGGGATCCACACGTTTCGTCCCCAGCGGCCCTCGTGCCAGTCCCATGCCCGGGCGGTAGCGTGGCCGCGGCGGAGGTCCCGGGCGAGCTCGGCTACGCGCCCGATGTCGGAGGTGAGTGCGTCCCAGCCGCCGATGAAGAGCTCAACTTCGATGATTTCGACGCGCCGCTCGAGAAGGACCGCGAGCGCGCGGGCGAGGGTGGTTTTGCCCGAGCCGGAGCGCCCGTCGATGCCTACCAGGCACCGCCCTGGCCCGATCTGTTCGGCCACAATGCAGGCGCGGGCGGCGGTGTTCGCTGGGTGGTCGTTCACGGCTCACATCCTAAATCGCGTTACGATAGACGGCAACGAAAGGAGTGGCATGGGGGTTGCAATCAGGGTCATTCCGTGCCTGGACGTCTCGCACGGGCGAGTGGTCAAGGGCGTGAATTTTGAAAACCTGAAGGACGCCGGGGACCCGGTGGAGCTCGCGAGCCGGTACAGCCAGATGGGCGCCGACGAGGTCACCTTCCTCGATGTCTCGGCGTCGGTCGAAGAGCGTGGGACCATGATCGACGTCGTGAAGAAGACGGCCGCCGACGTGTTCGTGCCGCTGACGGTAGGCGGGGGCGTCCGGTCCGTGGAGGACGTGCGCGCGCTGCTCGAGGCCGGCGCGGACAAGGTGGGGATCAACACCGCCGCGCTCGCCCGCCCCGAGCTGCTGACAGAGGTCGCCAGCCAGTTCGGCAACCAGGTCATCACCTTGTCGGTCGACGCGCGGCGGGCCGCCAGCATGCCCTCCGGCTTCGAGGTCACCACGCACGGTGGCACGCGCAGCGCCGGGGTGGACGCCGTGGAGTGGGCCATGCGCACGGCCGAGCTCGGCGCGGGGGAGATCCTGCTCAACTCGATGGACGCGGACGGCACCACCGACGGTTTCGACCTGGAGCTGATTGAGAAGGTGCGCGCCGCTGTCGCCGTCCCGCTCATCGCCTCGGGCGGGGCGGGAACCGCGCAGCACTTCGTAGAGGCCGCGCAGGCGGGCGCCGACGCCGTCCTGGCCGCATCCGTCTTCCACTTCGGAGCGCTCACCGTCCGCGAGGTCAAGGAGGCCCTGGACGCCGCAGGCATCGAGGTGCGCCTGTGATCGAACGCGTGAAGTTCGACGGTCAGGGCCTGGTCCCGGCCATCATCCAGGAAGAGGCCACGGGCGAGGTCCTCATGCTCGGCTACATGAACGACCTGGCCCTCGAGCGCACGCTCATCACCGGGCGGGTCTGGTTTTGGTCGCGCTCCCGCCAGGAATACTGGCGTAAGGGCGACACGTCGGGCGCGATCCAGCTGGTCAAATCGGTGGCTGTGGATTGCGACGGCGACACGCTGCTGGTGCGCGTGCACCAGCGTGGTGCAGCCTGCCACACGGGGGAGCGCACGTGCTTCCTGGCCGGGGGAGAGCTGCCGGTTGCCATCCCCGACCACATCGAGGGGCTGTGAGACTCCCTTTTCGTACACGGCGTGAGCGCCGGTAGAGTGAAGTCAAGGGGAAGGACGAACCATGACAGTGCTCGATGACATCATTGCTGGCGTGCGCATCGACCTCGCCAGGCGCGAGGCCGCCGTCAGCCTGGACGAGCTGAAGGAGCGCGCGGCGAAGATGCCAAGCGCGCGCAACGCCATCTCTGCCCTCAAGCCCCACGATCACCGCTCCGTGCAGGTCATCGCGGAGGTCAAACGCAAGTCGCCGTCAAAGGGAGAACTGGCCGACATCCCGGACCCGGCCTATCTTGCCGGCCTGTACGAGGAGGGCGGCGCGGCCGTGATCTCGGTGCTGACCGAGGAACGGCGATTCAACGGGACGCTCGCGGATCTGGACGCCGTGCGAGCCCGGGTGGAGATCCCGGTGCTGCGCAAAGACTTCATTGTCACGCCCTACCAGGTGTGGGAGGCCCGCGCGCACGGGGCCGACCTGGCGCTCATCATCGTCGCGGCCCTCGAGGACACGGTGCTGACCTCGCTCATCGAGCGCGTGCACTCCCTGGGCATGACGGCGCTCGTCGAGGCCCATAGCCGCACCGAGGCCCTGCGCGCGCTCGACGCCGGGGCGCAGGTGATCGGCATCAACGCCCGGAACTTGAAGACGCTCGAGGTCAACATGCGAACGTTCGACGAGGTGGTCGACGTGGTGCCCGATTCGGTGATCCGCGTGGCCGAATCCGGGGTGGCCTCCGCTCAGGACATGCTGAACTACGCCCGCTCGGGCGCCGACGCGGTGTTGATGGGCGAGGTACTCGTGACCAACGGGCACCCGCTGCGGACGGTACGGGACATGGTGGCCGCCGGCCAGCACCCCTCTCTTTTTTCGATTTAAGAGGTGAACAATGCGACTAGCTGAGGTACAGGGACCCTACTTTGACGAATTCGGGGGCCGTTACATCCCCGAGGCGCTGGTGAAGGCGCTGACCGAGCTCGAGCAGGCCTGGCTCGCCCTCAAGGTGGACCCGGACTTTATCGCCGAGCTCGACCACCTGCACCGCACCTACTCGGGCAGGCCGTCAATCATCACCGAGGCCCCGCGCTTCGGTGCCCAATACTGCGGCGGCGCGCGCATTATCTTGAAGCGCGAGGACTTGAACCACACGGGTAGCCACAAGATTAACAACGTGCTCGGCCAGGCCCTCCTCACCCGCGCGCTTGGCAAGAAGCGCGTGATCGCGGAGACGGGCGCCGGCCAGCACGGGGTGGCCACCGCGACTGCGGCCGCGCTGCTCGACCTCGAGTGCACGATTTACATGGGGGCCAAGGACGCCCGCCGCCAGTCCCTCAACGTGGCCCGCATGGAACTGTTGGGGGCGAAGGTCGTGGCTGTCGACAACGGCTCGCGCACTCTCCGAGATGCGATCAACGAGGCCTTCCGTGACTGGGTGACGAACATCGATTCGACCAACTACATCTTCGGAACCGCCGCCGGCCCGCACCCGTTCCCCACGCTCGTGCGCGACCTGCAGAAGATCATCGGCGAGGAGGCCCGCGCCCAGATCCTGGAGCTCACGGGTGAGCTGCCGGACGCCGTCGTCGCCTGCATCGGCGGCGGGTCAAACGCGATTGGCATGTTCAACGCCTTTCTTGACGACCCCACGGTCCGCATTATCGGCGGCGAGGCCGGGGGCGAGGGCATGGCGACCGGGCGCCACGCGGCCTCCATCACGCAGGGCGACGTAGGCGTGCTGCACGGCTCGAAGACGTACGTGCTTCAGGATGAGGACGGGCAGACGATCGATTCCACCTCGATCTCGGCGGGCCTTGACTACCCAGGGGTGGGCCCCGAACACGCCTGGCTCGCCCAGACCGGCCGCGCCGAGTACTGGCCCATCAACGACGCCGAGGCGATGGATGCCTTCCGTGGTCTGGCCCGCACCGAGGGCATCATCCCCGCCATCGAATCCGCCCACGGGCTCGCGGTTGCGATGAAGCTCGGCAAGGAGGCGGCCGAGAAGGGTGAGAAGATCACGATCGCCGTCTCGCTCTCGGGGCGCGGGGATAAGGACATGGAAACGGCGATGACGTACTTTGACCTGGCCAAGGAGAACGAATGATGTACTCGGCACAAAAGATTGAGCAGGCGCGCGAGGCTGGCCACGGCGCGTTCGTGGCCTACCTGTCGGCGGGATACCCAGACGTGGATTTTTCGCTTGACGTCGCGCGCGCCGTTGTCGACGCCGGCGCTGACATCATCGAGGTCGGCTTCCCATACTCCGATCCCACGATGGACGGGCCGATCATCCAGGAGTCGGGTACGAAGGCGCTCGAGCGCGGCCTCAAGCGCGCGGATGTGTTCAAGATGGTCGAGACCGTGGCGGACGCGGGCGCGGCGGCCGTCGTCATGTCCTACTACAACCCCGTCTTCCACTACGGCGTGGACAACTTCGCGCGCGACCTGGCCAACGCCGGCGGCGCCGGCATGATCATCCCCGACATCATCGTCGAGGAGTGTGGGGAGTGGATCGAGGCCTCCGATAAATACGACCTCGAGCGCATCTTCCTCGTGGCACCCTCGTGCACCGACCAACGGCTGCGGGTCAACGCCGAAGCCGCGCGCGGTTTCGTCTACGCTGCCTCGCGCATGGGCGTCACGGGCCCGCGCGCAACCCTGTCCTCCGACACGGAGTCGCTGGTCGCGCGCACGCGTGCCGCGGGCGCGAAGAACGTCTGCGTCGGTATCGGGGTCTCCACCCACGACCAGGCCGTGGAGGTGGCCCAGTTCGCCGACGGCGTCATCGTCGGTTCGGCTATCATCCGTGCCCTCATCGATAACGACGGCGACCGCGCGGCGAGTCTGCGCGCCGTCTCGGCCATCACGGCGGACATCGCCGCCGGAGCCCACACCCCCAGGAGCCGCTAGTGCTGACTGCCATCCCCTCACCGTCGATCAGCGCGATCCCGCTCGGGCCGCTGACCATCCACTTCTACGCCCTCGCCATCCTCACGGGCATCATCGTCGCCTGGAAACTGGCCGACCGGCGCTATGTGCGCTGGGGCGGCCCGGAGGAGGTCTCGATCGACGTGGCCGTGTGGATGGTGCTCTTTGGCATCGTGGGCGCGCGCATCTACCACGTCATCACCACCCCCGATCCGTACTTCGGCCCTAACGGCGACCTGCTCAAGGCCCTGCGCGTCTGGGAGGGCGGGCTCGGCATCTGGGGTGGCATCGCCGCGGGCGCGATCGGCGGCTTCATCGCGCTCCATCGGCGCGGCCTGCGCTTTGCTCCGTTCGCCGACGCCGTGGCCCCTGGCGTGCTCATCGCCCAGGCGATTGGCCGGTTCGGCAACTATTTCAACCAGGAGCTCTTCGGTGGACCCACCGAGTTGCCGTGGGGCCTGCGTATCGACGACGCCCACCTGCCCGCCGGCTACACCTCGGGAACGCTCTTCCATCCCACCTTCCTCTACGAGGCGATTTGGTGCGTGGCGATGGCGGGGATCCTTATCGCCCTGGAGAAGAAGTTCCGCTTCAAGGGCGGGCAGACCACCCTCATGTATGTCATCCTCTACGTGCTCGGCCGGATGTGGATCGAGAACATGCGGATCGACACGGCTCAGATCGTTGCGGGCCTGCGGCTGAACGTGTGGACGTCGCTCATCGTGCTCGCGGCCGCCATCCTTGGCTTCCTCGTGCTCACCAAGCTCCACCGTACCCGGCCCGAGCTGGGCGATATCCATTTGCCCGGCCGCGCGCCCGAACAGGTGGAGTCCGCCGGCGAGGAGGCGGAAGGCAGCGAGCCCGCGTCCGAGGAGACCGGGGCGGACGGCGTCGTCGGACCCGCATCCACCTCGCCCGCCGAACACGACTAGCCTCGGCTCTTCGAAGGCGAGCTTAATCGGGTAGGATGGAGGCCATGCGCAGAGCAAAAATTGTTTGTACGTTAGGTCCAGCCACCGACACCAAAGAGCGAATAGTCGAACTCGTCAAGGCGGGCATGAACGTCGCCCGCATTAACGCCTCTCACGGCACGCACGCCGAGCACGAGCAGCGAATCGACATGGTGCGCGAGGCGGCGGACGAACTCGGGGCGGCTGTTGCGATCCTCGTTGACCTGCAGGGTCCGAAGATCCGCCTCGGCACGTTCGAATCGGGTCCCGTCCTCCTCGAGCAGGGCGATATTTTCACGATCACCACGGAGGACGTGCCGGGTGATAAGGACCTGGTCTCCACCACGTTCAAGGGCCTGCCGGGTGACTGCAGCCCGGGCGATCTCATTCTGATCGACGACGGCAAAGTCCAGGTGCGAGTCGTGTCGGTGGATGGCCCGGAGGTCACCACCGAGGTGGTTATCGGCGGAACCGTGTCGAACAACAAGGGCGTCAACCTCCCCGGTGTGGCCGTGTCCGTCCCCGCGTTGTCGGAGAAGGACAAGGTGGACCTGGAGTGGGCGCTGAATTACGGCGCGGACATCTGCGCGCTGTCCTTCGTGCGCTCGGCGGAGGACGTGAAGGACGTCCACCAGGTCATGGACATGGTCGGCCGCCGCATCCCGGTCATTGCGAAGATCGAAAAGCCGCAGGCGGTCACCGCTCTAGAGGAGATCGTCACCGCGTTTGACGGCATCATGGTCGCTCGTGGCGACCTGGGCGTGGAGCTCCCGCTCCAGCAGGTGCCGATCGTGCAAAAGCGCGCCATCAACATCGCGCGCCGCAACGCCAAGCCGGTGATCGTGGCCACCCAGGTGCTCGAGTCGATGATCACCGCCCCCACGCCCACGCGCGCCGAGACCTCGGACTGCGCGAACGCGATCCTCGACGGCGCGGACGCGGTCATGCTCTCGGGCGAGACCTCGGTGGGCAAGTACCCGATTGTGTGCGTGCAGACGATGGCCTCCATCATCCAGTACACCGAAGAGCACGGGCTGGAGTCGATCCCTACGATCGGCAACCTTCACCGCACCCGCAACGGCGTCATCACCCGATCGGCGATGGACATCGGCGAGGCGCTTGGCGTGAAGTACCTGGCGGTATTTACCTCTTCGGGCCAGACAGCGCGGCGCATGGCCCGCCTGCGCGCCCGCATCCCGCTGCTGGTCTTCACCCCGAACAATGACATCCGCCAGCAGCTGGCGCTCACGTGGGGAACCCAGACGATCATCGTGCCCGAGGTGGAGGACACCGACCACATGATCGAGCAGGTCGACCACGCCCTGCGCGACCGCGGCTACGCGGTGGACGGGGACCGGGTCGTCGTCGTGTCGGGCATGCCCGCCGGCAAGGTGGGCTCCACGAACACGATCCGGGTGCACAAGATGGGGGAGACCTTCGCCTCGGCGATGTGACGAATCTCCGCATTTTGCGGGGATGAAGCGGCCTTGCTGTAAGGTGAGGTCGCACGCTCCTGTGGTGGAATTGGCAGACACACTGCACTCAAAATGCAGCGCCGAAAGGCATGCGGGTTCGAGTCCCGCCGGGAGCACTTAGGGTAAATGCACGCGCCGTCGCCTGCCACTTTGTAAGATTGGTGTGAGCCGCGGCGAGCGGGAAGAGATCGGAGGAAGTCGTGAATGAGGAAGTAGCCGGGCGCCGGGTGGAGAAGATTGAGGCGGACACGGATCCTGCAACTGTGCGGGTGCTCGTGGTTGAAGATGAGACCCTCATTCGCCTGGACATTGTAGAGACCCTGCAGGATGCCGGCTACACGGTGGTGGCCGAGGGTGCCTCGGGGGATGAGGCTGTTGAGCTAGCAGCCGAGTACAACCCGGACCTCATCGTCATGGACGTGAAGATGCCCGGCATGGACGGACTGACTGCGGCGGAGAAGATCCTGTCCGAGCAGCAGATTGCGATCGTCATGCTCACGGCATTCTCCCAGCGCGAGCTTGTGGAGCGGGCGCGCGACGCGGGTGCGATGGCCTACGTGGTCAAGCCCTTCACCCCGGAACACCTCATCCCGGCGGTCGAGATCGCGCTCTCGCGTTCGCAGGAGATCGCCTCGCTGGAGAGCGAGGTGTCCTCGCTGACGGATAAGTTTGAGACCCGCAAGCGCGTGGACCAGGCCAAGGGCCTGCTCCAGGAGAAGATGGGCCTGACGGAGCCGGAGGCGTTTAGGTGGATCCAGAAGACGTCGATGGATCGGCGCCTGACCATGCGCGAGGTTGCGGACGCCGTCGTCGAGCAGGTGGGCCAGAAGTAGCCTAGGCGCTGATAAACACGCAAGTGAGCCGCCCGGCGGAGGTCATCTCCCCGCGCTCGTCCGAGACGATCACCGAGGTGATGACGGACGAGCGCGTTACTTTGAGGACGCGCGCCGTGGCACGCACCAGGGCGGTGGCGTTGGGCGCCACGTGCGAGACGGACAGCTCGGTGCCCACCGCGATCTTGCCTTCGGGGGCGTTCGTGAGCGCGAGGAGTGATCCAGCGTGCTCGACCAGCACCCCGTTGATGCCCCCGTGCACGACGCCGTAGGGCTGGTGAGCGTGGGCGGTGGGCATGGAGACGGTGCAGATATCGGCTGTGTGGGCCTCGACTGTGATGGCGAGGGTCTTGTCGAGTGTGGTCATGGTGCCAGCGTAGCAAGGGCGCGCAGGGTGAACCGTCATGTTTGTCGGTGGTCCGCGATAGGCTGGTGGCGTGAATCAAGAAACTCTGCTTCTGCTCGATGGCCACTCGCTGGCATTCCGCTCGTTCTTCGCGCTGCCCGCCGATTCCTTTTTGACGGCGCAGGGCCAGTACACGAACGCCGTGCACGGCTTTACTTCCACCTTGCTCAAGCTGGTTGGTGACTACCAGCCCACGCACGTGGCGGTGGCTTTTGACCTGCCGGGCGGTACGTTCCGCACGCGCCAGTACGCGGAGTACAAGGGCGGGCGTGCCGAGACCCCGCAGGAGTTCAAGGGCCAGATCTCGGTGATCCAGCAGGTGCTGGACGTGCTGGGCGTGGCGTGGCTGACGGTGGAGGACTTCGAGGCCGATGACATCGTGGCAACCCTGGCCACGCGCGGCGAAGAGCGGGGGATGAAGGTCTTTATCTCCTCCGGTGATAAGGATACGTACCAGCTGGTGGATGACGCGATCACGCTGGTCTACCCGATGCCACGCTCGCAGATGGCGGTGCTCGATCCGGCGGGGATCGAGGCGAAGGCGGGCGTGAAGCCGGAGCTGTATTCGGATCTGGCGGCGCTGGTGGGGGAGGGAGCCGATAACATCCCGGGCGTGCCGCTGTGGGGTGCGAAGACTGCGGCGAAGTGGCTCAACCACTACGGGGGCCTGGAGAACCTGCTCGAGCACGCCGATGAGATCGGTGGCAAGACGGGGGCGAACCTGCGGGAGAACGTGGAGATGGTGCGCCGTAACCGCGCGCTCAACACCCTGGTGCGGGACCTGCCGATTGTGGAGGACTTTGACGAGTTGCGCCCGGTGGGCGTTGCTCGCGAGGAGATGCACGAACTGTTCGACACGCTTGACTTCACGCGCCTGCGCGAGCGGGTGTTGCGCGAGCTGCCGATGCGCGGCGGGGAGGAAGCGGTGGCGTCCGAGCCTGCGGTGGAGGCCACGCTGGTCGCGGCGGGCAGCGTGCCGTTTGAAGAGTTTTTGGCCGGGCACGAGGGCCCGTGGGGTATTGAGATTGACGGGGACCGGCGCCCCATGCGGGGCGATGTGGCAGGCTACGCGGTGGCCTCTGCCGATCACCACGTGTACTACGGGGACCGGGCCGGGCTCGACGCGGCGGACGAGGAGGCGCTCGTGGCCTTCCTTGAGGACGCGGATCAGCCCAAGGTGGGGCACGGCACGAAGGGCCTGGCCCACGCGTGGAAGGGCGTGGGGGTGAGCCTGGCCGGCGTTGTCGGGGATACGGAGATCGGCGCCTACCTGCTCCACCCGGACCAGCGTGCGTATGACTTGACCGACCTCGCCCAGCGTTACCTGGCCGTGGATATCGCCGCGGCTGAAGATGACACGCTGGGTATCGGTGCGGATGGCGCGATTGTCCACTCAGCCACGGCCCAGCGCGCGGGCGTGCTGCTCGATCTGCGCGACGCCTTCGATCAGGACCTGCGTAAGGCAGATCCGGAGGGCGCGCTCATGGCGCTGGAGCTGTCGGTGGCCAAGGTGTTGTTCGAGATGGAGAGCGTGGGCATAGCGGTGGATGAGGACCTGCTTGAATCGCTCTACCACGCCTTCAACACGCGCGTGGAGGACGCAGCCCGCAAGGCGCATGAGGCCATCGGCGATGACTCGGTCAACCTCTCCAGCCCCAAGCAACTGCAAGAGGTGCTCTTTGAGCGCATGAAGCTGCCGGTGACGAAGAAGACGAAGTCTGGCTATACCACGAACGCGGACGCGCTGGCTGAGCTCCTGGCGAAGATCGCCCACCGGGAGGATGACGTGGCGCTGTCCGCCCAGGAGTTCCTGGCCGGCCTGCTCGAGCACCGGGATGCGCTCAAGCTGCGCCAATCGGTGGAGGGCCTGCAGCGCTCTGTGATGTCGGGCCGGATCCACACCACCTACCAACAGACCGTGGCGGCCACCGGCCGACTGTCCTCCACGGATCCGAACTTGCAGAACATCCACGCCCGCACGGAGGAGGGCCGCCAGATCCGCGGCGTCTTCGTGCCGGGTGAGGGCTATGACTACGTGATGACGGCCGATTATTCCCAGATCGAGATGCGCCTCATGGCGCACCTGTCGGGGGACGCGGACCTCATCGACGCCTTCCGCCAGGGCACGGACCTGCACAGCTTCGTGGCCTCGCGCGTGTTCGGCGTGCCGCAGGAGTCGGTCACGGGCGAGCAGCGCTCGAAGATCAAGGCGATGAGCTACGGGCTCGCCTACGGCCTGTCCTCCTACGGGCTCTCCCAGCAGCTTCACATCACCGTGCCAGAGGCCGAGGCGCTCATGAAGGATTACGACGCCCGATTTGGCAAGGTGCGCCAGTACCTCACCGCCGTCGTCTCCCAGGCGCGCAAGGACGGCTACACGTCCACGATCTGGGGGCGGCGTCGTTACCTGCCGGGGCTGGACAACCCTAACCGGCAGGTGCGCGAGGCGGCCGAACGCATGGCACTGAACGCCCCCATCCAGGGGTCGGCGGCGGACATCATCAAGTTCGCGATGGTCGCCGTCCACGAGGCGCTCGCAAGCGCGGGCCTGGCCTCGCGCGTCTTGCTCCAGGTACATGACGAACTCGTGCTCGAGGTCAAGGCCTCCGAGGCCGAGCAGGTGGAGCAGATCGTGCGCGAGGAGATGGCGAAGGCGGCGGAGCTCTCGGTGCCGCTGTCGGTGAGCGTGGGGGTGGGGCGCAACTGGCGCGACGCGGCCCACTGACGCTGTGGTCAATTCGGCATTTAGGCCCGCAAGTCCGCTTGAATCACGGCGGTTTTTCCCCGTAAACTTGGCAGGTGGTGCCGCCCGGCACCATGTCCGTAACAATCATATAATCCGGAGTCACCAACTCTATGACAACTAACAACCAGACCTCCACTGAGGTCGCAATCAACGACATCGGCACCGAAGAAGATCTCATCGCCGCTGTCGACGAAACCATCAAGTACTTCAACGATGGCGACATCGTTGAAGGAACCGTAGTCAAGGTCGATCGGGATGAGGTCCTGCTCGACATCGGCTACAAGACCGAGGGTGTTATCCCCTCCAAGGAACTTTCCATCAAGCACGACATCGATCCCGATGATGTTGTCGAAGTTGGTGACCAGATCGAGGCTCTCGTTCTCCAGAAGGAGGACAAGGAGGGTCGTCTTCTCCTGTCGAAGAAGCGTGCGCAGTACGAGCGTGCGTGGGACAAGATCGAGGAGATCAAGGAAGCCGACGGCGTCGTGACCGGCACGGTCATCGAGGTCGTCAAGGGCGGCCTCATCCTCGACATCGGCCTGCGCGGCTTCCTCCCGGCCTCGCTCGTGGAGATGCGTCGCGTGCGCGACCTGCAGCCCTACATCGGCCGTGAGCTCCAGGCGAAGATCATTGAGCTGGACAAGAACCGCAACAACGTTGTTCTTTCCCGCCGCTCCTGGCTGGAGCAGAGCCAGTCCGAGATCCGCGCGCACTTCCTCGACACCCTGCAGAAGGGCCAGGTTCGTGAGGGCGTCGTGTCCTCGATCGTTAACTTCGGTGCGTTCGTTGACCTGGGCGGCGTGGACGGCCTCGTGCACGTCTCCGAGCTGTCCTGGAAGCACATCGACCACCCGTCCGAGGTTGTCGAGGTCGGCACCCCGGTCACGGTCGAGGTGCTGGATGTGGACATGGACCGCGAGCGCGTCTCCCTGTCGCTCAAGGCCACCCAGGAAGATCCGTGGCAGACCTTCGCCCGCACCCACCACATCGGTCAGGTTGTTCCTGGCCGCGTGACCAAGCTGGTCCCGTTCGGTGCGTTCGTTCGCGTGGAGGACGGCATCGAGGGCCTGGTTCACATTTCGGAGCTGGCGCAGCGCCACATCGACCTGCCGGAGCAGGTTGCCAAGGTGGGAGACGAGGTCTTCGTCAAGGTCATCGACATCGATCTTGAGCGTCGTCGCATCTCCCTGTCGCTCAAGCAGGCGAACGAGGGCGTGGACCCGCACTCGGAGGACTTCGATCCGTCGCTGTACGGCATGACTGCCGAGTACGACGAGGAGGGCAACTACAAGTACCCGGAGGGCTTCGACCCCGAGGCGAACGAGTGGCTCGAGGGCTACGAGGAGAACCAGGCTGCCTGGGAGGCCGAGTACGCGAAGGCCGAGGAGCGCTGGATTGCTCACAAGAAGCAGGTCATGGCTCACATGGAGGCCGACGCCGAGGCCGCTGCCGCGGGCGATTCTTCCGCTCCGGCCGAGGCCGCTCCGACTTCGTTCTCGTCCGGTAATGACTCCGCTGGCACGCTTGCGTCCGATGAGGCGCTCGCCGCTCTGCGCGAGAAGCTGACGGGCAACTAAGCATCAGCTGACAAGCTAGAGCAACTGGCTGGGGAGCACCGTGGGGTGCTCCCCAGTTTTTGTTTGCGCGGCACGTAAGCTGGGTGCATGCGAATCTTGCTCACCGCCTTCGGGCCATTTCACACGAATTCCTTCAATCCCACTGAGCACGTGGCGCGGCTCGTGCGGGAGGAGTGGCAGCGCGCGGACGAGCTGACGGTCGAGATCCTGCCGGTTGAGTACGGTGCCGCCCGCGCCCGCGTGGCCGAGCTCGGCGCTTTCGACGTCCACATTGCCCTTGGCCTCGCGGCCGACCGCACGGTTCCCACGATCGAGCGCTTCGCGATGAACCGTCGGGATGCCCGGGTTGCTGATAACTCCGGCTTTATCGCTACGGGGGAGGAGGTCGACGCCGGCGCTCCGCTCGCGCTGGAGACTACGCTGCCGTTCAAGGAGATGATCACCCGGGCCCGCGAAGCCGGCTTCCCGCTTGAGGAGTCGCGCAGCGCGGGGCTGTACGTGTGCAACACGGTGATGTTCACGGCGATCCAGAATTCGGCCCGCGCTGGCTTCCTCCACCTGCCACCGCAGGAGCACTTCTCCCTTGACGACGGTGCGGCCTTGGTGGACTTACTGCTCGAGATCGCGGGGGAATAACCATGCTGACGCTTGCGCTCACCGGCGGGATCGGGTCGGGCAAGTCGCACGTGGCTACCATCTGGGCGGGGCTTGGAGCGCGCGTCATCGACGCCGACCGCACGGCGCGCGCTATCCTCGAACCGGGCAGCCCGGCGCTCGCGCAGATCGCCGATCGTTGGGGGGAGCGCGTGCTGGATGGCGGCGCGCTCAACCGGCAGGCCTTGGCCGACATCGTCTTCGCCGACCCGGCCGAACGCCAGGCCCTTGACGACATCACGCACCCCGCGATCTGGGCGAGCGTGGACGAGCAGATCGCGGGGGCTCGTCGTGAAGATCCGGACGGAGTGATCGTCTATGATATCCCGTTGCTCGCTGGCTACGGCCGTGAGTTCGAGATGGTTGCCAACGTCTCCATCGCGGCGGCGCCGGAGGTGCGCGCCGAGCGCCTGCTGCTCACCCGCGGCATGTCCGAGGCCGACGCCCGCGCCCGCATCGCCGCTCAGTCCAGCGACGAGGAGCGGGCCGACATCAGCGACCTCGTCATCGTCAACGAATCCGACGAGGCGAGCCTGGAGTCAGCTGCTATGGCCGCGTGGGAGGGCTGGGTGCTACCTTTTGCCGAGAATCTACGCTCGGGCACCTGGAGCCCGGCGCGGCCGTGGGACCCGGCGCTCGCCGTCAACGACGACGTCGGCCTGCAGCTCGACCGCCTGCGCTACCACGGGGTGCGCCCGCGCGCGGAGGCAGGGCTCGCAGTCACCGGCAGCGAGGAGGCGATGTTGCGCGCTGGCTGGGTCTGGCAGGGCTCGTCGTGGCGTCTGGCCAACCCCGCCCTTGACCTACGGGCGAACCTGTCAGGTGGCCAATATTAATTGTCGGAGGAAGGCGCTACCCTGAGGGCATGCGACCTATCACCGATATCGTCCGCCAGGATGCTCCGTTTGAAGTCATTTCCGAGTACACGCCCTCGGGCGATCAGCCGCAAGCGATCAAGGAGCTGGCCGAGCGGATCAACAATGGTGAATCGGACGTAGTTCTGCTCGGCGCCACGGGAACGGGTAAGTCGGCCACCACGGCGTGGCTGATCGAACAGATTCAGCGCCCCACCCTCATCCTCGAGCCGAACAAGACCCTGGCGGCGCAGATGGCCGCGGAGTTCCGCGAGCTGTTGCCGAACAACGCGGTGGAGTACTTCGTCTCCTACTACGACTACTACCAGCCCGAAGCCTACGTGCCGCAGTCGGACACGTTCATCGAGAAGGATTCCTCGATTAACGACGAGGTGGAACGACTGCGCCACTCAGCCACGAACTCGTTGCTGACCAGGCGGGACGTGGTGGTGGTCGCCTCCGTGTCCTGCATCTACGGTCTCGGCACCCCGCAGGAGTACGTGGACCGGATGGTCCAGTTGAAGGTGGGCGATCAGCTAGATCGCGATCAGCTGCTCAAGCAGTTCATTCAGATGCAATACACGCGCAACGACATGGCGTTCACGCGCGGCACGTTCCGCGTGCGTGGGGACACGGTGGAGATCATCCCCGTCTACGAGGAGCTGGCCGTGCGCATCGAGTTTTTTGGCGACGAGGTCGACTCGATCTCTCTGCTTCACCCGCTCACCGGCCACGTCATCCGCGAAACCGACCACGCACACATCTTCCCCGCCTCCCATTACGTGGCGGGCCCGGAGCGCATGGAGCGTGCGATGGCTTCGATCAAGGAGGAGCTCGACGAGCGGCTGGAGGTTTTGCGCGAGCAGGGCAAGTTGCTCGAGGCCCAGCGCCTGGAGATGCGCACCACCTTCGACCTGGAAATGATGCGCAACCTGGGATCGTGCGCGGGGATCGAGAACTACTCGCGCCACATCGACGGCCGCGGCCCGGGCACCCCGCCAAACACGCTCCTGGACTTTTTCCCGGAGGACTTCGTGCTGGTCATCGACGAATCGCATGTGACCGTGCCGCAGATCGGGGCGATGTACGAGGGCGATATGTCGCGCAAGCGCACGCTGGTCGATTACGGCTTCCGGCTCCCCTCGGCGATGGACAACCGGCCGCTGAAGTGGGATGAGTTCTTGGAGCGCATCGGGCAGACCGTCTACCTGTCGGCCACCCCCGGCAAGTACGAGCTGGAGAAGTCGGATGGCTGGGTGGAGCAGATTATTCGCCCCACTGGCCTGGTGGACCCGGAAATCATCGTCAAGCCCACGAAGGGCCAGATTGACGACCTGCTGGAGGAGGTCCGCATCCGAACGGCGCGTGACGAGCGCGTGCTCGTCACCACGCTGACGAAGAAGATGGCCGAGGACCTCACCGACTACATGGCCGAGCGCGGCATCAAGGTCGAATACCTCCACTCTGACGTCGACACGCTGCGCCGCGTCGAGCTCCTGCGCGAGCTGCGACTGGGCAAGTTCGACGTGCTTGTGGGGATCAACCTCCTGCGCGAGGGCCTCGACCTGCCCGAGGTCTCCCTCGTGGCGATTCTCGACGCCGACAAGCAGGGATTCTTGCGCTCCACCACCTCGCTCATCCAGACGATCGGGCGCGCCGCGCGTAACGTGTCGGGGCAGGTGCACATGTATGCCGACACGATCACGCCGAACATGAAGGAGGCGATTGACGAGACGAACCGGCGTCGGGAAAAGCAGATCGCCTACAACACCGAGCACGGGATCGACCCGGCGCCGCTGCGGAAGAGAATCTCGGACGTCACCGACATGCTCGCGCGCGAAGACGTGGACACCGAAACCCTGCTCGAGGGTGGCTACCGCAAGGAGGCCTCGATCTCCGAGCGCCTGCCGAAGGACGGGCGGGAGATCCACCAGCTGCTTGAGGACCTCACCGAGCAGATGCACGCGGCCGCTGAGCAGTTGCAGTTCGAGCTGGCGGCCCGGCTGCGTGACGAGATCCTGGATGTGAAGAAGGAACTGCGCCAGATCGAGAAGGCGTAGGCCCCGGGTGTTGTCCACCCCACGCGGGCGCAGCGTTCGCCGGGCGGGCCGCGTACGCTAGGATCGACTGAGACGGAGGGGAGTACTCCCACTCAATAACGGTTCGTCAGTACGGCGTCACGCCCGGGCCGCGGCCTGATTCGTCAGGCGGGAAGAGACCTCCGGTACCTGATCGTTCGTACCGGAAAGGCATACCGTGTTGGCTTCAACGCTCATTTACACCGCACCCGTCGCATCTCAGATGCATGTGGCTCCGTGGGAGTGGGTGCTGCTCGGCGTGATCGTGGTGGGACTCATTGCGGTGGACCTGTTTGGGCACGTGCGCCGTGCGCATGAGCCCACCCTGGGGGAGGCCGCGCGGTGGACTGCGTTCTACGTGTCGCTCGCGCTCGTGTTCGGCGTCTTGACCTACCTGCGTCACGGCGGCACGTTTGCCACCGAGTTTTTCGCGGGTTACCTCACCGAATACTCCCTGTCGCTGGACAACATTTTCGTCTTCATTATCATCATCGCTTCCTTCCAGGTGCCGCGCATTTATCAGCAGAAGGTGTTGCTGTATGGCATCATCATCGCGCTCGTGTTGCGCCTCATCTTCATCCTTATTGGCGCCAAGCTCATTGAGAGTTTTATCTGGGTGTTCTTCATCTTCGGGGCGTGGATGCTGTACACGGCGATCAAGCAGGTGATTGACGGGATTCAGGAGGGCCGCAAGCGCAAGGCGCATGACGACGCGGGCGAGGAGGGCTATGAGCCGACTCTTGTCACCCGGATGGTTGCTCGGGTGGCGAACGTGACTGACGGCTACGTGGGCGACCGCCTGTTGGTCCGCCGCAGTGGCAAGACGTGGATCACGCCGCTCATGCTGTGCATCATCACGGTGGGCACGATCGACCTCATGTTCGCGCTCGATTCGATCCCCGCAATTTTCGGCCTCACCCGCGAGCCGTTCATCGTCTTCTCGGCGAATGCGTTCGCCCTGCTCGGGTTGCGCCAGCTGTTCTTCCTGGTGGACGGGCTGCTTGAACGCCTCATTTACCTCCACTACGGCCTGGCTGTCATCCTCGGCTTCATTGCACTCAAGCTACTCGTGCACGCGTTTCATGGCTACGACATTCTGACCGCGATCCCCGAGCCTACGATCGGCGTGTCGGTGGGCGTGATCCTGGGGACGATCCTTATCACCGTGGTCGCCTCCCTGATCGGCTCGCGCAAGTACGCGGGCCAGGAGACCCCGGCGGTCAAGGCGGCTAGCATCGAGCCGCGTGAGCGCCGCAAGCCGAGTATTGGCGAGCCCGAGCAGGCCGAGCGCGCCGAGGGCTAAGCGCTTCACGACGACGACGCCGCGGCTTCCTCCGCCTCCGCCTGGTCGCCGAGCCGGCGCGCGATCATCGCACACACCATCAGCTGGATCTGGTGGAAGATGATGACGGGCACGACCACGGCACCCACGATTGCCGGGTCGAAGAGCGCCTTGGCCATGGGAAGGCCGGTGGCGAGCGACTTCTTCGAGCCGCACATCAGTAGCACGATGCGCTGGGGGCGCTTGAAGTGCAGGGGCTTGCCGCCGTACCAGGTCACTGCCAGCATGATGGCGAGCATGGCGCTGAGGACGATAAAGAGCACGATGAAGCCGCCGAGCGTGACCGAGCTCCAGGCGTTGTCGGCCGTGGCCTTGAGCACCGCCACGAAGACCACGAGGATGATGGCGCAGTTGTCCGTGTACTTGGTGATGTTGCGGTGGGCGCGCATCCAGTCGCCCAGGCGCGGCTGGAGTAGCTGGCCAATGATGAACGGCAGCAGAAGCTTGAGGAGCACGGATTCGATGCCGCCGGTGTGGGCGTCCTCGAGGTTCATGAAGAGCAATACGAGGAGCGGGGAGAGGAACATGCCCAGGATGTTGGACACGGTCGCGGAACACACTGCCGCCCCGATGTCACCGCGCGCGATCGACACGAAGGTCACCGAGGACTGTACGGTCGAGGGCAACAGGCTGAGGTAGAGCAGGCCCGTGGCGAAGGACGCCCCGATGATCCCGCCCAGCGTGTAATACATGGCCAGACCAACGAGCGGGAAGATAACGTAGGTGGCCACGAGCACGGACACCTGCAACTTGATGTTGCGCATGCCCTCGATGACCTCGCTGGTGCGCAGGCGCATGCCGTAGACAAGGAAGACCATGCCCACACCGATATCGGCCAGCTCCGAGAGCCAGGAGATGTGGCGTTCCGGGACGGGCACCACCAGGCCCAAAATGAGGGCGGTGATGATGCCCGTCAGGAGGAAGTCAGGACGAAGGAAACGCTTAAGCCCAAGGGCCATAAACTTGGGTCCACTCGAGGGCTTCGCGGTCGGTGATGAGGGAAGCCTGGTTGAACGGGTCCGCATCGACGAGCGCGAGTGCGGCGACGGCGTCGTCGGCCTCCAC
Source organism: Trueperella sp. HMSC08H06 (assembly GCF_001808465.1). NCBI lineage: Bacteria > Bacillati > Actinomycetota > Actinomycetes > Actinomycetales > Actinomycetaceae > Trueperella > Trueperella sp. HMSC08H06. Next base: position 75,390 of record NZ_KV793341.1, read on the forward strand.
AATGATGAGCGCACGGTTGCCCTCGAGGGGGCCGGAGGCGAGGAGCACGCCGTCGTCGAAAAGGGACTTGAGGAACTCGCGGTGCTTGGGGCGCACGGCGGCGAGCGCCTCGGTATCGCTGACGTAGGTGTATCGAATCGCGTAAATTGCCATGCGCTCATTCTAGTGGAGTGGTCAAGGGGCGGGCTGTGGCAAAAACGTCAAACAAGCGTTCGATTGTGTCGGAGGCATTGTTTAGACTGAGGTCGTGCATGACGACATTCGCATTCAAGGCGCCCGCGAACACAACCTGAAGAACGTCTCGTTGGAGATTCCACGCGACAAGATGGTGGTGTTCACGGGCCTGTCCGGCTCGGGGAAGTCCTCCCTGGCGTTCGACACGATTTTTGCCGAGGGCCAGCGCCGCTATGTCGAGTCGCTGTCGGCGTACGCACGCCAGTTCCTCGGGCAGATGGACAAGCCGGATGTGGATTTCATTGAGGGCCTGTCGCCCGCGGTGTCGATCGACCAAAAATCCACCAACCGCAACCCGCGCTCCACGGTGGGCACGATTACGGAGGTCTACGACTACCTGCGTCTGCTGTACGCGCGCGCGGGCACACAGTATTGTCCGGTGTGCGGGGAGAAGATTGAGGCGCAGAGCGCGGAGAAGATCGTCGATCGCCTGCTGCAGTTGGATGAGGGCACGCGCTTCCAGATCCTCGCGCCGGTCATTCGCGGCCGCAAGGGTGAGCACGCGGACGTGTTCCGCACGCTGAGCGCGGACGGGTATTCGCGCGCGCGGGTGGATGGACAGCAGGTGCGGCTCACCGATCCGCCCACGCTGGCCAAGACGAAGAAGCACAACATCGACGTGGTGGTGGACCGGCTCGCGATTCGCGAGGGCATGCGTTCGCGCCTCAATGACTCGGTGGAGACCGCGCTGCGGCTGGCCGACGGGCGGCTCATCGTCGAGTTCGTGGACCGGGATGCGGACGATCCGGAGCGCGAGCGGAAGTTCTCCGAGTACCGCTCCTGCCCGAATGACCACGTGCTGGAGATCGAGGAGATCGAGCCGCGCACGTTCTCCTTCAACGCCCCCTACGGCTCGTGCCCGGCGTGCGATGGCATCGGCTACACTGTGCAGGTTTCGGAAGACCTGGTGATTGCGGATGAGGACATGACGCTGGAAGAGGGTGCGATCATTCCGTGGACCACGACGGCGTCCGGCCCGGCTCGCGACTACCATATGCGCCAGCTCGAGGGCCTGGGCGAGCAGCTCGGATTCGACCTCAACACGCGGTGGAAGGACCTGTCGGGCGAGGCGCGGGACGCGATCTTGCACGGTCTGGATTACAAGGTCAAGATGACCTACCGCAACCGCTGGGGCCGGGAGAAGGTGTACTCCACGGGCTTCGAGGGCGTGTTGCACTTCGTCAAACGCAAGCACGATGAGACCAGCTCGGAGTGGTCGCGCGAACGGTACGAGGGCTTCATGCGCGAGGTCACGTGCGAGGTGTGCGGGGGAGCGCGCCTTCGCCCCGAGGTGCTCGCGGTGCGGGTGGGGGAGCTCAACATCTTTGAGCTGACCGAGCTGTCGATCGTGGACGCGCTCGACTACCTGTCGCACATCGAGCTCGGGCAGCGCGAGCGCAAGATCGCCGACGCCGTCCTTAAGGAGATCCTGGCCCGGCTCACCTTCCTGGTCAACGTGGGCCTGGACTACCTCACGATGTCACGCTCCGCGGGATCGCTCTCAGGTGGTGAGGCCCAGCGTATCCGCCTGGCCACCCAAATCGGCGCGGGGTTGGTGGGCGTGCTCTATGTACTCGACGAGCCGTCGATCGGCCTGCACCAGCGCGACAATGAGAAGCTGCTCTCCGCCCTGCTACGCCTGCGGGATCTGGGTAACACGCTCGTCGTCGTCGAACATGATGAGGACACGATCCGGGCGGCGGACTGGGTGGTGGACATCGGCCCGCGCGCCGGCGAGCACGGCGGCCACATCGTCTATTCGGGCGAGCCGGCTGGAATCGTGGACTGCGAGGAGTCGCTGACGGGCGCCTACCTCAAGGGCGCGCGGGAGATCGCGGTGCCCACGAGCCGGCGTCGCGTGTACAAGACCAAGCAGATCGAGGTGACGGGCGCGCGGGAGAACAACCTGCGCGGCATCGACGTGAAGTTCCCGATCGGCGTCATGACGGCGGTGACGGGCGTGTCCGGATCGGGCAAGTCCTCACTCGTTAACACGATCTTGTACCGGGTGCTGGCCAACAAGCTTAACCGCGCCCAGACGTTGCCCGGCAAGCACGGCAAGGTCAAGGGCCTGGCGGAGTTGGACAAGGTGGTTCACGTGGACCAGTCGCCGATCGGGCGCACCCCGCGCTCGAACCCGGCCACGTACACCGGCATGTGGGACCCGATCCGCAAGCTGTTTGCCGAGACGGAGGAGGCGAAGGTGCGCGGGTACGGGCCCGGGCGCTTCTCCTTCAACGTCAAGGGCGGGCGCTGCGAGTCCTGCTCCGGGGACGGCACGCTGAAGATCGAGATGAACTTCCTGCCTGACGTGTACGTGCCGTGCGAGGTGTGCCACGGCACGCGCTACAACCGCGAGACCCTGGAGGTGCACTACAAGGGCAAGAACGTGGCCGAGGTGCTCGACATGACCATCTCGCAGGCGCGCGAGTTCTTCGGCTCGGTCACCCGCATCACCAAGTACCTCGAAGTGCTGGAGAACGTGGGTCTGGGCTACATCAAGCTCGGCCAGCCGGCCACCACGCTCTCGGGAGGCGAGGCCCAGCGGGTCAAGCTTGCCTCCGAACTCCACCGGCGCTCCACGGGCCGCACGGTCTACATGCTCGACGAGCCGACCACCGGCTTGCACTTTGAGGACGTGCGCAAGCTGCTCGGCGTGCTGCAAGAGCTGGCGGATAAGGGCAATACGATCATCGTCATCGAACACAACCTTGACGTCATCAAGTCGGCCGACTGGGTGATCGACCTGGGGCCGGAGGGCGGCAAGGGCGGCGGGCTCGTCGTCGCCGAGGGCACGCCGGAACAGGTGGCCATGGTGGCCGACTCGCACACGGGCCACTACCTCAAGCCGATCTTGGATAAGGCGGGAACCTTGTAGATGGCCAATCCGGAAAGCTATCGCCCGAAGACGGGCGATATTCCCAGGGTCCCGGGCGTCTATCGTTTTATCGACGATGACGAACGGGTCATCTACGTGGGCAAGGCCAAGAACCTGCGCCAGCGCCTGCAGAACTACTTCCAGGATCCGGCGTTGCTCCACCCGCGCACGCGCCAGATGGTGTTCACGGCGGTGCGGGTGCAGTGGGTGGTGGTCGCCTCCGAGATCGAGGCGCTGACGCTGGAGTATTCGTGGATCAAGGAGTTCACGCCGCGCTTCAACGTCATGTACCGCGACGACAAGTCCTACCCGTACCTGGCGATCACGATGAGCGAGGAGTTCCCGCGGGTGATGGTCACCCGTAACGCTCACCGGCGTGGGAACCGCTACTACGGGCCGTATACGAAGGTGTGGGCGGTGCGCGATTCGCTCGACCAGCTCTTGCGCGTGTTCCCGATACGTTCGTGTTCGGCGGGCGTGTTTCGCGGGGCAGAGCGCTCGGGACGCCCGTGCCTGCTGGGCTACATCGGCAAGTGTTCGGCCCCGTGCGTGGGGCGGGTGAGCGGCGACGAGCACCGGGACATCGCGCGGCAGATGGTGCGCTTCCTTGACGGCACGGGGGAGGACCTCATCTCGCAGAAGAAGAAGGAGATGGCGGCGGCCTCCGCCGATCTTGACTTCGAGCGCGCGGCCCGGTTGCGCGACGACGTGCGGGCACTCGAGGTGGTGGCCGAGCGCAACACCGTGGTGCTGGATGCGGACGTGGACGCCGATGTCTTTGGGCTCGTGTTTGACGAGCTGGAGGCCTCGGTGCAGGTGTTTTACGTGCGCGGCGGGCGGATTCGCGGCCAGCGCGGCTGGATCTCCGCGATCGAGGACGAGGGAGCCGAGGGCCTGGTGAACCACCTGCTGGTGCAGGTGTACGGCGAGCACACGGGCGGGAAGGCGAAGTCGCGCGCCAGGTCTGTGGACGACGTCGACCACACGGCCGCATCGGCCCTCCCGCGCGAGATCTGGGTGCCCACCATGCCCGACGACGCCGCCACGATCGCCTCGTGGCTGACCGAGCTGCGCGGGGCGAAGGTGGCGATCAAGACCCCGCAGCGCGGGCCGAAGGCGCAGCTGATGGAGACGGTGAAGACGAATGCGGCGCAGGCGCTCCAGCGTCACAAGTTGGCCCGGGCGGGCGACATCACGGAGCGCTCCCAGGCGCTCGAGGAGTTGCGTGTGGGGCTTGACCTGCCCCGCGCGCCGCTACGTATCGAGGGCTACGACATCTCGCACACGCAGGGCACGCACCAGGTCGGCTCGATGGTCGTGTTTGAGGACGGGCTGGCGAAGAAGGCCGACTACCGGCATTTCGTGGTGCGCGGCGAGGACGGGCTGGGGGCGCGTGATGATACGGCGGCGATGGATGAAGTGTTGCGCCGCCGCCTCAAGCGGCTCGTAGCACCCGCGCCGGAGCCGGGTGCGCCCGGGGAGCTTGACGCACCCGAAGCCGAGGCCAACGAAGTCGTGTCCCCCGAGCCCAAGCCGCGCTTTGCGTACCGGCCGGACCTCATCGTCGTCGACGGCGGCCTGCCGCAGGTGAACGCCGCCCAGCGGGTGGTTGACGAGCTGGGCGCGGACGTGACCGTGATCGGGCTGGCTAAGCGCCTGGAGGAGATCTGGGTGCCGGGGGAGGAGTTCCCCATTATCCTGTCGCGTACGTCCCCGGCGCTGCGGCTGCTCCAGCACCTGCGCGATGAGTCACACCGTTTCGCCATTACGTTCCATCGCAAGCGGCGCTCGGCGTCGATGACGCGCTCGGCCATGGATGAGATCCCGGGTCTGGGGCCGGTGAAGCAGGCGGCGTTGCTCAAGCAGTTGAAGTCCGTGGCTCGGATCAAGGCGGCAAGTGCGGAGGACCTGCAGGCCGTGCCGGGTATTGGGCCGGCGATGGCCGCCGCGATCGTCGCTCACTTTTCAGGAAAGTCGGAGTGAAAACTGGCACGATAGTGTTATGACGATCTCCCACGATGACATTAATGACACGGGCAAGATCCCGCGCCTGGTACCCGAGCTTGACCGCGAGGTGAGCCTTCCTGCCGCGGATATCCCCGAAATCCTCATTATCACGGGCATGTCCGGGGCGGGCCGGTCGCGCGCGGCTGCCACGCTTGAGGATATCGGTTGGTACGTCGTCGACAACCTGCCCCCGCGCCTGCTGAGCGCGCTGGCGGGTCTCATCTCGCCGGTGGACGGGCAGGCGGTGCGCCGGCTGGCCGCGGTCGTTGATGTGCGTTCGCGTGAGTACTTCCGGGAGTTGGTGGAGGTGCTCGATCAGCTGCAGGAGCGCAGGCAGGATTACCGGATCATGTTCCTTGACGCCTCGGACGAGGTTCTGGTGCGCCGGTACGAGTCCGTGCGCCGGCCGCACCCGCTGCAGGGGGACGGGCGCCTGCTTGACGGGATTCGCCTCGAGCGCGAGGTGCTCGCCCAGTTGCGCACGCGCGCCGACATGTTGATTGATACCTCGTCGCTCACGGTCCATGACTTGGCGCGCAAGATCCGACAGAACATGCAGGAGGCCGGGGAGGACGATCCGCACCTGACGATCATGTCCTTCGGCTTCAAGTACGGCCTGCCGATGGACGCCGACCACGTGGCGGACGTGCGCTTCCTGCCCAACCCGTATTGGGTCTCCGAGCTACGGCACCTGACGGGCAAGGACGAGCCTGTGTCCAACTTCGTGCTCAGCATCGATGGCGCGGAGGAGTTCATCGGAGGATACGCCAACCTCATCGATCCGATCCTCGAGGGCTACAAGCACGAGCTCAAGCCGTATGTGACGATCGCGATCGGGTGCACGGGCGGTAAGCACCGCTCGGTGGCGATGACGGAGCGGCTGGCCGAGCTCATGCGCGCGCGGGGGCATTCCGTGCGGGTTTTCCATCGAGACTTGGGGCGCGAATGACCAGCGGGGCGCGCGGCGCGAAGGTGGTAGCGCTGGGCGGGGGACACGGCCTGTTCGCCACGCTCAGCGCGTTGCGCCTGCTCACGCGCAACATCACGGCGATCGTGACCGTGGCCGACGACGGCGGCAGCTCCGGCCGGCTGCGCGAAGAGTTCGACATCCTCCCACCCGGCGATTTGCGCATGGCGCTGTCGGCCCTGTGCGACGACGGCGAGTGGGCGCTGACCTGGCGTGACGTCATGCAGTACCGGTTCACCTCCGAGGGCCCGCTCAACGGCCATTCGCTCGGCAACCTCCTCATCACGGGCGTGTGGGATCTGCTGGGGGACCAGGTCAAGGGGCTGGATCTTGTGGGGCGGCTGCTCGATGCCGCGGGTACGGTGTTGCCGATGTCGTCCACGCCGCTGCGCATTGAGGCAGACGTGTGCGACGATTCCGGTCCGCACACGATCTTTGGCCAGGTGGGGGTGGCCACGTGCAAGGCGGAGATCAAGCAGGTGCGCCTCATCCCGGAAAACCCGCCCGCGGTGCCCGAGGCGATCGCGGCGATTCACGACGCCGACTGGGTGATTTTCGGCCCCGGCTCCTGGTTCACCTCCGTCATCCCGCACTTGCTCGTACCGGAGCTGTACGAGGCGCTGGCGGCCACCCCGGCCAAACGTGCACTGCTCATCAACCTTGTTCCCGACGACGAGACGCGTACGCTCTCACCCGCCGATCACGTGCGCTCCTTCCACGAGCACGCCCCGAGCCTGGCGCTTGACCGGATTGTTATCGACGACGGCCCCGGTACTCACTGGGGCAAGCTGTCGCGGGAGGCGGAGGAGTGCGGGGCGGAGATCCTGGCCCGGCCGCTCGCGGATCGCAGTGATCCCGCGCGCCACGACGTGCTTTTCCTCGCCTCGGCCCTGCGCGAGTTGCTCGGCTCAAGTCCGCGCTGGTAAAAGCCTTTACGTATAATGGATGTCCCGCACACATCTTGGGAGGAATCATGCCGCCGTTGACCGTCACCTTGAAGGACGAACTGTCCGCGGTGTTTCCGCGGACGGCGTCGTCGATGACCGCCGAGGTTTCGGTGATGTTCCGATTTGCCGGCGGGCTCCAGATTAACGACGGCGTGGTCACGCTCCAGGCTGAGCTCGATCACCCGGGCGCGGCCCGGCACATGTGCGAGCTCATCAAGGCGGTGTTCTCCGTTGATGCGGACCTCGTGGTGGTGAAGAACTCCGGGCGGGCGGGCAACACGTACGTCGTGCGGATTACGAAGAACGGCGAGCGAATCGCGCGCAGGCTCGGATTGCTCGACACGCTGGGACGGCCTGTGCGCGGGCTGCCGGCGCAGATCGTGGGTGGGTCAAAGGCCGACGCGGCGGCTGCCTGGCGCGGGGCGTTCCTCGCGCGCGGGTCCCTCATGGAGCCTGGCCGGAATGCGGCGCTTGAGCTGACCTGCCCCTCCCTGGAGGCTGCTTACGGGATCGGCGGGCTCGCCCGTCGTTTGGAGAGCCCCTACCGGGCGCGCGAGGCCCGCGGCGCCTACCGGGTGGACATCCGCGAGGGGGATGCGATCTCGGACATGCTCAGTCGCATGGGATCAAACGACGGGGTGTTGCTGTGGGAGGATCTGCGTACCGAGCGCGAGGTCCATGGCCAGGCCAACCGTCTGGCCAACTTTGACGATGCGAACATGCGCAGGTCGGCCGACGCGGCCGTCGTCGCTGTCATCCGTGTCAAGCGTGCCTTCGAAATCCTGGGGGAGGAGGTGCCCGACAACCTGCGCGAGGTGGGCAAGTTCCGCATGCAGTACCCGGAGGATTCGCTCAACATGCTGGGTGGGCGGCTCAACCCGCCGGCTACGAAGGACGCGGTGGCCGGGCGCCTGCGCCGGCTCAACACGATGGCCGACAAGCGGGCGGCCGAGCTCGGAATCCCTGACACGATGGATGCCGTCTCCGACGTCCAGCATCGGCTGTAGCGGCGTCCTTTTCACACGCGGGCAGGGCGCGTCGAGCTTGTCAGCTATGTGTGAAGAAACGGCTTAGGTCCCTGCGGGCCTTGCGCGATTCGTTGTAGAATCTTTACGAAACGTGAGCGGCCACGCGAGACGCGCGTCCAGCGATCGTTGCGGGAACTTCCCGCTAATCCATTCACAACGTGTGGTGCGTCCACACAAGGAGGACAAGAGTGACCATTAAGGTTGGAATCAACGGATTTGGCCGTATCGGCCGTAATTTCACGCGTGCAGCTCTTGCGCAGGGTGCGGACATCGAGATCGTTGCGGTCAACGATCTGACCGATAACAAGACCCTCGCTCACCTGCTGAAGTACGATTCGATCCTCGGTGCCCTTGAAGAGGAGGTCACCTACACGGACGAAGAGATCAAGGTTGGCGACCGCGTCATTAAGGCTTTCGAGGAGCGCGATCCGGCGAACCTCCCGTGGGGCGAGCTCGGTGTTGACATCGTCATTGAGTCGACCGGCCGTTTCACCAACGCGGATGACGCCAAGAAGCACCTTGAGGCTGGCGCCAAGAAGGTCCTCATCTCCGCCCCGGCGAAGAACGAGGACATCACGATCGTCATGGGCGTGAACCACGGCGATTACGATCCCGCCAAGCACAACATCATCTCCAACGCTTCCTGCACCACCAACTGCCTCGCTCCGATGGCAAAGGTTCTGAACGAAGAGTTCGGTATTGTCAAGGGCCTCATGACCACGGTTCACGCCTACACGGCTGACCAGAACCTCATGGATGGCCCGCACAAGGATCTGCGCCGCGCCCGCGCCGCTGCCCTGTCGATCATCCCCACCTCCACCGGTGCTGCCAAGGCTGTTGCCCTGGTCCTGCCCGAGCTCAAGGGCAAGTTCGACGGCTACGCTCTGCGCGTCCCGGTTCCGACCGGCTCCGCTACCGATCTCACCTTCGAGGCCGAGCGCGAGCTCACCGTTGAGGAGATCAACGCCGCCATCAAGAAGGCTGCTGAGGGCGAGCTCAAGGGCATCCTGAAGTACACCGAGGATCCGATCGTCTCGAAGGACATCGAGACCGATCCTCACTCCTCGATCTTCGATGCCGGCCTGACCAAGGTCATCGGCAACCAGGTCAAGGTTGTTTCTTGGTACGACAACGAGTGGGGTTACTCGAACCGTCTCGTTGACCTCGCCGTTCTTGTCGGCAAGTCGCTCTAAGCGCGTCGCCAAGTAGAGTGCCCGCACATGCGCGACATGTGCGGGCACTTTTACAGAAAATGTCTTCCTCCGGGCGCCCGCGCGTCTTAGTGCTCGCGCGCGCCCGATCAGAAAAGGAGAATTCATGAGGACCATCGATTCGCTCGGCGATCTCGCCGGCAAGAAGGTTTTTGTCCGCTCGGACTTTAACGTCCCGCTGGACAAGGAAAAGAACATCACGGACGACGGCCGTATTCGCGCCGCCCTGCCCACCCTCACCCGCCTCATTGACGCGGGCGCCAAGGTCATTGTCTCGGCGCACCTGGGCCGCCCGAAGGGCGAGGTCAACCCCGACTTCTCGCTGGCGCCCGTGGCCGCCCGCCTGTCGGAGCTGCTGGGCAAGGACGTGAAGCTGGCTGAGGACACGGTTGGCGAGTCCGCGAAGGCGCTGACCGCCGATATGGCAAACGGCGACGTCGTCCTGCTGGAGAACGTCCGCTTCGATGCTCGCGAGACCTCGAAGGTGGATGCGGAGCGCGAGGAGCTTGCCTCCGAGTACGCGGCGCTGGCTGACGCCTTCGTGTCCGACGGCTTCGGCGTTGTTCACCGCAAGCAGGCCTCGGTTTACGACATCGCGAAGAAGCTGCCGAGCGCTGCCGGCGAGCTCGTCTTCAAGGAGATCGACTCCCTGTCGAAGGCCACGAAGGACCCGGCTCGCCCCTACACGGTGATCCTGGGCGGCTCGAAGGTTTCGGATAAGCTCGGCGTGATCGACAACCTGCTCGACAAGGCCGATCGTCTGCTCATCGGCGGCGGCATGGCCTACACCTTCCTCAAGGCGAAGGGCAACGAGGTGGGCACCTCCCTCCTCGAGGAGGACTTCGTGGAGAAGGCTGGCGAGTACCTGAAGAAGGCTCGTGAGGCCGGCGTCGAGATCCTCGTCCCGGTTGATAACGTGACCGCTCCGGAGTTCAACGCTGACGCCCCGGCCTCCATCTACGACACCGGCGAGATGCCGGCTGACGAGATGGGCCTGGACATCGGCCCGAAGACCCGTGAGGGCTATGCCGCCGCGATCGCCGATTCGAAGACGATCGTGTGGAACGGCCCCATGGGCGTGTTCGAGTTCCCGGCGTTCGCCAACGGCACGAAGGCCATCGCCGAGGCGATGGAGAAGGCTGAGGGCTTCACGATCGTCGGCGGTGGCGATTCCGCGGCCGCGGTTCGCACCCTCGGCTTCGACGAGGCCAAGTTCAATCACATTTCCACCGGCGGCGGCGCCTCCCTCGAGTACCTCGAGGGCAAGGAGCTTCCCGGCATTGCAGTTTTGGAGGACTAAATGACCCGCACCCCGCTTATGGCAGGCAACTGGAAGATGAACCTCGATCACCTCGAGGCGATCTCCCTGGTTCAGAAGCTTGCCCTCACCCTCAAGGATCTCAAGCACGATTACGCCACCACCGAGGCGGCCGTGATCGTCCCCTTCACCGACATTCGCTCGGTGCAGACCCTCGTCGAGTCGGAGGAGTTTGAGATCGGGTACGGCGCGCAGGACGTGTCGATCCACGAAAAGGGCGCCTTCACTGGCGAAATCTCCACCGGCATGCTCACCAAGCTCGGCTGCACCTACGTGGTGGTTGGCCACTCGGAGCGCCGCGAGTACCACGGTGAGACCTCCGAGCTCGTGGGCAAGAAGGCCAAGAAGGTCCTGGATGCGGGCATGACCCCGATCATGTGTTGCGGCGAGGCGCTGGACGTGCGCAAGGCCGGCAACCAGGTCGACTTCGTGCTCGGCCAGATCGAGGAGATGCTCGCGGGTCTCACCGCTGAGGAGGTGGCCAAGTCGGTCATCGCTTACGAGCCCATTTGGGCCATTGGCACCGGTGAGGTCGCCACCCCGGAGGACGCCCAGGAAGTCTGCGGCGCGATCCGCGTCAAGGTGGGCGAACTTTACGACGACGCCACGGCGCAGGCCGTTCGTATCCAGTACGGCGGCTCGGTGAAGTCTTCCAACGTCAAGGACATCATGGCTCAGCCGGATGTGGACGGCGCGCTCGTGGGCGGCGCTTCGCTTGATGCCACGGAGTTCGCGAAGATCGTGACCTTCCTCGTCTAAGCGATAGGACTCACACCCGGGAGGGGAGCGGCATTCACGCTGTTCCCCTCCCGTGCTATACACTGGTACGGTATGTGGCGCCAGGCGCCGGTCCCGACCGAAAGAGAATATCGTGAACGTTCTCCTTATTCTTTGCATCATTGTGCTCGTGCTTTCGAGCCTCCTCCTTATCGGCTCGATTCTGTTGCACAAGGGCCGTGGCGGCGGTGTGTCTGACGTGTTCGGCGGTGGCATCTCCACCTCGATGCGTTCCTCGGGCGTGGCTGAGCGCAACCTGAACCGCATCACGGTGGGTGTGGCGCTGGTGTGGGTGACGTCGATCGTGCTGATTGGCCTCATCACGAAGTTCCAGGGCTAGACCGAGGAAAGCTCAAGAACGCGCCCTTTCCCGGGCGCGTTTTTCGTGCCGCGAGTCAGAGGTGAGCCGGCGATTAAAATACTTTGGACGAATCCGGGGCGATCTTCGTATATGAGGAGATCGCCCCGAAAACGTCCAGTACATTCAAATCCCTCCCAGCACCCGGACGGCCAGCACCCGGACGGATGCTGGCCTCTAGTCCTCGGCGATCGCCGCGAGCACCACCGCGAACTCCGAATCCTCACCCACGGTGCGCAACTCTTCGATCAGCTGAGACTGCAGGGAGCGCATGGGCATGGAGATCTGGAGGTCGGACCTGCCAGGGCGGCCAAGCACGGCGATGTCGCCGTGGCTAGGCCGGCTGATCGACAGCGGGCCCGAGGGCCGGTGGAGGATCGCGTACTCGATACCGGGCGTATCCGTGTGCGTGAGCTCGACGGGCACGCCCAGGCGCAGGCGCAGCCAGGCCGCGAGCATGTGCGAACCCACCCGGCCCGTGTTGCCCCCGACCTCGGCGTGCTCCACGTCCTCGTGGGGGCCTTCGTTGAGGAGCGCGGCCAGCTGGGAACGCCAGATGGTGATGCCCGCCCAGTTGATGTCAGTGTCCCCGGCCTCGCGCTTGGCGGCCAGCTCCTTGAGCGCCCCGAGCGGGTTGTCCGCCGCATTCGCGTTCGTGATACGCCGGGACGCGATCTGACCCAGGGTCCTATCCGTGGGGCAGGTGGGCGCCTCCTGCACCCACCAGGTGAAGACGGGCGCGTCGGGGAGCAGGAGCGGGGTCACGAGCGACACCCTGCTAGTGCCCGCACCGTTGAAGGGGCGAAGGATGACCACTTCCGCCGGGCCCACGTCCTCGTTGCCGAGGATCTCGGCGTCGAGGCGGGCATCGCCGTCGTCGGTGGCATCGGGCAGGACGACGATGATGCGCAGTGGGTGGGCCTCGGCCACAGCGAGGGCGGAGTCGACAACCGCGCGGACGCCGTCGTCGTCGACGACCACCGCGATGAGGTTCAAGACCTTGCCAAGCGCGTACGTGCCCTCGCCGCGCAGCTCGTTGAGGCGGCGGGCCAGGCGGGCCGACGTGGTGTGTGAAATCTTCTTCATCATTCCTCCTAGGGCCTGCGCCAGGCGTTACCGTCCTGGCCGAGCATCGCGTCCGAGCCGAGCGGCCCCCACGATCCGGGCTCGTACGTTTCGATGGGGCGATCCGTGGCATCCCAGTAGCCGGTGACCTCGTCCACGAGCTTCCAGCCGAGCTCTACCTCGGTCTGGCGGGGGAAGAGCGGCGGGTCGCCGAGCAGGACGTCGAGGATGAGGCGCTCGTAGGCCTCGGGGGCGTACTCGGTGAAGGCGTGGCCGTAGCCGAAGTCCATCGTCACGTCGCGCAGCAGCATTTGGGCGCCCGGCACTTTGGAGGCGAAGCGGAAGGTGACGCCCTCGTCGGGCTGGATGCGGATGACCAGCGTGTTCGCGCCCATACCCGCCATCTGCTCCTTGGTGAACGGCAGGAAGGGCGGGCGGCGGAACTCGAGCGCCACCTCGGTCACGCGCCGGCCGAGCCGTTTGCCGGCCCGCAGGTAGAAGGGCACGCCGGCCCAGCGGCGCGTGTCGATCCCGAGCCGGAGGGCTGCGTAGGTGTCGGTGCGCGAGTTGGCAGCCACCCCGTCTTCTTCGAGGTAGGAGCGCACGCGCTCCCCGCCCTGCCAGCCCGAGGCGTACTGGGCGAACACCGAGGACGTGTCAGGGCCGCCAATGAGGTGGGTGGCCTTGAGGACCTTCTCCTTCTCGCGGCGTAGGGCGTCCGCCTCGAACGACGTTGGCTCCTCCATCGCCACCAGCGCCAGCAGTTGGAGGAGGTGGTTTTGGATGACATCACGAGCCGCGCCCACGCCCTCGTAATAACCCGCGCGCGATCCGATCCCGATGTCCTCAGCCATGGTGATCTGGACGTGGTCCACGTGAGCGTTGTTCCAGATCGGCTCGAACAGCTCGTTGGCAAAGCGCAGGGCGAGGATGTTTTGCACCGTCTCCTTACCCAGGTAGTGGTCGATGCGGAAAATCGAAGACTCGTCAAAAACGCCGGTGACGATCCGATCCAGCTCCTGGGCGCTCGCCAGATCGCTACCAAAGGGCTTTTCGACGACGACGCGCCGCCACCCCTCCTCCTGGCTGGCCAGCCCGGCGTCCTTAAGCTCGGTGAGGACTTGGGGGAACAGCGCCGGGGGAATGGCGAGGTAGAAAGCATAGTTGCCGCCCGTGCCACGCTCCACGTTCGCCGCCTCGAGCTCGGACTTAAGCCTGGCGAAGGTTTCCGGCGAATCATAATCGCCCTGCACCACCCGGAAACCGGCCATGAGCTGACGCAGCGCCGTCTCGTCAATCCCCGTCTTCGTGCCCGCGCGGATCGCATCCTCCACCCAGGTGGCGAGGTCTGGGATGGAGGCCTTCGGGCGCGCCACCCCCACCAGCGTGAACGACGCCGGTAGCAGGTCACGATGCGACAGGTCGTAGATGGCGGGCAGGATCTTGTTCTTTGACAGGTCGCCCGTAATGCCGAAAAGCACCAATCCGCACGGGCTGGCCACCCGTAGGAGCCGGGTGTCGCCGTCGGACAGGAGCGGGTTCGTCCACTCGTGCATGTAGCACCTCCATAAAGTGAGGCAGGGTCGCCCGAGCGGGCAACCCTGCCTTCCTTACTTTACCCCTAGTTCGCGTTCATCGCGTCGGTGACCGTGTCGATGAGTTCCTCCCACGCGGTCTCGAACTTCTCCACGCCTTCCTCCTCGAGCTTGGCGGCGACGCCGGGGACGTCGATGCCAAGGAGGGTCAAATGCTTCATCGTGTTCGACGCCGCGTCCAAGTTCGGACGCACCGTGTCGGCGTCGAGCTGCGCGCCATCCTTCGTGGCCCACAGGGTCGCCTCCGGCATGGTGTTAACCACGTGGGTGGTGGCGAGCTGGTCCACGTACATGGTGGGGGAGTAGTCGGGGTTCTTCACGCCAGTCGACGCCCACAGCGGCCGCTGCAAGTTGGCGCCCTCGTCCTCCAGGTCGCGGAAGCGCTCCGACTCGAAGTGCTTGAGGAAGGCCGCATACGCGTTGCGCGCGTTCGCGATTCCTGCCTTACCGCGCATGTCGAGCGAAGACTGGCCGCCGATTTTCTCCAGGCGCGCATCGATTTCCGTATCCACGCGGGAGACGAAGAAGGAGGCGACGGAATGGATGGTCGACAGGTCCTTGCCCGCGGCGCGGGCTGCCTCGAGACCGCTCAAGTACGCGTCGATGACCTCCTCGTAGCGCTCGACTGAGAAGATGAGCGTGACATTGACCGACAGCCCCTCGGCGATCGCGTCGCGAATCGCGGGCAGGCCCGCCTTCGTTGCCGGGATCTTAATCATGACGTTCGGGCGGTCAACCTTCGCCCACAACTCCTTGGCCTGGGCGAACGTGGGGTTGGGGTTGTGGGCCAGGCGGGGGTCGACCTCGATCGAGACGCGCCCGTCATAGCCCCTGCTCGCCTCGAACGTGGGGGCGAACAGGTCGCACGCCCGCCGCACGTCGTCGGTGGTGAGCTCGGTGATG
Organism: Trueperella sp. HMSC08H06; assembly: GCF_001808465.1. Lineage (NCBI taxonomy): Bacteria > Bacillati > Actinomycetota > Actinomycetes > Actinomycetales > Actinomycetaceae > Trueperella > Trueperella sp. HMSC08H06. Next base: position 90,678 of record NZ_KV793341.1, read on the forward strand.
ATCTCCTCGGCGGTCTTACCCGCCTCCGCGAGCCGCGCCACGTCCTCCCGGTAGGCGTCCGACCCGGAGATCGCCGCCTGGAAGATGGACGGGTTGGTGGTCACGCCCACAACGTTGTAGTTGCGGATGAGGTCCTCGAGGTTGCCCGAATCGAGCCTGGAGCGGGACAGGTCGTCGAGCCAGATGGACACGCCCAGCTCGGACAGCTTTGCAAGATTAGACACGTTGCCTCCTACTTGGCAGCGGCGATGGATTCTTTGGCGGCCTTGACCACGTTCTCCGCGGTCATGCCGTACTTCTTCATCAGCAGGTCACCCGAAGCGGACTCGCCGAAGTGGTCGATGCCGACCATGTGGCCAGCGTCACCCACGTAAGCGCGCCAGCCGAGCGTGGAACCCGCCTCGACAGACACGCGCGCCTTAACGTCCGAGGGCAGGACCGACTCGCGGTAGTCCTCCGGCTGCTCGGCGAACCACTCCAGACACGGCATCGAGACGACGCGCGCTCCGATGCCCTCCTTGGCCAGCTCCTCGCGAGCCTCGAGAGCCACGGAGACCTCCGAGCCGGTGGCGATGATAACGACGTCGACCTTCTCGGCATCCGCCAGCACGTAACCGCCCTTGAGCACGCCCTCGGCCGAGGCCACTTCGCCCTCGCCGCGCGCGGGAACCGGCAGGTTCTGGCGGGAGAGGATGAGGCCCGCCGGGCGGTCGGAGCGCTCGAGGATTCCACGCCAGGCGTAGGACGTCTCGTTCGCGTCCGCCGGGCGCACGATGTCGAGGCCCGGGATTGCACGGTAGGCCCACAGGTGCTCGATCGGCTGGTGGGTGGGGCCGTCCTCGCCCACACCCACCGAGTCGTGGGTCCAGACGAACGTCGAGGGGGTCTTCATGAGCGCGGCCAGACGTACGGCCGGGCGCATGTAATCGGCGAATACGAAGAAGGTGGCGCCGTACGGGCGGGTCAGGCCATCGAGCGCGATGCCGTTGACGATCGAGCCCATGCCGTGCTCGCGGATGCCGAAGTGCAGGTTACGCCCGTACTTGTTGCCCGGGAACATCGCCGAGGAGCGCTCCTCGGGGAAGAAGGACGGCTCGCCCTTCATGATCGTGTTGTTCGACCCCGCAAGATCAGCGGAGCCGCCCCACAGTTCGGGTAGCGTGTCCTTGATCGCGTTGAGCACCACGCCGGAGGCCGCACGGGTGGCCACGGCCTTGCCCGCCTCGAAGGTGGGGAAGGCGTCCGCGTAGCCCTTGGGTAGTTCGCGGGCGAGCACACGGTCAAGCAACTTCTTGCCCTCCGGGTTGTCCTTGGCCCACTGCTCGAACTTCGGCTCCCACGCGGCGCGAGCCTCCGCAGCTCTGGCCTTGGCCTGGGCGCGGGTGTGCTCGAGCACCTCGGGATCGATGAAGAAGGTCTTATCTGGGTCAAGGCCCAGGATCTCCTTGGTCTGGCGAATCTCCTCTTCACCAAGGGCCGAGCCGTGCGAGGCGCCGGTGCCCTGCTTGGTGGGGGCAGGCCAGGCAATGATGGTGGACAGCTTGATGATCGAGGGCTTGTCGGTGACCTTCTTGGCCTCTTCGATCGCCTCGTAGAGCGCTTCCACGTCCTCGCGGTACTCGCCCTCACCCAGCCAGCTCACGTGCTGGGTGTGCCAGCCGTAGGCCTCGTAGCGCCCGAGCACGTCCTCCGAAAAAGCGATCGACGTGTCGTCCTCAATCGAGATGCGGTTGTCATCATAAATGACGATAAGGTTGCCCAGGTTCTGGGTGCCCGCAACAGATGACGCCTCGGAGGTCACGCCCTCCTGCAGGCAGCCATCGCCGGCAATGACGTAAACGAAGTGGTCGAACACCGATTCTCCGGCCGGCGATTTCGGGTCAAACAGGCCGTGCGCGCGGCGGGAGGCCATCGCCATGCCGACCGCGGAGGCCAGACCCTGGCCAAGCGGGCCAGTGGTGATCTCCACGCCCTTGGTGTGGCCGTATTCGGGGTGACCGGGGGTGAGGGAGCCTTCGGTGCGCAGTGCCTCGAGGTCCTCCATCTCCAGTCCGTAACCGGCCAGGAAGAGCTGTACGTACTGGGTGAGCGAGGAGTGGCCGGCGGACAGGACGAAACGATCGCGGCCGAGCCAGGAATCATCTGCCGGGTCATTCTTCATGACCTTCTGGAAGAGCAGGTAGGCCGCGGGCGCCAGCGACATGGCCGTACCCGGGTGGCCGTTGCCAACATTCTGGACGGCGTCGGCAGCCAGCACGCGGCCGGTGTCAACGGCCTTCTGATCGAGGTCGCTCCATTCGAACGTCATGAAAAACTCCTTCGTTTAGGGTACGGATGAGCGGTTATAGTAAAGTCTACGCGGTCATCTCACAAAGGGAGCGTAAGACGTGGACAAACGCGCTAAAGTGCATGACGACCCTTTTGCGCGCGATATCGCCCAATTCCTCGCCCATTTAGGCGTGGAGCGCTCGCTCTCGGCAAACACCCTGGCAGCCTATCGGCGAGATATCGCGCACTATGTGGACCACCTCCGCTCGCGCGGCGTCACTAGCTTTGCCGGCGTGTCCGACGAAGACGCGGCCAGCTTCGTCGACTACCTGCGCGGCGGCGCAGCGGGCACGGTCTTCGCCACCTCCTCGGTAGCCCGCATGGTGACGGCGATCCGGCGCCTGCACCACTTTCTTTACCTCGAGGACCGCACGTCCACCGACCCCACCGTCGATCTGCGCCCGCCGAAGATCGGTCAACGCCTGCCCAAGGCGATCACGGTCGAGCAGATGGGCGCCCTCATCGAGGCCGCGTCGTTTTGGGACGGTCCGCTCGCCCTGCGCGATCGCGCCCTGGTCGAAATCCTCTACGGCACGGGCGCGCGCATCACGGAGGCGGTGGGGCTCACCGCCGACGACATCGACCTCGATTCGGCCACAATACGCCTGTTCGGCAAGGGCCGAAAGGAGCGCATCCTCCCGCTCGGCCAGTACGCGATCGATGCGCTTCAGGCCTACCTGGTGCGGGGCAGGCCCGCGCTGGCCGCGAAGGGGAGTGGGACGGCGTCGTTATTCCTCAACACCCGCGGAAAGCCGCTGACCCGGCAGCTGGCCTGGACGGCGATCCAAGCGATAGCCGAGCGCGCAGGGATCGAGGGTGTCTCCCTGCACACCTTCCGCCACTCGTTTGCCACGCACCTGCTCCAGGGCGGGGCGGACGTGCGGATCGTACAGGAGATGCTGGGGCATTCGTCGGTGACCACCACGCAGATCTACACGAAGGTCACCACGCAGACCATGCGTGAGACGTATGCCAGTTCCCACCCTCGCGCCTTGCAGGCTTAAGAAGTTACCGACATCAGGTAGATTAGTGCCGTGACTCCTGTACAGACTGATCTCCTCGACGAACTAGATCCGGACCGCGACTTCCCGCTACCCGGCGATCTGGATTCCCACGGCCCTGCCCGCATTATCGCCATGTGCAACCAGAAGGGCGGCGTGGGCAAGACGACCACCTCGATCAACCTCGCCGCGGCACTGGCCGAATATGGGCGCAAGGTGCTGATCGTGGACTTCGACCCGCAGGGGGCGGCATCGGCGGGCGTGGGCATCAACGCGATGAGCCTGGAGCGGACCTTGTACGACGAGATGCTCTCCGCCAAGCCTGATATCACGCGGATTATTCACCACACCTCTACCGAAAACCTCGACATCGTGCCTTCGAACATCGAGCTGTCGGCGGCTGAGATTCAGCTCATTAACGAGGTGGCGCGCGAGCAGTCGCTCCTTCGCGTGTTGCGCCCGGTGGTCAATGACTACGACATTATTATTGTCGACTGCCAGCCTTCCCTCGGCCTGCTCACTATCAACGCGCTGACGGCCGCTCACGGCGTGATGATCCCGCTGGAGGCGGAGTTCTTCGCCATGCGCGGCGTGGCGCTTCTTATCGACCAGATCGAGCGCGTGCAAGACCGGCTCAACCCGCAGCTGTCGATCGACGGCGTGCTGCTCACCATGGTCGACACCCGCACGCTGCACGCCCGCGAGGTTATCTCCACGATCCGCCAGCAGTTCGGGGACCGGGTGTTCGAGACCCAGATCCCGCGCACGGTCCGCTTCCCCGATGCCACGGTGGCGGCCGAGCCGATCACCAGCTACGACCCGAAGTCGAAGGGCGCCCAGGCATACCGCTGCCTTGCCCGCGAACTGATTTCCCGCGGCGGCGCCCCCTAGTGAGCGCGGGCGAGGATCTCTTCAGCTCCGATGGATTCGCAGTCGATCTCGACATCTTTTCGGGGCCCTTTGAGGTCCTCCTGTCGCTGATTTCGCGTAAGAAGCTCGACGTGACCGAGGTGGCGCTTGCCGAGGTCACGGACGAGTTCTTGGCGTTCGTGCGCGCCCAGGATGCCGACCTGTCGCAGATGTCCCAGTTCGTGGTGGTCGCGGCCACTTTGCTGGACATGAAAGCGGCGCGGTTGCTACCGCAGGAGGAGGTCGAGGAGGATGAGGACCTGGAGATTCTCAGCGCCCGGGACCTGCTCTTTGCCAAGCTCCTCCAATACAAGGCATACAAGGACGTGGCCGCGCACATGGCCGCCACCCTCGCCGTACAGTCGCTTGCCCACGGGCGCGACGTGCCGATGGAGGAGGGCTTGCGCAGTCTTCTGCCCGAGGTCGAGTTGCGGATCGGGGTGGAGGACCTGGCGTTGCTCGCGGCGCGGGTCTTCACGCGCACGCCCGACGAGGTCACGTTCGACCACCTGCACGACCCGCTCGTTCCGGTGGAGACCCAGGTGGACTACCTGCGCCAGACCCTGGTTGCGGGGGACCGGGTGTCGTTTACCGAGCTGTGCCGGCAGGCGCATTCGGTGGCAACCGTCGTCTCACGCTTCCTCGCGGTGCTTGAGATGCTGCGCGGCGGGGAGGTCGACGTCGAGCAGGACGGCCCGTTGGCCACGCTCTTCGTCACGCGTACGGCCACGCCGGTGCAGGCGGGAACGACGACGCCCGGCCCGGCTGCGGACGTAAGCGGGTCAACGGCGTCGTGGAAGAAGGAGAGTGAGGAAAGCGATGAGTGACCTTCAGCGCGGGGCCCTCGAGGCGATTTTGATGGTGGCGCCCGAGCCTGTGCCGGTGGCGAACCTGGCCGCCGCGATCGACCTGCCCGAGGCTGAGACCGAGGCCCTCCTGCACGCCATGGTCCGCCAATACGCCGATGACCAGCGCGGATTCGAGCTGCGCGAGGCGGGTGGCGGGTGGCGCTTCTACTCCCACCCGCGCTACAGCGAGATCGTGGCCGGTTTCGTCACCTCGGGCCAGTCCTCCCGATTGTCGGCCCAGGCACTTGAGACGCTGGCCGTCATCGCCTACCGCCAGCCGTGTACGCGGGCACAAATCGCTTCAATCCGTGGTGTTGAGGTAGACTCTGTTGTTCGAACTTTGGTCACCAGGGGGCTGGTCGAGCAGGTGGGAACCACGGCGGCAACGGGCGCGAGCCTGTATTCTACCACCGCGCTTTTTCTTGAGAAGATGGGCATGAACTCGCTCGACGACCTCGCCCCCTTGGCACCCTACCTTCCCGACGACGCCGACCTCGACGAGGTCGAAAAGGAGCTACGATGACGCGCACACAGGACCTGCACGACTCCAGCGGTGAGCGCCTGCAAAAGGTGCTTGCACACGCCGGCATCGGGTCGCGCCGCGCCTGCGAAGAGCTCATCACCCAGGGCAGGGTGACGGTTAACGGTTACGTCGTCCAGCAGCTCGGCATCCGCGTGCGCCCCGATGCGATCATTCACGTGGACGGCAACCGTGTGCAGCTGGACGAGACAAAGGTGACGCTCGTGTGCTACAAGGAGCGCGGCGTCGTATCCACAATGAGCGACGACCAGGGCCGGTCCACGCTTGCGGACTACATTGAAGACCGCACCGAGCGGCTCTACCACGTGGGGCGCCTCGACGCCGACACGGAGGGCATCATTCTTTTGACCAACGACGGCGAGCTCGCCCACCGCCTCACCCATCCCTCCTACGAGGTGCCGAAGACGTACGTGGCCCGCGTGGAGGGCACGGTGCCGCGCGGCCTGACCAAGGTGCTGGAGAAGGGGATCACCCTGGACGACGGCCCGGTCAAGGTTGACCGTTTTGTGTTGCGGGAGGCGGGCAAGAAGCACTCGATCGTGGAGCTGACCCTGCACTCGGGGCGCAACCACATCGTGCGCCGGATCATGGACGAGGTGGGCTTCCCGGTGATTGACCTGGTGCGCACGCAGTTCGCCAACATCACCATCGGGCGTCTCAAGCCGGGCCAGGTGCGCCAGGTGGCCGGCACCGAGCTCGGCGCGCTCATGAGCATGGTGGATCTGTGAACGACACGGTCCTGACTGCCTCGCCGGTGCTGGTGATCGGCACCGGCCTGCTCGGCACGTCGATCGCGCTACGCCTGCGGCGGGCCGGGGTGGAGGTTCACATCGAGGACGCCTCGCCGGTGGCCGCCGCCCTCGCGCGCGACCTGGGGGCCGGCACACTGGAGCCGGTGTCCGCGCCGTCGATCGTCGTCGTCGCCATTCCGCCGGACGTGACAGCCGGGGCCGTGGCGAGCGCGCTGGAACGCTTCCCGGACGCGGTGGTGACGGACGTGGCGTCGGTGAAGGACAAGATCGCCGCGGCGCTGGAGCGGCACCCCGGATTTGAGCGCTGGGTGGGCTCGCACCCGATGGCGGGCAAGGAGCGCTCGGGGGCGATCGCCGCGGACGCCGACCTGTTTGTAGGCCGCCCGTGGGTGCTCACCCCGAACGAGCGCACGTCGCAGGCGGCGGTGGGCACCATCCGCACGCTCGCGGTGGACATGGGCGCTTCCGTGTCGATGCTCAGCGCCGCCGAACACGACCACGCGGTTGCGCTCGTGTCCCACATGCCCCAGCTCATGAGTTCGCTCGTGGCCGCGGCCCTGCGCGACGCGCCCGCCGAAGCCCTCGATTTGGCCGGGCAGGGCCTGCGTGACGTCACACGCATCGCCGAATCGGACCCGCTGTTGTGGACCTCGATCATCAACGGCAACCGCACCGAGATCGCCAATGTGTTGCGCGGCATTTCGGCCCGGCTGGGCGCGCTGGTTGTCACACTCGACCGCGAATCGGGGCTGGACCGCATCTCCTCCGTGATCGCTGACGGCAACAAGGGCGTCGCCCGTATCCCAGGCAAGCACGGCGGGGCACGCACGTCCTACGCCGAGGTCATCGTCCTCATCCCGGATCAGCCGGGCATGCTCGGACGGCTGTTTGCGGAGATCGGCGAACTCGGAATTAACATTGAGGACCTGGAGATGGAGCACTCGGCACGCCAACAGGTGGGCCGGGTCATCGTCAAGGTCAACCCGCATCAGGGTCTACCCCTGGAGCGCGGCCTGGAACAGAAGGGATGGCAAGTGGTGAGAAGTGAAAGCCCCAAGCCGTTGGTAATCGCCATCGACGGGCCATCGGGCTCGGGCAAGTCCACGGTGGCCAAGCGCGTGGCCCGCGAACTCGGGCTGTCCTACCTCGACACGGGCGCGATGTACCGCGCGGCCACATGGTGGGCCATGCACGAGGGGATCGACCTCGACGACGCCGACTCCGTGCTCGCCGCCACCCAGTCTATGCCGCTGTCGATTGACCTGGACCCAGACAACCAGCGCTTCATGTGTGCCGATCATGACATCACAGCCGCTATCCGCACCTCGGAGGTGGCGAAGGTGGTCTCGAAGCTGGCGGTCAACCTCGGCGTACGAGCCGAGATGGTGCGCATGCAGCAGGCGATCATCGCCGAGGAGACCACGGCGTCCGGCCATTCGCAGGGCCGGGGGATCGTGGCCGAGGGGCGCGACATCACCACCGTCGTGGCCGCGGACGCACCCGTGCGGGTGTTGCTGACGGCGTCGGAGGAGGCGCGCCTCGCTCGTCGTGCCAAGGAAAACCTTGGGGCCGCGGACCAGGCCGCCATCGCCGCCACGCGTGACGAGGTGTTGCGCCGCGACCGCGACGACTCCACGGTCATCAACTTCACCGTGGCCGAGGACGGGGTGACCACCATCGATTCGTCAGCCCTGGGCATTGACGAGGTCGTGGCCGCCGTCATCGCACTGATCCCGGAGGGTTACCGTGACTGAGGACGTCCACTACGAGCTCATGCGCTCCACCCTAGAGGACTACCAACTCGAGGAAGACGACGCCACGCTGCTCGACCTCGACCCGCAGTTGGCGCCAGCCGAGCCCGCGCCGACGAACCCGGTGCTCGCCATCGTCGGCCGACCGAACGTGGGCAAGTCAACCCTGGTCAACCGTGTGGTGGGCCGCAGGGTCGCTGTCGTGCAAGACACCCCCGGGGTGACGCGCGACCGGGTGTACTACGACGCCGAATGGAACGGGCGCGCCTTTACGGTGGTCGACACCGGCGGGTGGGAGATCGACGTGACCGGCATCGACCGCTCGGTGGCCGACCAGTCCGAGATCGCGATCCGGGAGGCCGATGCCGTCATGCTGGTCGTCGACGCGAACGTGGGAGTGACCGACGACGACGAGCGGATCGTCGAACTCATCCGCCGCTCCGGCAAGCCCACCGTGCTCGCCGCAAACAAGGTCGATTCGCCCGCGCAAGAGGCGGACGTGGCCTACCTGTGGTCGCTCGGGCTGGGGGAGCCGTTCCCGGTCTCGGCCCTGCACGGGCGCGGATCGGGGGAGCTGCTGGACGAGGCGATGCGCGTCCTGCCGAAGGTGTCGGGCGTGCGCCGGGAGCGGCCGGGCAAGGGGCCGCGCAGCGTGGCACTGGTGGGCAAGCCGAACGTCGGCAAGTCCTCCCTGCTCAACCAGCTGGCGGGGGAGAACCGCGTGGTGGTCGACGACCTGGCGGGCACCACGCGCGACCCTGTGGACGAGATCGTGGAGCTCGACGGACGTACCTGGACCTTCGTGGACACCGCGGGCATTCGGCGTCGTGTGCACATGCAGTCCGGGGCCGACTACTACGCTTCGCTCCGCACGCAGCGCGCGATCGACAAGGCCGAACTCGCGCTCATGCTTATCGACGCCTCGCAGGAGCTGACCGAGCAGGATGTGCGCATCATGCAGCAGGTGATCGACGCCGGGCGCGCCATGGTGCTCGTGTGCAACAAGTGGGACCTGGTGGACGACGACCGGCGGGCCCAGCTTGACCGCGACATCGAGCGCGAGCTTGTGCAGATGCCGTGGGTGGAGCGCATCAACATCTCCGCCAAGACGGGCTGGCATACGAACCGGCTGACACGCGCGATGGTGAAGGCGCTCGATTCGTGGGACAAGCGCGTTACCACCTCCAAGCTTAATTCGACGCTCGGGGAGCTGGTGGCCGCGAACCCGCACCCCGTCCGGGGCGGACGCCAACCGCGCATCCTGTTCGCCACCCAGGTGGCGGCCCAGCCGCCACGCTTCGTGCTCTTCACCACGGGATTCCTCGACCATGGCTACCGGCGCTTCATCGAACGCCGCCTGCGCGAGACCTTCGATTTCCTCGGTTCGCCCGTGGAGATTTCGGTGCGGGTGCGCGAGCGGCGCCAGCGGAAGTAGCCTGGCGCGGGTGTGGGCGCCCGCTCACGCGGACTGATCGCCCACATGTTGTGCGGCCATGGGCCATAATTGAGGTATGACTAAGAGAATTGGAATCTTGACCGCGGGCGGCGACGCGCCCGGTTTGAACGCGGCGATCCGAGGCTTTGGCAAGGCCGCGATCAGCAACTACGGCTGGGATCTCGTCGGTTTCCGCGATGGCATGCGCGGGCTCGCGGAGAACCGCTACGTGGAGCTTGAGGCCAAGGAGCTCTCGGGCATCCTCACCACGGGCGGCACGATCCTTGGCACCTCGCGTGACAAGGTCCACCGCATGATGGTCGACGGCGAGCGCAAGGACATGATCCCTACCATCGTGAACAACTACGACGCCGCCGGGCTCGACGCGCTCGTCTGCCTCGGCGGCGGTGGAACGGCGAAGAACGCTCACCGGCTTGCCGAGGCCGGGCTCAACGTCATTCACCTGCCGAAGACGATCGACAACGACATCCTTTACACGGATTCTTCCTTCGGCTTCTCCACGGCGCTCGAGATCGCCACCGAGGCGATTGACCGCCTACATTCCACGGCTCACTCGCATCACCGCATCATCGTGGTGGAACTCATGGGCCACCGCGCGGGCTGGCTCGCGCTCGGCGCGGGTATCGCCGGCGGCGCCGACGTCATCCTTATTCCAGAAATCCCGTACTCGGTGGAGGCGATCGCCGCGAAGATCGAACGACGCCGGGCGAACGGTCTGAGCTTCTCGGTGGTCGCCGTCGCTGAGGGCGCCATGCCGATCGAGGAGGCCAGGCAGCTCGAGTACGCGCGTGCCCTCGTCAAGGATGCTTCCACGCCGGAGGCGAAGGCGATCGCGAAGCAGTCGGTGAAGGCGATCGAGAGCTCGCACCGAGGCACCTCACTCGCACTCGCCCAGGAGCTCGAGGCGCTGACGGGCCTGGAGGCGCGTGTGACGATCCTCGGCCACGTCCAGCGCGGTGGCACCCCGAACGGAGCGGATCGCCTGCTCGGCACCCGCCTCGGTGTGGCGGGCGCGGCTGCGGTCGCCGAGGGTCACTTTAACGTGATGGTGGCCGACCGTGGGCACGGCACCGAGTTGGTGGACCTCGAGTCGGTGGCCGGCAAGGTCAAGTACGTCCCCACTGATCACGAGTGGATCGAAGCGGCCCGGGAGGTCGGCACGGCGATGGGTGACTAGGCCAAGTCGCCGACAGGCCAGATGGCCACGCCGAATTTTCATTCACTGGATCGTGTAGGTGGCAGCTCGCGACGGCGAGCTGCCACCTAACTGTTGTTCACACATACGTCATGGTAGGCCAGAATCTGCGGGACGATCTGAGCCAGGTCTGAATATATGTGCAAATGAAGTCGAAATTGTGCCGCAAATATCGGGTTTCGGCCCCGCCCCCTGGGAAAACAAAAGCCCCGGCGCTGTGCGCCGGGGCTACTGGTCGGGCTAGCGGGATTTGAACCCACGACCCCTTGACCCCCAGTCAAGTGCGCTACCAAACTGCGCTATAGCCCGTGTCGCGTTGGACGTATAGATCTTAGCCGAAAGCTCAGCCATTTTACCAAATCTGGGCCGAGGTGGTGCGGCTCACCACAGTGCCTGACTACTGCCGGATTCGCACGGACAGGCAGGTGCACGATCCTTCCATCTTCTCAATCTCGGTCAGTTCGCACTCAACCACGTCGTAGCCGAGCCCGCGCAGGTAGTCGGCGGTCTTTGGTGCGGAGGCTGAGATCAGCAGGCTGTCCCCGCCGAGCAGCACCACCTGCGTGCCGAGGAACTCGGGAACGTAGCGCAGCCCGGGGAAGTACTCGGCGGGCGGCGCGTAGCCCTTGTGAGAGATGAAGGTGCCGTCCGGCAGCGCGGTCAGGCACGACTTCAGGTGCAGCGCGTGCTCGACCGGCACGCCCACGACCTCCACACCCTGGGGCACGAGGATCTCCCGCAGGGCCGCCAGCCCGGCGTCGTTTGTGCGCGTGGACAGGCCCACCCACACCTTGCCGCCGAACTTCAGCACGTCGCCGCCCTCGAGTCGGGCCTCGGCCGGCAGGTCGACGACGTTGAATCCGCGCCCCTCGAGCACGGCGACCAGGCTGTCCTGTTCGGCGATGCGCGTGGGGTGCATGTTCGTGCGTACGGCCACGTTACCGTAGGTGAAGACGGTGTCCTCCACGAAGATTGAGTCCGGCAGCTCGGGCGTCGGCTCTACCTCCACCACGTCGGTGTAGCGGGAGAGCACCTCGCAGTAGTCCTGCCACTGTTTGAGCGCGAGTTCGTAACTCATCGCCGTGGGCTGAAGGTGGGTCAGCTGGCCACGCGCCATGAGGGGAGAGGGACGGCGTACAAGCACATAGTCAAGGTTCATAGCCCTAGACTAGCCGGTCAGCGCGCCGCGCGGACTTGTCAGTACCATGTGCAGGGGTGAGAATTGAGCAGTGACTGAGAATCTGAAGCGTGAAGAAGCCCGCCGCCGTGCCGAGCTGTTGAGCTTGGACGGCTACACCATCGACCTCGACGTCTCCGAGGCAACCGCCGACACCGCCACGTTCGGCGTGGTCTCCCGCATCGAGCTGACGGCGGGGGAGAGCGCCTCGACTTTCCTCGACTTCATTGGCGTCGAGGTCTCCAGCGTCAGTATCGACGACGCCGCGGTGCCGTTTACGTTCGATGGCGCGCGCGTGTCCGTGGAGATTCCGCAGGGACGGCACGTGGTGGAGGTTGCAGGCCGCGGCACGTATTCGACCACGGGGGAGGGGCTGCACCGCTTCCGTGACCCTGTGGACGGCCAGACCTACCTGTACACCCAGTTCGAGCCCGCTGACGCTCGCCGCGTCTTCCCGAACTTTGAACAGCCCGACCTCAAGGCCACGTTCACGATTTCGATCACGGCGCCTGCCACGTGGGTGGTGCTCTCGAACGGCGAGGCCACGAAAAGCGCCGATGCGGGCACGAACAGCCGGGGCGAGGCCACGAGCCGCACGCAGTTTGCCACCACAAAGCGTATGTCGACCTACCTCACGGCGTTCATCGGTGGCCCCTACCACGCCTTCACTGACGTCGCAGAGGTAGATGGGCAGAAGATCACGCTCGGCTTTTACTGCCGCGACTCACTCAAGGAACACTTCGACCTGGAGGACATCTCAACCGTGACCAAGCAGGGCCTGGCCTTGCTGCCGAAGGTCTTCAACTTCCCCTACCCGTGGGGCAAGTACGATTCGGTCTTCGTGCCCGAATACAACCTGGGCGCGATGGAAAACCCGGGATGCGTCACCTTCTCCGAGGACGCCTACATCTACCGCGGCCAGTCCACCCGATCTCAGCGCGCCGGCCGCGCCAACACGATCTTGCACGAGATGAGCCACATGTGGTTTGGAGACCTGGTCACGCCCGTGTGGTGGGACGACCTGTGGCTGAAGGAGTCCTTCGCCGAGTTCATGGGTGCCTGGAGTATGGTGGCGGCCACCCAGTACACGGAGGCGTGGGAGAATTTCGCCGGGGCGCGCGTGTCCTGGGCACTGCGCAACGACCAGTACCCGACCACGCACCCGATCGTGGCTGACATCGTGGACCTCGAGGCCGCCGACCAGGCCTTTGACGGCATCACCTACGCCAAGGGCGCGGCCGTGCTGCGCCAGCTCGTGGCGTGGGTGGGGGAGAAGGAGTTCTTCGCCGGCGCCGCCCAGCTGTTCAAGGACAAGGCTTTTGCTAACGCAACCCTCGCCGACCTGCTCGAGGCGCTCGAGGCGGCGTCGGGCAAGGACGTGCGCGCGTGGGCGAGGCAGTGGCTGGAGACCGCCAGGGTGTCCTCGGTGACGATCGAGCGTGGGCCCGGCGGCGTCACGCTTCGCCAGGTTGGCACCGATCCTAACGGCGCGCCGATCACCCGCCCGCATCACCTGCGCGTGTCCGGCTGGAGGCTCGACGGCGACCGGCTGGCCCGCACGGGCGCCACTGACGTCGAGCTCACTGACCAGGTGACCGTGGCCTGGGATGAGATCGGTCCGGACGCGGACCTCATCCTGCCCAACGACTCTGCCCTTTCCTACATCAAGATTTCCTTCGACGAGCGCTCACTCGCCTCCGCGCTCGCCCACGAGCTCGACGAGCCGCTCGCCCAGTCGGTGGTCAGCTCCGCGCTGTGGGAGATGGTCCGCGATGGCCTACTCCCCGCCGCCGATTACGCCCGCTTCACCGCCCGCTCGGCCGAGGGCACCAGCTCGAGCCTGCTCGCCGCGCGCACGCTCAACTCTATTGCCGCCCTGCGCTCCTACACGACGGCGGAGGCGCGCGAGGCCGAGCTCGAGCGCTTCTTCGACGACGCCGTGGCCAATATTTCCGGCGACGACGACACCCGACTCATCTGGTCCCGCGCCGCGGCACGAGCCGGGCAGTCACTGCCGAGCCGGGACGACGCCCTCGTGAGCCTGCTCGAGCAGACCACGGATCAGGACCTGCGCTGGATGTACCTCACCGCTCGGGCAGCCACCGGGAACGCAAGCCGGGACGAGCTGGATGCCGAGCTTGAGAACACTGGCACGGCGGCTGACGTCGTGGAACATATGTGTGCGTGTGCGTCGATGCCGGGGGCCGCTGCGGAGACGCTGGCCAAGGTGTTGGCCGGCGGGCTGTCGAACGACCACGTCCAGGCCCTCATTGACGGCCTGGGCCAGCCGTTACGCGCCGAGGAGAAGGCGGTCGCAATCGGGGATTACTTCGCTCAGCTGACTGAGATCTGGTCCTCGCGCTCGCAGGAGATCGCCGAGCGCATCATCTATGGCCTTTACCCGATGGGTGACCTGGGCGAGGCGGCGAGCCCGGAGGAGCACCCGGACGTCGTGGCGGCAGGCGCGTGGCTGGAGGCCAACCCGGAGGCGCCCGGGGCGCTGCGCAAGGTCATCCTCGACTGCCGCGACGAGCACCTGCGGATGCTACGCGCGCAGGCGGCGTGAGCTAGTGCCCAGTTGCCGACCAGCCATGACACGCCTGCACCGGTGAGATAAAGTTGAGTGAATAATGGAAGGGGAAGTGATGGCAGATTTCGAGGTAAACCCGCAGGGGATTGACCCCACGTCGACGTCGCGTTTTACGGCGATCAACGACGCCGTGGAGGCTGCACCCGTGGTGCGGGGGCTCGACCCGGAGGATTCTGCCACGATCAACGCGCTGCCGCCCACCTCCGCTCTGCTCATCGCGCAAACCGGCGCAAACGCCGGGGCCCGCTTCCTGCTCAATGCGGACTCGACCACGGTGGGGCGTCACCCGAAGTCGGACATCTTCCTTGATGACGTCACGGTGTCGCGTAAGCACGCCTTCTTCCTGCGTAACGGGCGCGATTTCTACGTGCGCGACATCGGCTCGCTCAACGGTACGTACGTCAACCTCCAGCAGGTGGAGGAGGCCAAGCTGAACGACGGCGACGAGGTGCGCATCGGCAAGTTCCAGCTGACCTTCTACGCGTCCCGGCAGGCAGAATGAACCCCCTGCCACGGCGCGCGGGGGAGGAGTCTCTTCCCAGCTCCTGGCCACACGATCTGTCGCACGAACCCACGCTGAAGATCGGTGAGGTCACCTCGCACCTGCGCCAGGAGTTCCCGTTTCTCGCGGCCTCGAAGATCCGCTACTTCGAGTCGCAGGGGCTGATTGACCCGTACCGCACGGACTCCAATCAGCGCATTTTTTCGCTTGCCGACGTGGAGCGCCTGCGCTTCATCCTGGTCGAGCAGCGCGACCGCTACGTGCCGTTGCCGCAGATCAAGGAGATGCTCGCCCAACTCGACTCCGGGAGGGCCACCCAGGAGCACCCGGGCAAGCTGCGTGCGCTGAGTTCTGAGCCGGACGTGCGCCCCACACCGGGCATCCGCATCCGCAAGGAGGAGCTCGCAGCCCTGACCGGCACGGCGCTGTCCGAAATCGAACAGCTGGTGGATGCCGGCATGATCATTCCCGACGCCCGCGGCCGGCTCACAGCGCACGCCGTGGACATCGTGCGGTATTCGAAGATGCTGGGGGAGGCTGGGATGGACCTGCGCAGCCTTCGCCAGGTGAAGAATTCCGCCCACGCCCACGCCGCCAACGTGGCCAGCCATCTTGCAACCGAGCGGGCGCGCAACACGCCGCTGGCCAAGGAGCGGGTGGTTAACGAGTCGGCGGAACTGGCCACGATGCTGACGAATCTGTACCGGGCGCTGTTGACGGAGAACATCGATGTCCAGCTGAGGTAGGGGGAGCAAACCTTCAAGTTGAACTTGAGACACGGCACAAAGACACGCCGTGCGTGTTTCAACCAGCTTCGTTGAGATCGCCCCACTTCCGGTTTACGCTAGGAGTAACAATTCGAAGGAGGCTGACGTGAGTGACGCAACCGCACATGGCGCACACCCGCAGCTCGCACAGGGAATGCTCTTTGGGGGCCAGTTGCCGGATCTTGACACGGAGACCGGCTACCGCGGGCCGGCCGTGTGCCGCGCGCTGGGCATCACCTACCGTCAGCTCGACTACTGGGATCGCATTGGCCTGGTCTCGCCCTCGATCCGGTCGGCGAAGGGTTCTGGCTCCCAGCGCCTGTATGCCTTTCGTGACGTCCTGGTGCTCAAGGTGGTTAAGCGCCTGCTCGATACGGGCGTGTCCCTCCAGCAGATCCGCGTGGCGATTGCCCAGCTCACCGAGTACGGGGTGGAGGATCTTTCGGCTGTGACGCTCATGAGCGACGGTGCGTCCGTTTACCTGTGCACGTCGAACGACGAGGTCATCGACCTCATCCAGGGCGGCCAGGGCGTGTTCGGCATCGCCGTGGGCAAGGTGTGGCGCGAAGTTGAGGGCGAGCTGTCCGAGCTTCCCACCGAGCGCGCGCAGGACGAGCCGATTGACGAGCTCGCCGCACGTCGTGCCGCCAAGCGTAACGCGATCTAAGAAGCGAGAACCTCAACCAGGGGCGTCGGTGCGCCAGCCGGAGTTTCCGCGAAAGCCGTTCCGATCAAAGCTGGCCAGAGCTTCAGCGCGGGAGAGTGGCCCCGAGTAGGGTCGCGAACATCAGAAAAGCAGAACCGCACGCTTTATGAGCTTCTCTCCGCTATTTTGACATAATGTACATTATCGGATTGGCGCTAGGATTTGCGACAGATCTCGAACCGCCGCTTTCCGCGCTATCTCGCCCCTTCCGCCAGCCCGGAATGGGCGGCCGCACGTCGGCATTAGAATAGACGTAAACGAAGGAGAGACACATGGCAGAACGTTCACTGCGCGGCATGAAGATCGGCGCACACTCGCTCGAGTCCGACGCCGGAGTCGCCTTCGTGGCGCGCCGCGAAGAAAGCTACCGTTGCGAGGACGGGCATACTTTCACCGTCACCTTCGCCGAGGACGCCGAGGCGCCCGCCGTGTGGGAATGCAAGTGTGGCAAGCGCGCCGAGCTCATCGGCGGAGCTGACGGCGAGGATGACGAGAAGCCGGCCAAGCCGCAGCGCACCCACTGGGACATGCTCCTCGAGCGCCGCTCGGTTGAGGAACTGCAGGTGTTGCTCGACGAGCGCCTGGAGCTTCTTCGTCAGGGCAAGCTGTACAAGCGCCTGCACTAATCCGCTAGCGCTCGGTCTGCTTAGACCCTGCGCCGAAGTGCCTTCAGCTGCGCGCCGCGTCGCTCCATGCCGAGCTTCGTGGCGCGCAGGAAAGCTTCCTGGATGATGTTGCCGCTCATCTTCGACGTGCCGGCCTCGCGCTCGACGAACGAGATCGGCACCTCCGCGATGCGCGCGCCGACGTCGGCCATCTTCAATGTCATGTCCACCTGGAAGAAGTACCCCCTGGACTCCACGGCCGCAAAGTCGAGCCGCTTGAGGGCGTCGGCGCGATAGACACGGAACCCGGCGGTGGCATCCTTTGCCGGCAGGTTGAGCCACATCTTGATGTAGAGATTTCCGGCCCGGGAGAGCACTTCCCGATGCTTGGGCCAGTTCACCACTTCCCCACCGTCGGTCCACCTCGAGCCGATCACCAGCTCGGGCTTGTCCGATTTGTCGGCTCGCGCAAGGAGGTCGGGTAGCTGTTCGGGCCTGTGTGAGCCGTCGGCGTCCATCTCGCACACGTGGCTGTACCCGTGCTCGATCGCCCACTCAAAACCGGCCAGGTAGGCCCTGCCGAGGCCCTCCTTGGCCGTGCGATGCATGACGTGGATCTGCGGGTCGGCCTTCGCCCGCTCGTCGGCGTAGGCGCCCGTGCCGTCCGGCGAGCTGTCGTCGATGACGAGGATGTCCGCCTCCGGAACCGCCGCGCGCGTGCGATCCAGGAGGCCCGGAAGCGACTCGCGCTCGTTGTAGGTGGGGATACAGATGACTACCTTCATGACCGTCCTTGCCTCGACATTCCTATCGCTAGGATAGCGCCCAACGCGCCGAGCACGAAGACGAGGATCGCGCGCTGCTCGGCCGTGCGAGTAGCGAACGTCGTCTGCTCGTGCAGCGCCACCTTGACCACCCGCGCGTCCCGCGTGAACAGGTCCGTCTCATAGACCACACCGCGCGGGTCCGCCACGCCCGTAATGCCCGACGTCGATACCTGGATCGCCGTGCGCCCGGTCTCCACCGCGCGGAAGGTGGTCATCGCGAACTGCTGGGCGGACAGCTCGCTCGTGCCGAAGGAGGCGTTGTTCGTAGGAATGACGAGCAAATGACTCCCCCGCACGGCCTCCGCCACGATCTGCGTGTAGGCCACCTCGAAGCAGATCGGCACCGCCACCTTCACGCCAAGCGAGGGCACATTCACGCGCGCCTCCCCCGTGCCCGCAAGCATGTCGGTGACGACCTGGTCCACGACGTCCGTAAAACTACGGATAAGCTCGCGGTGCGGGATGTATTCGCCGAACGGGACGGGGTGCTGCTTCGAGTAGCGGCCCACGATCCCGTCCGGGGAAATGACCAAAACGTCGTTGTAGCGCCCGCCCTCCACATACTCCTGCGTACCCATGACGAGCGGGATGCCGAGGTCGGCCACCATGTCAAAGACGAGGCTACCCGCCGCGTCGTCGGCACGGATGTCGCGGTCGGAAGAAGATTCGGGCCACAGGATCAGGTCGGGCGTCGTTTCGGCGGATTCGACCAGCTCGCGCGTGGCGCGCACGTGATTCTCGGTCACCACTAGCGCCCGGTTATCCGTGCCAGCGGGCGGCACGTTGCCCTGGACCACGGCCACGTTGAGGCTCCCCGACGAGCGCGCCCCCACCGGGAAGACCACCGGTGCGATGACGAGCGCGAGCACCACCACCGCCGAGGTCGCGGCCTGGAGGTAGCTCATTCGCAGCAACATCGCAGCAATCACACCGACGACGACGGCGACCGCCCCCACCAGCGCCGTGGAGCCATAGGGGGCGTAGTTGACCAGCGGCGAGTTCGTGAACGTGAAGGCGAGGGTTCCCCATGGCAGGCCGCCGTAGGGCCACATTCCCCGGATCTGTTCGACCGCGAGGAAAACGGCGGCCGCCGCCAGGGCGCGCAACCAGGGTCGTGCGAGCCTCTCCTCTTTCGCCAGCAGCGCCCACATTGCCCCCACGACGCCGAGGTACAGGCCCTCGACCGCGGCGAGCGCAACCTGCGCCGCAACAAGCCCAGTGGAGACGGCCGCCCACCGAACAAGCGGCAGGAAGAAGGCGATGCCCCACAACCAGCCAAGGCCAAACCCGACGGCCACTCCTCTGCCCCGGACGGCCAGCCACAGCAGCGAGATCGAGAAGAATCCCAGGATCCACAGCCCGGAGGAGGTGGCAAACCACAGTGCCACGCCGCCAAGAACTGCGAAAAGGATTCCGATCACGTTCAGATCTTACGACATAATAAAGTGCAGGCCGCTGTTCCTCGGACCGATCGGGGATCGTTTTCTATCGAACAGGGCCTGCACTGACACCTTCCTGCTCCTTACAGGGTAGGGCGGCTCGAGCCGGCCGGCAACTCGGTTTGCCGAATCGCCCGCTCACCCGCCATGAGCTCGCTCACTACGCTCGACGATGGCGGTGGCCCCGGCTCGAAGCTCCGCTAGAGCCACTGCCAGCGGCGTATGAGCCTGACCGCCTGGCCCGCCAGGTCGCGCAGATCCTCCGCGGGCGCGACCTGCTCGATCTGACCGAGCAAGTCAATGAGGCGCCGGTTGGCGGAGATGAAGTCCCCCACCACCAGGTTGCCCATGGCGAGCACAGACTCCAGGTCGGCCCTGCTGGCCCACGCGGCGAAGGCGTCGATGCCGCCCGAGAACGGCTCCGGGGTGCGGACGATGCCGAAGCTCTCCTCCACGCGGTGCAGGAACTCAACGTTACGCTCGATCGCTTGCCAGGATGCGCGCAGCGCCCCGCCTGTGGGTCGATCGGTCCCGAGCCGTCGGTCGCACAGGAAGGCCGAACACGCGCCTGCGAACTCCTCCGGCGTGAGCTCGGCGAAAGCGGCCTCGGCAAGGCTCTGGACAATGAGGAGGTCGGCCTCGTTGTGGATCCCGCGCAGCATGGCAGCGCCGGTCGCGAGCTTGACCATCCCGGTGCGGAGCCCCTCGGCCCCGGGCTGGAGGTAGCCGAGCCGGGCGAGCACGCCGGCGGTGGCGTCGAACTCCTTGGCCACCGAATCGTCGTAGGCCTCCGAGTCCGCCTCGAGCTGCTCGAGGTTGTCCAGCAGCGAGGTGAACTCGCTGCCCGTGCGAATGTGCTCGGTCAGGTCCGGGCAGTGGTGGACGGGGTGGGCGTCAAGCTCGTCGGAGGAAGTGACGGCGAAGCGGTCCCACGAGCCGGTGAGATCCCGGTCGGTGCCCAGCTCAATCCGCTCCCCAACGGCCTCCCACATCGCGTCCGCAATATCGGTCCTGACCTCGACCTTCCTCGGGGACAGTCCGAAGGGCATGGGAATCGTGCCCAGGTCGCGCAGCTCGGAGGACAGCTCCTCCTCACGCAGCCACGCCATGTCGCCGTTGAGGTCCACGAGCCGCAACTTCGGCCCCACCGACAGCACTACACCGTAGTCCAGCTCCCCGCCGCGCGCGAAGGCGTACAGCCGGCCGGTGGCGGCCACGTCCCACGAATCCGCGATGTGCTTGCGGTACTCGCGTTTGGCGCGCTTGCGCTCGGCCTTGCTAGCGCGCTTGGCCGTGCGCCGCAGGCGCAGGTAGTCGGGCAGGCTCCCGTCCCGGCATTCCCCCGCGAGCTCGGCCTCGACCTCCTCGAGCCGGGCGCGAACGCGCGCAATCCGGCCGCGCACCTCGCCCAGCTCAGCGTTGCGCTGGTATTGCGCGAACGAGGTGCCCATAATCGCCCGCGCGTCCTCGTACGGATGAAAAGCGAGGAGATTGACCACCGAGTTATAGGAGGGAAAGAACGCCGACTGGAGCGGCTCCACGCGCCCCGAGCCGACGTCGGCGAGCTCCTGGATGTCGAGCTCGTCGGTGTGCATGACGACGGCGTGGCCCACCTTGTCCTTCCCGCGCCGGCCGGCTCGCCCGATGAGCTGGGTGTATTCGGTAGCGGTGAGGGGCACGAAGTCGGCACCGTTCCAACGCTGGAGTTCCTCGAGGACCACCGTGCGCACCGGCATGTCGATGCCGAGAGCGAGCGTGCCCGTGGCGTAGACGAGCTTGAGCAGGCCATCCTCCATGAGGTCCTCCGCCAGCTCCTTGAGGGCCGGGAACATGCCGGCGTGGTGAGCGCAAAAGCCCCGCGTCATCGCCTTGGCCCAAAACCCAAAGCGGACCGCGCGCTGGTCTTCCTCGCTGAGGTCCGCGCGCAGCTCGCGCAACCGCGCCCGCACCTCGCGTTGCTGCATAGCCGAATTGAGGGTGATCCCCGAATCGAGGAGCTCCCCCACCGCGCGGTCACAACCCTTGCGAGAGAAGATGAACTCGATCGCGGGCAGTAGGTCAGCGTCCTGGAGCTGGTTCAGCACCCGCTTACGGCGGGCGAAGCTGGTGGGGCGGCGTCGTCGGCCGGAAGAAAGCGAGGCGTCGGCCTGAACGAGGCGCTGGTTGATCTCACCACCCGCGAACAGAGGCTCGAGCCGGCGCGAAATCGCCACGTGCTGCACGAGCGGCACCGGGCGCTCCCGGGAGACCACCACCTCCGTGACCCCGCGCACCGAGCGTAGCCAGCTAGCGAACTCCTCCACGTTCGAAATCGTGGCGGAAAGGGAGACGAGGCGGGCGTGGGCGGGCAACTGGAGGATGATCTCCTCCCAGACCGGGCCGCGGAACTCGTCGCTGAGGTAATGCACCTCGTCCAGCACCACGTAGCCGATGTCGGCCACGATCTCATCGCGCTGGAAGAGCATGTTACGTAGCACCTCGGTGGTGACCACCAGGATCGGGGCGTCGCGGTTGATTGTCTGATCGCCGGTGAGCAGGCCGACGTAGTCTTCGCCGATCTCGCCCGCCAGGTCGCGGTACTTCTGGTTGGATAGGGCCTTGATCGGCGCGGTGTAGATGCAGCGCTTCGAGCGGGCCAGCGCGAGTTCCACCGCGTACTCGGCCACCACGGTCTTGCCCGCGCCCGTCGGAGCGCTGACCAGTACGTCCCGGGACTCGAGCGCCTCGATCGCATCCAACTGGAAGTCGTCAAGGACGATGCCACGCGTCCGGTAGCGGTCCACGAAGTTCTCTAAGATCATATGACCAGCCTCAACGCCTTGGGCAGGAGGCGGATCGTGGCGGGCGCCCGGCAGATCTCCTCGCCGTCGGCCATGAGCATGGGCAGCGTGCCGCCCGGGCCCTGCTCCACCCGGACCTCCGTGGTACGGTACAGGTGGACGCGCGGATCGGCCAGGTGCCGGTAGACCACGAGCCGACCGAGCAGCCCGGCGATCTCAGGCGCACGCAAACCACGGGTGACGACGACGTCGAGCAGGCCGTCGTCAGGCAGTGCACCCGGAGAGATGCAAAAGCCGCCCCCGAAGTAGCGCGTGTTCGCGATCGACAGCAGCGTCATCTGCCCCTCGGACGTGTGCCCGTCCATGGTCAGCCGCACGCCGAAGGGCCGGTAGCTACCGATCGCGCCGGGCAGGGCACGCAAATAGCGTGTGTTCCCTTTCGGCCAGGACATGTGGTTCGTGCGCACGTTGACGTCGGCGTCGATGCCCACCGAGACGATGGCGAGCGCCCGCTCGCTGCCGCCCTCCCAGGAAATCTCCATGACGTCGACGTCCCGGTGCCGGCCCGTTAGCAGGCAGGAGGCGATCTGGTGGACCGAGTCGTGGACCGAGTGGATGGGCAGACCGAACTCGCGGGCGATGTCATTGCCCGATCCGGCGGCCACGATCCCCAGCGGCACGCCCGAATCCCCCACCGCGTTCACGGCGTTGTGGATGAAGCCGTCCCCACCGACGATGATGAGCGCATCCACCTCGTCGATCGCCTCACGCATCGCGGCGAAACTCTCCTCGCGCGTGCCGGCCGGCAGCCACACCATCTCCACCGGGTACTTCTCCAGCACCTCACGCAAAACCGCCCGGTAGCCCTCCGAGCGGCCCTTGCCCGAGCTCGGATTCAGAGCAAGTGCCACCTTCATGCGTGCCCCTTGACCCGCTGGCGGGCGCGCTCCCGGGCCTCGGGCCCGATCGAGTCGAAGGAGGTTTCGTCCAGCTCGTCCCAGCGCTCGCGCGCGGCTGCCAGGTTACAACGCCGCAGTTCTGTCCGCTCCGCCCGGATCCGACGGCGCTGTTCGCGCGCCTCGCGCACACGCTCCGGGTCCGCATACAGGTCTCCGAGCGGCGGGCGCTCACGCTCGGGAGCCGTCATGGCGTCGGCCACCCGCGACAGTTCGCCGAACTGGGTGCCGAGCCGCTTGGCCGAACGCCACACATCCCGCAATGTATATCCCAGGTAGACCGCCAGGGCGGTCAGGCCAATCAGCAGGATCCAGAACCACATAAGCCATCCTCCAGGTAGCGCCGCGCCTGCGCGGCGATCTCGCGGGCAACCCGCTCCGGTTCGACGCCGATCACCGCGTCCCCCATCCGCACGAGCAGGGCGCGAAGCCAGGCGAGCGAGCGAACCGTCAGCACGATCTCCAGGCCGCCATCGACCTCGTGGAACGAATCCACGGGCAGGGTTTCGGTGACCCAGCGGCCCGCGGACGTGCACCGGATCGTCACCTGCTCGCCAGTAAACGCCGCCTCATCGTCGAAGGCCGCCACGAGCGCTTCACGCTCGGAGATCTTGAACGACTCCTCGAGCACGTCCACCGCCGCGATGCGGTCCAGGCGGTACGTGCGTAGCTCGCCGTTCTTGCCGGCTACGAGCCGTGGGCGCGAGCCGGTGGAGATCAAGGCGGGGACAACCCTCACGCTTTCCTCCACCACGCGCAGGTCCGGGCCCGCCTTGAGGTAGGCGAGCTGGACCATCTTCGTCTCCCGCATCGCCGCCGTCAGCACGTCGGTGACCTTCCGCGCGTTGACCGCCGGGGCTGGCCACAGCGCCGAGGCATACCCCCGCTCCCCCAGCGCCACTGCGATGCGCTCCCGCAGGCGCAGGAGGTTGAGCCGGGTATCGGCGTCGACGGCGGCCACCAGGTCGTCGATGAGGGCCACGATGACGAGCACCTCGGCCAGTGAGAGCGAGGGCGCCATGCCGGTCGTGTCGTCAATGAGGCGGACCTCGCCGTCGGCGCCTTCCTCGGAAAAGTCGATGTCGACCGGGTTCTCATAGTAGCCCCGGTCCTCGATCTCGAACACGAACAGCTCGTGCAGCTCACGCGACATCCGGTCGGTCGAGGTGTGGAAGTGCGTGGCCAGCTGCTGGAGAGTCTTGGGGCCGCGGCTGAGGTAGGTGAGGATCGCGAGCTTGCGCGAAAGCGACAGGTCAGTCATCACCACCTCCGAGCCGTGCCAGGTGGGCCACGCGGCCTTCGAAGTCAGCCGTGAGATCAGGCGGGCCGACCAGCCGCGCGTCGAGCCCGTAGAAGAAGAGCTCCTCATACAGCTGGGCGCGATCAACGCCCTCGAGCGTGAGCTCGTAACCGCCGTCTAGCTCGCGTACCTGAACCGCCTGGGACGCAAGCGGCAGCTCGCGCATGGTGTGGACGACGGCGTCGACAGGCGTAAACGTGGTGAGGAAAGCGTCGACGGCGTCGTGGGTAATCGGCTCATCCAGCACCTCAACCTTGCCGGCGATCCTGTCGAGCTTAAACAGGCGCATCCCGCTGCCGCTACCCGACTCGCTGGAGACCTGGTAGCCGCGCAGGTAAAAGGCATCGAGGTGGATCTCGAGGCGCATTGGCTCCACCACGCGGCGGGTGGGTACCTGGCTCGAAGTGGGACGGTACTCGAAGGCGATGCGGCACTGGCGCTGAATCGCCGGCGCGATCGTCAACGCGCAGTCGCCATGCGGAAGGCGAGCAGCGAGCCAGAAGTCCTCCGTGTCCGTCTCTCCCCAGGACAGCAGCTTGGTCACGGCCGACTTCGCCGAGGCCAGCATCACTGAGGCATCCCGCGAACCGAGCAACGAGCGCAGCAGGCTCATCTCCACGTCCGTGCCGTCCACAAGGATGTTCTGATCCACCAAAATGTAGCGGTTATCGGCGTCGACGTCGATCCGGTACCCGGATGCGCGCAGGTCTTGCAAGTCGCGCTCCAGGTAGCGCTGGGCGTGGGCCGCATCGAGATCGCGGTAGGCGGGGCTGGAGAGGAGTTGGCGCGCCGTCGGCTGTCTCCGGCGAAGGGCGACCAGCAGCGAGAATCGCCGTTCGGTCGCAGTCCGCTCATTCTTCATACCCACTAGGTTACTCGACTAAAGTGGCAGGCATGAACTGGCAGCACGCAACGATTGTGGCAGAGCGCAAGAGGTGGGGTGAGGCCGCCGAGTTTGACGCACGGCTACCCGGCGGCAGGCTTGTGCGGGCCTTGGCCTACCTCCCGCAGGTCGGCGATCCGCAGGTGGGAGACGAGGTGCTCGTGGCCACCGCCGCCCACGACCGCGGGCTTGGCACCGGCGGCTTCGTCATGATTATCGCCGTCCCCGGCCGCCTACCCGTGGCACCCTCGGGGCCCGGCCACGTGGTCAAGGAGCGCTACACGCCGATGCAGTACATGGTGCTGGGCGTGGACGAGCAAGAATCGCCCTACCACGCGTTACTTCGCGAGGCCGACTCAATCGACGGCATGCCCGTCATCGCCGCAGACCTCCACTCCGCCCTTCCTGCCATCATTGCCGGCATCCACGCGGGCCGGCCCGACGCGCGAATTGCCTACGTCATGACCGACGGCGGCGCCCTGCCCGCCTGGTTCTCCCAGACCGCCCATGCCCTGCGCGAGGCCGGCCACATCCTTGGCACGATCTCGGCCGGCCAGGCCTACGGCGGCGAGCTCGAAGCCGTCAACATCCACACCGCCCTCCTCGCCGCCCGCCTCGTCTGGCAGGCCGACGTCGCCGTTGTGACCCAGGGCCCGGGCAACCTCGGCACCGACACCCGCTGGGGTTTCTCCGGCACCTCGATCGGCGAGGCGCTCAACGCCGCCCACGTGCTCGGCGGCCGCCCGGTCGCCGCCCTGCGCGCCTCCCAGGCCGACCCGCGCGAGCGTCACATCGGCATCTCCCACCACTCGCTGACCGTGCTCACCAACGTGGTGCACGTGCCCTGCGCCGTCGTCGTCCCCACGGTCACTCTTCCCGACGACGTCGCCGCCCGACTTGCGTCCCAGGTAGCGGCTCTCAAGCGCGATCACCTCGAGCTCGTGCCCTACCCCGCCGAGCACCTCGATGCCGCGCTTCGCACCCCGCCCGCTCCCCTGCGGACCATGGGCCGCACGTACGAAGAAGACCGACTGTCCTTCCTCGCAGCAGCAGCCGCGGGCGAATACGCTACACGACTACTCCCCGGCAGCGCAGCTACCGGGGAGTGAGAACGAGGCACCTGGCGCTAAATGCGCGAGGTCAAAATCGGGGTGACGAGGATACCGCGCGCCCCGACGTCGTGAAGATCGTCCATGACCGCGTTCATCTTCTTGCGCTCCACCATCGCGCGCACGGCCACCCAGTCCTCGTCGTGAAGCGGCGAGACCGTCGGCGACTGGTAGCCGGGCGTGAGCATGACGGCGCGCTCGAGGCGGTCGCGCTGAATGTCGTAGTCCATGAGGACGTAGTTGCGCGCCATGATGACGCCCTCGAGCCGCCCGTCGAGAATCTCCAAGTCGTGACCGACCTCCTGGTCGGCGTTTCGGATAAGGATCGCCTCCGAGCGCAACAGCGGATCGCCGAACACGCTCATACCGGCCGCGCGCAGGGTGGAGCCGGTCTCGACCACGTCCGCGATCGCGTCCGCAATACCGAGCCGTACCGAGCTCTCCACCGCGCCGTCCAAGTGGACCACGGAGGCCTCGATGCCGCGATCGGCCAGGTAACTGCTCACCAGCGAATCGTAGGACGTGGCGATTCGCTTGCCGGCCAGATCCGCGATCGTTATGTGCTCCCCGCCGGGAGCGGCGAAGCGGAACGTGGCGCGCGCGAAACCCAGCCCGCGGTGCTCGATCGCGTTCGCCTGCGAATCGACCAGCAGGTCGCGGCCCGTGATGCCGACGTCGACGGTGCCGGCTCCTACGTACACCGCCACGTCGCGTGGGCGGATGTAGAAGAACTCGACGTCGTTGTCCTCATCCACGAGCACGAGCTCTCGCGACTCGCGGCGCTGACGGTAGCCGGCCTCGGCAAGCATGCGCGAGGCCGGCTCGGACAGGGAACCCTTGTTGGGCACGGCAATGCGAAGCATGACTCTCCTAGAGGTAACGGTAGACGTCGGCCAAGGTCAGGCCACGGGCAATGAGCATGAGCTGGAGATGGTAGAGCAGCTGGGAGGCCTCCTCGGCCAGCTCTTCATCCGACTGGTACTCGGCCGCGATCCAGACCTCGCCGGCCTCCTCGATGATCTTCTTGCCGATGAAATGAATCCCGGCGTCCAGTTCCTTCACCGACCCCGAGCCCTCAGGGCGCTCGATGGCCTTCGTTGACAGTTCCTCAAAGAGCTCTTCAAACGTTTTCACGCCTCCATTGTAGCCGCGCCCAGGCCAGTCAGCTCAGTTCGTCCGTGCCTTAAGAACGTCGAGCGTGTAGGCCTCGGTAGCAGGCACGGGCTGCTCGAGCAGGCCGTTGTCCTCGAGGAATGCCGACATCGCCTCCCACGCCTGCTCGTCCTGCGCGCCGAATGACTCCCCGCCGGTGTAGAGCTTGAGGGTCGCCTCCAGCACCTTGCCGGCCAGCTCACGCTGGTCCGGCTCCGCCAGCGTTGGCACGTAGCCCGTGACGATGTCGAGCGTGCCCTCGATGTCGGCCGCCGCGTCCGCAGTGGCTCGCTCCATCGCGGCCAGCACCTTCGCCATCGTCTCCGGCTCTACGTTGATCGACCCGAGTCCCACCCCAACCAGCGGCAGGTCACCCTCCACCAGCGGCATCTCGACCACGTCGATGCCGGCGTGACGCATGGAGACGGCGTCGTTATTCGTAAAACCGATGATGGC
The DNA here is from genome assembly GCF_001808465.1 of Trueperella sp. HMSC08H06. NCBI lineage: Bacteria > Bacillati > Actinomycetota > Actinomycetes > Actinomycetales > Actinomycetaceae > Trueperella > Trueperella sp. HMSC08H06. The sequence goes on from NZ_KV793341.1 coordinate 118,708, forward strand.
ATCCACCTGGCCCGAGCTCAGTGCCGCCGCCTGCGTGTAGCCGATATAGTCCACCTGCATGTCGTCTAGACCGTACGCCTTCTGCATGGCAAGTAGCCCGAAGTAGTTTTCCCCGTAGGGGCCGGGCAGGCCCACCGACTTGCCCGCGAGGTCCGCGGGCGATGTGATCCCCGAATCGGTCTTTGCGATGAGGACCACCGGGTAGCGCTGGTACATGGTCGCCCAGTTCACGACGTCGACCCCGGTGCTTCGCGCCTGCATCATCTCGTCGCCTCCGGCGAAAACCACGTCCTCCTCGCCCGACTGCAACGCGCCAAGCAGGGACTCCTGCGCGCCGTGATGGCGGATGGTGACATCCAGGCCCTCGTCGGCGAAATAGCCCTTCTCGAGCGCCACGTAGACGGGGGCGAACTGGACGTCGGGGATGTAGGTCAGCCCGATCGTCAGCGCGGCCGGATCGGCCTGCTCCTGCGTGGCCTGGCTGTCCGCCGTGGCGGCTGTGGGGCCGTTGACCGGCTGGCCCGAGCACGCCGTCAGCGCCAGGAGTGCAAACAGCGCAAGTACCTTCTTCATTTTCTACCTTGTCTTCCTTCCACGGCCCAGTTGGCCCTGGACTCTGCGATGAGTAAAAGAACGTAGATCACGATCGCGCACGCGGCCAAGATGACAATCGCGGCGAACATCCCCGAGATATCGTTGAGCGCCTGCGCCCCGACAAGGACGATGCCCAGCCCGTCGCGCCCGCCGATGACCATCTCCCCAACAACCGCACCCGTGATCGACAGGGTGAAGCCGTTGCGCAGACCAGCCAGGATATTCGGCGCCGCCAGGGGAAGCTGGATCATCCCCACCAAGCGAAACGATCCGGCCCCATCGAGGCGCGCGGCCCCGATGATGTCCGGATCGATACTTCGCACCCCCACCGTGGTGTTAATGACGATGGGGAAGACGACCATGATCGTACACAGCACAACAATGGGAGCCGTTCCGTAACCCACCCAGATCACGAGCATGGGAGCGATGGCCACCGCAGGAATCGCCTGAGAGGCCGCCAAATAGGGTTGAACCGAGGCCGCCAACGTCCGCCAGTGGGCGATAGCAAAGCCAAGCGGGATGCCGATCAGCGCCGCGAAAAAGCACCCAAGCAGTGCCTCATACAGAGTCTGGACCGTGGCATCCACCAGGTAGCCCTGCTCGAGCCCACTGACGAGTCGCGCCCCGACCTTACGCGGGCTCGGCAGGATCCACTGCCCGACCACGCCCGTTTCGGTCACGGCGATCCAGACAAGCAACGCGACGACGCCGACCGTGATCGGCGCCGCCCATGTCATCCGCTTCATTCGTCCCTTCCCATGCACGCGCCGGGAAGGACGCACGCGCGTACGCGTGCAGGCGGCATGCGCCGCCTCATTGCTCCTCCCATCCGGACTATTACCGTCGGTTGGGGAATTCCACCCCATCAACCGGCCCAAACTGGCCGGGTCGCGGACTTTCACCGCCGGTTCAGATTTTCACTGACCCCGGAGCATGTGCATGTGCCCAGTATAGGCGCTTTAATGCGAATGTGTGTGACGCATCGCCAACTCGCGCAGGGCCTCGACCTCGGCGTAGGCGTCCTCCGACTTGTAGACTGCCGAACCTGCCACGAAGGTGTCCGCACCGGCCTCGGCCGCGATCTCGATCGTCTTGCGCGAGATACCGCCGTCCACCTGAATCCACACGTCTAGGCCCGACTTGTTGACCGCCTCGCGGGTGCGGGCCACCTTCGGCATCATCGACTCGATGAAAGACTGGCCACCAAATCCGGGTTCGACAGTCATGATGAGGATCATGTCGAACTCATCGAGGATGTCAAGGTAGGGCTCGATCGGCGTGGCGGGCTTAAGGCCTAGGCCCGCGCGCGCGCCCATCGCCCGCAACTCACGTGCCAGGCGCAGCGGGGCGGCCGCCGCCTCCGCGTGGAAGGTCACCGACTTCGCCCCGGCCTCCGCAAACGCGGGCGCCCAGCGGTCCGGATCTTCGATCATGAGGTGGGTGTCCACCGGAATCGGCGTCACCCCCACGATCGACTCCACGATTGGCACGCCCATCGTCAAGTTCGGCACGAAGTGGTTGTCCATGATGTCCACGTGCGCCCAGTCGGCGTTGCTGATCTTGGCCAGCTCGCCGCGCAGGTCAGAAAAATCGCAATTGAGGATGGAAGGGGAGATTCTCATAGGCCAATTCTAGCCGGCGCCTAGTGTGCCCGCTTGCGCAAGAGTGCAAGAAACATGGCGTCTGAGGCGTGCAGGTCAGGCCACAGCTGAAGGTAGGGGCCCTCCCCCACGATCGGGAACTTCGCCTGAGCAGAGGCGAGCTCGCGGGTGTCGAGCACCTCGACGTCGTCGCGGCCGGCCAGGAAGGTTTCGACCACCCCGGTGGTCTCGGGCAGGTACGGCGAGCACGTGGAGTAGCCGACGACGCCGCCCGGTCGCACGGCCTCCCAACCAGACTCGAGGAGGGACAGCTGCAGGCGCACGAGGTCAAGCGCGTCGCCCGCCTCCTTCGCCCAGCGGGCCTCCGGACGACGCCTGAGAGCGCCGATGCCCGTGCAGGGGGCGTCGATGAGGACCCGATCAAACTGGCCAGGCTGCTCGGTGCCGATGTCGGTGCCATCCCCCAGCCGGAGCTGAACCCGGTTGGCCCAGGGGGCTACGTTCTCGGCGACGAGGTCGAGCCGGTGCTCGTGGAGCTCGTTGGCGAAGACGGTAACGGACGGGTTTAGCGCCACGAGCGTGGCCGTCTTCCCGCCCGGTCCGGCGCACATGTCGAGCCACGCGGCGTCCTCGCCGTCGACCGGGGCCGCGGCGAACGTGCGGGTCACGAGCTGCGAGCCCTCATCCTGCACGCCGGCGATCCCGTCACGCACGGCAAAGACCCGCCCGGGGTCGCCGCCTTCGAGGATGAGCGCCGAGTCCACGAGGTGGCCTGGCTGGGAGCTCATGTGGCCACGCCCGATGTCCGAGCGCAGGGCGTTGATGGAGATGTCGCGGGCCACGAGGGCCACTCCCGCCGGCTCGTTGTCAGCCTTGAGCACCGAGATGAGGTCGCGCTTTGGGCGGCCGTGAGCCGCAAGCGCATCGGACAGCGCGCGCACGATCCATCGCGGGTGAGAGAACCAGTCGGCGAGGAAGCCCACCGAGGAGACCTTGCCGTGGTCGGCCTTGAGCTGGTCCTGCCACTCTTTGAGCGTGCGTTCGCCCGCCCGGCGCAGCACGGCGTTGACGAAGCCCGATGCGCCCGTGCCCACGTGGTGGCGGGCCAGCATGACCGTTTCGTTAATCGCGGCGTGGGGCGGGGTGCGCAGGGCGAAGAGCTGGTGGACACCCATGCGCGCCAACACCTTGACGGCGGGTTCGGGCTCGCGGTCCATGCAGTGGGCGAGAATCGCGTCCCACCGCCCCTGCAGACGTAGCGTGCCGTAGCACAGGTTGGTGGCAAAGGCCGCGTCCTGCTTGTTCAGCCGCGCGGCCCGAATCGCTTTGGGCAGGGCGATGTTGGCATACGCCCCGTTCGTCTCCACGTCGATCAGGACCTCGAACACGGCAGTGCGGGCCGCGTCGCTCTGCCGGCGGCCGGGCCGCCATCCCGCAGGACGTTCACTCATCGTGCCACCTCAAAACTCGACTCCCCGTGCAAACCGCGAATCCAGTCTGCGGCCTCCATCCACGCCTTGCCCGCGGGCCCCACGCGGGACAGCCGCACGGCCGTCGTACCCGTGCCGACCAGCCCGTCGGTACCGATCTGGCCGGGGCGCAGGCCCTCGACGTCGGTCACCGCCGCCGGGCCGAGCTTGACGCGCGTGCCGGCCATCTCCGACCACGCGCCGGGCGCCGGCCACCATCCGCGGGTGCGGGCGGAGACCGCCTCCGCGGGCGCCGACCAGTCAATCCGGGCATCCTTCGACGTGAGCCGCGGCGCGAGCGTCGCCTCGCCCTCCTGCGGGCTGGCACTCGCGACGCCGGAGTCGAGGGCGGTGAAGACCTCGGACAGCTGCCGCGCACCCGATTCGGCGAGCACGGCCAGCAGCGATTCGGCGGTGTCCGAATCGGCAATCGCGTGCTCGCGCACGTCGTACACCGGCCCGGTATCCAGCCCGGCCTCGATCTGGAACACGGCCGTCCCCGTCACGCGGTCCCCGTGCGCGATCGCGTACTGCACGGGCGCCGCGCCCCGCCAGCGCGGCAGCAGCGAGAAGTGAAGGTTGAGCCAGCCGTGCTCGGGCACGTCCAGTAGCTCCTGAGGCACGAGCAGGCCGTAGGCGACGACGGCCACGGCCTGTGGGTCCAGCTCCGCGATCTGCGCCTGCACCTGGGCGTCCTTGAGCGTGGCCGGGGTGAGGACGGACAGACCCAGCTCCTCGGCGCGGTCATGCACGGCCGACTTCGTCAGCACGCGCTTGCGGCCCACCGGCGCCGGGGCGCGGGTGAGCACGGCGAGGACCTCATGGTCCTCGTTCAGCCGTTCAAGGGAGGGAACCGAGGTATCGGGGGTTCCAGCAAAGATAATACGCACCCGTCCATCTTACGGGCTTTGGCCGTGCCCTCACAGTTCAGCGCTGCCCTGCCAGTTCGGCCCTGCCCTCACGGTCCAGCCCCCGGCCCACCTGTTCGGCGTCGCCTCCACAGTTCGCCCCGGCTCGCCTGTCCAGCACCGGCCTACAGTTCGGGGTCCACTCGCACCCGCACGCCCGCCACCCGCCGCGCCGAGGCCTCCCGCACGGCCGCATACACGGCCGCTGTCTTCTCCGCGCGTTCCGATTCGGGAAAGCGCAGGTAGGCCACCAGGCCATCGCCCGCCACCTGCGGGCCAAGCACCGCGATCCCGGGCACGACGTCGTGCGCGCCGCCGCCAAGCAGCGCATCCACCGGTAGGTCCGCACCACCAGACCTGGGCGCGCCGGAACTAGGCGAGCCCTCCGCCTGCGCCGACACGGCACGCAGCAGCCCGAGGAAGTCACGCAGACCCGCGTGATCCCCTCGCACCTCCACCCAGCACGACGTGGGCGGCAGAGCGATCGGCCCGCGCTCACTGAGCACGCCCTCGGCCCAGCCCGCCATGTCCCACGTGTGAAGGGCTCCCACCAGGGGCGTGGGCACGTCCCCCACCACGAGCATCTTCCCGCCCTCACTGCGTGCCCGGGTGTGGGCGGCGGCGTGGGCGATTGTGCGCAGGAAATGGACTTCCGCGTCCAGGCGGTTGGAGCGTAACAGGTAGCCCGAGTCAAGCACGACGGCGGCCGCATACCCGCCCTCCACGTCCGGCACCACGCCGGGAGTGGAGACGACGATGCGCGCCGACCCGTCAAGCCCGGCCGACTGGCCAACCCCCGCCACGTGGACCGGGGTGCCCCGGAACGCCCGCCCGACTTCTTGGGCCGTGCGCTGCGATCCGATCCGCGCGGCGCGCACCTGCCCGCCCCCGCACGAGGCGCACCGGAACTGGCGCACCACCTGCGAGCAGCGCGAACACTGCAGGGGCGCGCCCGGATGACTGATCGCCAGCCATCCCCCGCACACCGGGCAGGTGGCAAGCTCCCGGCACCTGTTGCACGCCGTGACCGGCACGTAACCTGCCTCCGGCACGAGGAAGAGCACCGGCCCACGCGTCAGCCCCTCGCGCGTGACCGCGAAGACCGACGAAGGCATCCGGGCCAGGTCAATTCCCTCGGTGCGGAAATCCTGCGCCGCCATGATCTGCGGCACCCCGCCCCGGTGTTCGCTCAGAGCCGGGGTTATCCACCTCACCTGCCCTCGCTGCACCATCGCGGCCAGCTCCGGGGACGGGCCGAAGTTGAAGGACACGAAGGACGCACCGCTGAGCTTGGCGCGAAGGGCCAGCACCTCGCGGGCATGGACGTAGGGACTGCGCCTTTCGCGTAGCGCCGAGTGGTGATCGTCCACGACCACCACCATGCCCAGCTTCTCCAGCGGCGCCCACGCCGCCGCGCGCGTGCCCACCACGATCCTGGCCCGGCCCGTGAGCACCGCCAGGAACGTGCGGTATCGCGTGGCGTGCTCGTCCTGAGACAGCATGAGCGCGGGCGTCTCCCCCACCAACCGCTCCACATCCGCCGCAAGCTGGCGCGCAATCGTGGGGGTGGGCACCACGATGAGCACCGACTCTCCCGCCTCCCGCACGGCGCTCAAGAGGAACGGCAGAAGGTGGTGGACCCGATCCCGGGCCCGCATCTGCACCGCCGCACTGGGGTGAGATCCGGCTCGCACCTCGGTGGCGAACTCCGGCCCGCCGATGTAGGCCGACCACGGCGCGTCATCGAGCACCTTCGGTGCCCCGAACGACGGCGGTTCGTCGAAAAACTCCCGTTCGGCACGGGCGTGGCGCTGCGGGATGGCCAGGCGCAGGCAGTCCGCCACCGGCGCCGCCTGCCGGGCGGCGACCGCCCGAGCGAGCTCGAGCACCTCCGGGGTGAGAACCCGCATCGGGGAAACCACACGGGCAAGCGGGCGTAGCGAGGCCACCTGTGTCACCTCGCTACGCCCGACAACGAACCCGTCCACCTTGCGCTGGCCCACATTGACCACCACGCGAGCGCCTTCTTCCACGGCCGCCATCTTCTCCGGGATCTCGTAATCGAAGAGGTGGTCCATGTGCGGCTGGGGCATGTCGAGTAGCACGCGCGCTACGGGGCGATCCACCCCGCCGACGCGGCGTGCCACAGGGCTCAGGGAGAGCAACTCTTCCTGATGCCCAAAATCTGGGAGGCCAAACAGCTCGTCGTTCGTCATGAATTCATTGAATCATGAGCCTCCGACAATTTAGATCGCTGCTCGCAGCTCCTCGACACGATCGGTGCGCTCCCACGTGAAATCGGGGTTGTTTCGCCCGAAGTGGCCGTAGGCCGAGGTGGCGGCATAGATCGGGCGCAGCAGATCGAGGTCGCGAATGATCGCGGCCGGGCGCAGGTCGAACACGGCCGACACCGCCTTCTCGATCGCCTTCTCCTCCACGTGGTTTGTGCCAAACGTATCGATGCGCACCGAGACCGGGCGGGCCCGGCCGATCGCGTAGGCGATCTGCACCTCGCAGCGGTCGGCAAGCTCGGCCGCCACCACGTTCTTCGCCACCCAGCGCGCCGCGTAGGCCGCCGAACGATCCACCTTCGACGGGTCCTTACCCGAGAAAGCGCCACCGCCGTGGCGGGCCATGCCGCCATAGGTGTCAACGATGATCTTGCGGCCCGTCACGCCCGCGTCTCCCTGCGGGCCGCCGATAACGAAGCGGCCCGACGGGTTAACCAGCACCTCCACCTCGGAGGTGTCCACGCCCGCCTCGGCCTCGAGCACAGGTAGCACCACGTGCTCCTGGATCGCGCGCGAGAGCCACTCCTGGCTCACGTCCGCATCATGCTGGGTGGAGACGACCACCGTGCGGACGCGAACCGGGCGATCGCCGTCGTAATCGACCGTCACCTGGGTCTTGCCGTCCGGGCGCAGGCCCGGCACGATGCCGCGCTTGCGCACCTCCGTCAGGCGCTGGGCCAGGCGGTGGGACAGGTGGATCGGCAGCGGCATGAAGGACTCGGTCTCATTCGTTGCGTAGCCGAACATGAGGCCCTGGTCGCCGGCGCCCTGCTGATCGAGCGGGTCCGCGCCCGCGTCCGTGCGCGCCTCGAGCGAGGCATCCACGCCGCCGGCGATGTCCGCCGACTGCTGGTCAATGGAGACGAGCACGCCGCACGAATCGGCGTCAAACCCAATCTCGGAGGAGGTGTAGCCGATGTCGCGGATCGCGTTGCGCACGAGCGCCGGGATGTCGACGTAACCGTTGGTCGTCACCTCGCCAACGACCGCGACCAGTCCCGTGGTCACCACGGTCTCCACGGCCGCGCGCGCCGAGGGATCATTGGCAAGCAGGGCGTCGAGGATGGTGTCAGAGATGCGGTCGCAAACCTTATCCGGGTGGCCTTCGGTCACAGATTCAGATGAAAAGAGCTTCGTCACAGATTCTTCCTTGAGGGGATGGTGGACATGATCGCTGCGGCCACCTCTCGCTTGGTGCCGGCAGCTTCGCCAACGGTTGCTCCGCTGGCGTCAACGATAGTCACGGCCGTGTCGACGTCGCCAAAACCGGCGCGCTCTCCCACACGGTTGATGACGAGGAGGTCGGCGCCCTTCTTGCGCGCTTTTTGGCGGCCGAACTCCAGGTAATCGTTGGTGTCGTCACCCGTCTCCGCGGCAAAGCCTACGATGATCTGGTTCGGGCGGCGGTTGCGGACAAGGCCCGCAAGAATATCGGGATTAGCAATGAGGCTCAGCTCGAGTGAGTCCCCATGCTTAATCTTGGTCGCGCTACGTTCGGCGACACGATAATCAGCCACGGCTGCGGCCATGATGAGGACGTCGGCATCCGCGCGGGCTTCCATCGCCTCGGACAGCTCGAGCGCACTGCTCACGGGCACGATGACGACGCGCGAATCGACCTGCGCCAGCATCGCGGACTCGATGTTGGCGGCCACCAGCGACACGGAGGCCCCGCGCCGTGCGGCCTGGTTCGCCAGCTCGATTCCCATCCGGCCCGTGGAGTGGTTGCCGATGAAGCGCACCGGATCGATCGGCTCGCGGGTCCCGCCAGCGGAAATGACAAGCGAGGTGCCCTCCAGCTCGCCTGCGCCACGACAGTCGTTCAGGCCGAGGCGTGTGAGGACGGCGCCCGCAATCTCCTCGGGCTCGACCATGCGCCCCACGCCCGAATCAGCGCCGGTGAGGCGGCCGGACGCCGGGCCGATGAACTCCACCCCGCGCTCGGCGAGCGTCTTAACGTTCGCCTGGGTGGCCGCGTTGTTCCACATCTCGGTGTGCATCGCCGGGGCGATCATCACCGGGCAGGTGGCTACGAGCACGGAGGCATTGAGCAGATTATCGGCGATGCCGGCCGCGATCTTCGCCATCGTGTTCGCGGTGCCGGGCGCGATGAGCACCAGGTCCGCCTGCTGGCCGGTGGCCACGTGCACCACGCGCTCCGCACCCTCGGGTGTATAGACATGAACCGGATTGCCAGACAGGGCCTCCCAGGTGGTGACCCCCACGAAATCGAGGGACGCGGGCGTGGGCACAACGACGACGTCGACACCGGCCTCCCGCAGGCGCCGCACCACAACAGCGACCTTGTACGCGGCAATGCCGCCGCACACCCCGATCAGCACGCGCGGGGCGGATACAAAAGAGCCTCCCAGCAGGGAGGCTCCCGAGGCGTTAGTTCTCAACGGTCAGCGAGAGCTTATCCTGATCGATTTCCTGTAACGCCACCGACAGCGGCTTGTCTTCAGGAAGAGCGGGAACGAGCGGGCCGATGTTGGTGATGTTCTGATCGCCCGACTTCATCTCCTGACGGTAGGAGTTGATCTGGCGAGCACGCGCGGCGCTGTAGACCACCAGCGTGTACTTCGAATCAACCTTCTCCAGCAGGTCGTCAATCGCCGGCGACGTGATGCCCTCGGGATGGGGGGTGGTTCCGAACATGTTTGCCTCTCCACGAATTGGCGCCTTGAAACAAGGCATCGGCCTTATATTCTAGCGGCCTTCCGCCATAATCTTAAGTATGTCCTCGGTGGCCTGTGCCACTGTTATGTTGACGACTACCTCATCGAACTCGCCCTCCGCGGCCAGCTCGACCTTCGCCGTCTCGAGCCGACGACGCTGTTCCTCCGCGCTCTCCGTGCCACGGCCACGCAGCCGCGCCTCGAGCTCCTCCCACGACGGCGGGGCCAGGAAAATCTGGGCGGCCTCCGGCATTGATTCACGGATCTGCCGGGCGCCCGCCAGATCGACCTCAAGGAGGACCGTGCGTCCCTGCGCGAGTGCCTCATCGACCGGCCCTCGTGGTGTGCCGTACTTGTTCAGCCCGTGGACCACCGCCCACTCGAGCATCTGCCCTTCGGCCACGAGGCGGTCAAACTCCTCGTGGGTAACGAAGAAATAGTTGACGCCGTCAACCTCGCCAGGGCGCGGAGCGCGCGTGGTGGCCGAAATCGAAAACCACAGATCCGGCATCTCCTTGCGCAGCTCGGCGATCACGGTGCCTTTTCCAACAGCGGTGGGACCAGTAAGAACGAATGCCTGCATATACCTATGGTGCCAGAAAGCGCCCCGGCGGCCCAAGTAGCCCGGGGCGCTTCATGCGGCGCTTAGCCGAAGAGTTCAACCAGGTGGTGAGCCTGGTGCTTGCCAAGGCCACCCAGGCGGCGTGACGGCGAAATCTTCGCGTCCTCCATCACGGCCTCACACTTAGCCGGGCCCACCCCAGGAAGCGACTGCAGCAAGGACGTCACCTTGAGCTTGGCAAGCACGGCGTCCTCCTTGGCGAGCTCAAGTACCTCGGACAGCTTCCGCTCACCGCTCTTGAGCTGCGCCTTGATTTCCGCGCGCCTCTTGCGCGCAACAGCCGCCTTCTCAAGAGCCGCCTGACGCTCTTCCGCCGTGAGATGTGGTAACGCCATGATGCCTCCCTGTGTGCTGGTTTACCGCCAATATAGCGTTCACGGCGCTAAATTGGGCGGATTTTCCAGTATTTTTCATAGCTGTTTCATAACAATTGCGTTCCCGCAGGTCAGCGCGTCACGCATCCGCCCATATGTTGGAAATCGGACATGTCGGCCACGTGTGGGGTCCGCTATTTGGACGCATGGTGCTCCTGCAAGGACATGATCCCTAGATTCTGGCTGCGCATGTTCTTGATCGCCTGCACGGCCGCGGAGAATTCTGAGATCGTGGTCATGATCGGCAGGTTCGCCGCCGTGGTCGCCGCACGGATGGAATAGCCGTCCGCACGCGCCCCCTGCGTGTTGGGGGTGTTAACCACCATGTCGATGGCGCCGGAGGTAATGAGGTCGACGACGTTGACCTCGCCCGTCTCCGACAGCTTGGCCACCGGCTTGGTGGGGATCCCATAGCGGTCGAGAACGTGGGACGTGCCCTTGGTGGCGTAGATCGTAAAGCCCATGTCCACCAACTGGAGGACGGGGAAGATCATCGTGGCCTTGTCCCTGTTCGACACCGACACGAACACCCCGCCCTCGGTGGGAAGCCCGCCGTAGGCCGCGCTCTGGGACTTGGCGAAGGCCGCCGGGAAGGTCGAGGCGATGCCCATGACCTCGCCCGTCGAGCGCATCTCGGGCCCGAGCACCGTGTCGACCACCGTGCCCTCCTTCGTCATGAAGCGCTTGAACGGCAGCACGGCCTCCTTGACCGAGATCGGGCTGACCAGGTCGAGAACGCGGGCGTCGACGTCGGGAAGCGCACCCTCGGTCTTGAGGTCGGCGATTTTCTCGCCCATCATGACACGGGTTGCCGCGGGCGCAAGCGCTACGCCGGTGGCCTTCGAGACGAAGGGAACCGTGCGCGAGGCGCGCGGGTTGGCCTCGATGACGTAGAGCACCCCGGACTGGATGGCAAACTGAATGTTGACCAGGCCCACCACGCCGACCCCGCGGGCAATCGCCTCCGTGGCCGCGAAGATCCGGTCAATCATCGCCTGGGACAGGGTGAGGGTGGGCAGCACGCAGGCCGAGTCTCCGGAGTGGATGCCGGCCTCCTCGATGTGCTGCATGATCCCGCCGAGGAAAAGCTCGTCGCCGTCATAGAGGGCGTCGACGTCGATCTCGGTGGCGTCGTCGAGGAATCGGTCGATAAGGAGCGGGGAGGACGCGCGCGAAGCGTCGGTCTTCTCCGACTCGTGCCTGGCCAGGTATTCGTCCAGTTCCTCGCGTGAGTACACGATCTGCATGCCGCGCCCGCCCAGTACGTAGGAGGGGCGCACGAGCACCGGGAAGCCCACCGCCTCGGCGACCTCCACCGCCTGCTGGTCCGACATCGCCGTGCCGTACTCGGGTGCCTGCAGGCCACCCGATTCGAGCACCGTGCCGAACAGCTTGCGGTCCTCGGCCATGTCGATCGCGTCGGGCGTGGTGCCGACGATCGGTAGGCCCGCGGCTTTGAGGTCCTGCGCCAGCGACAGCGGGGTCTGCCCACCGAGCTGCACGATGACGCCGGCGATGGGGCCTGCCTTGAGCTCTGCGTGGTAGGCCTCGAGCACATCCTCCAGGGTGAGCGGCTCGAAGTAGAGGCGATCGGAGATGTCGTAGTCGGTGGAGACGGTCTCCGGGTTGCAGTTGACGATGATCGTCTCGTAATCTTTGAGCGCAAACGTAGCCTGCACGCACGAGTAGTCGAACTCCAGGCCCTGGCCGATCCGGTTCGGCCCCGAGCCCAGGATCATAACGGCCGGCCTCTCGCGCGGCATGACCTCGCACTCCTGCTCGTAAGTGGAGTACATGTACGGGGTCGACGCCTCGGCCGTGCCCGCGCACGTGTCCACCATCTTGTACACCGGGTGAAGGTTGTAGGCCCAGCGCACTTCGCGAACGGTCGCCTCTGAGATCCCGCGGATCGCCCCGATCTGCTGGTCAGAAAAACCGTGCCGCTTGGCCTTCGTCAGGACATCGGCGGTGAGGGCCTCGGCCTGCGTGATCTCGCGGGCGACGTCGTTGATGAGCACGATCTGGTCGAGGAAGAGCGGGTCGATCGCCGTGGCCTCGTTGATCTGCTCCACGCTCGCCCCGCCGCGCAGCGCCTGTTGGATCTGGATGATGCGGTCCTGGGTGGGGCGCTTAATCGCCTCAAGGAGCGCGGGCACGTCTACCTCGCCCTCCCAGTGGAAGACGGCGCCCTTCTTGTCGATCGAGCGCATCGCCTTTTGCAGCGCCTCAGTGAAGTTTCGCCCGAGCGCCATCGCCTCGCCCACCGACTTCATCGTGGTGGTCAGTGTGTCGTCCGCCGCCGGGAATTTTTCGAATGCGAAGCGCGGCACCTTGGCCACCACGTAGTCCACCGCCGGGTCGCCAGCCGAGAGCGGTTCGCCGGTCATGTCGTTCGTGATCTCATCAAGCGTATAGCCCACCGCAAGCTTCGTGGTGATCTTCGCGATCGGCACGCCAGTTGCCTTGGAGGCCAGCGCCGAGGAGCGCGAGACGCGCGGATTCATCTCAATGACCACCATGCGCCCGGTGTCCGGCTCGATCGCCACCTGGATGTTACAGCCTCCGGCCGCCAGGCCCACCTCGCGGATGATCGACATGCCGAGTTCGCGCACCGCCTGGTACTCGGCGTCGGTCAACGTGAGCGCCGGGGCCATGGTGATCGAGTCGCCGGTGTGAACACCCACCGGGTCGAAGTTCTCGATCGAGCACACGAGAATCGCCACGTCGTTGGCATCGCGGATAACCTCGAGCTCGATCTCCTTCCAGCCCAGGATCGACTCCTCAAGCAGCACCTCGGCGGTGGCTGAATAGCGCAGGCCGCCGCCCACGATCCGGTCGAGCTCGGTCTGGTTGTGGGCCAAGCCAGACCCGAGCCCGCCCATGGTGAAGGACGGCCGGACGACGAGCGGGTAGCCCAGCTTCTCGGCCGCCTCGTGGCACTCCTCGAGGGTGTGGGCGATATAGGACCGGGCGCTCTCCCCGCCGCAGGCTTCCACCACGTCCTTGAAGGCCTGGCGGTCCTCGCCCTTGCGGATCGCGTCCGCGTCTGCGCCCAGGAACTCCACGCCGTACTTGGCAAACGTGCCGTCGTCAGCCAGCGCCATCGCGGTGTTGAGCGCTGTCTGCCCGCCGAGGGTGGCGAGCACGGCATCGGGACGTTCCTTGGCGATGATCTGGGCCACCACATCGGGCGTGATCGGCTCGACGTAGGTGGCATCCGCCATGTCCGGGTCGGTCATGATGGTGGCCGGGTTGGAGTTGACTAGCACCACCCGGTAGCCCTCGTCCTTAAGCACGCGGCAGGCCTGCGTGCCCGAGTAGTCAAACTCGCAGGCCTGGCCGATGACGATCGGGCCCGAGCCGATGACGAGGATCGATTCGATGTCGGTGCGACGTGGCATTAGTTCTCCTCTGAAACGATGGTGAGCGTGGTGGTGCCGCCGCGGACGCGGCGCATGATGGCCCGGGTGTCGACCTCACGGATGCCGACGACGCCGTCCGCGCGCAGCCGCTCCTCCAGCTCGGCCACCGCGAAGGCGGACGACGAGCGCGGGACGGGATCTCGCGCGATGAGTCCGGCCGCCGTGAGCGGCCCCTCCCCCGTCAGGCCCGTGTTGCCCACGTGCGGGGTGGTGACCAGCACGATCGCTCCCGCACTGTCACGCAGTGCCTGCTCGTAGCCCGTGGCCGAGGAACAGACGACCACGCGCCCACTCACCGTCCCACGCGCGCCGTAGGCCAGTCCGCGCGCCTCCGTCCCATCTTCGAAGATGATCCTCGCCGTGCTCATGCATCCTCCATTCATAAAAAAGGACGCCGGCCACATGACCGGCGTCCTAACGCCTTTACGGTTCGGGATGATGTCCCGTGACCGGCAACTGTTCGATGTCGTCATTCAAGCCGGCGGTTTCACCGGCGCGGATCTCGCCAATCCTATTGATCACGCCCATGAGGAACGGGACCGCCCGATCCGTGGAGATGTCCCGGGCCAGAGACTTGACCTCGGAGGCCACCACGGGCAGGTCCACCCCTAAGAACATGAGCTCGGTGGCCCCCACGCGGAGCAGACAGCGATCCACGATCGACATGCGCTCGATCGACCACTTCGGTGATGCCGCCTCGATCATCGAATCGACGTCGGCGGCGTTATCGGCGTACGTGGAGACAATCGTGACCCCGTAGTCCCCGATGGGGACCATGTGGGTGGACACGACCCGGCGCTCCTCGAGGAGCGCGCGCAGGTCCGTGCCGCGAAGATCGGACTCAAACAGCACGTCGAGTGCCATCTGCCGCTGAAGGGACCTACCCTTCCGCTTGGGATTGGGGCGAGAGTTGTTGTCCATTAGGCGCGGTTCAGGTACTCGCCGGTGCGGGTATCAACCTTGACCTTGGTGCCCTGCTCGATGAAGAGCGGCACCTGGATCTCGTAGCCCGTCTCGAGGGTGGCCGGCTTGGTGCCCGCGTTCGAGCGGTCGCCCTGCAGGCCCGGCTCGGTGAACGTGATCTCGAGGACCACCGAGGAGGGCAGCTCGATGAAGAGGACCTGGCCGTCGTGCATCGCGATGATGACGTTCTGGTTCTCGAGCATGTAGTTCTTGGCGTCCCCCACCACGGCCGCCGACACGGGCAGCTGCTCGTAGGTCTCGAGATCCATGAAGATGAAGTCTTCCCCGTCGTTGTACAGGTATTGCATGTCGCGGCGGTCAACCGTGGCCGTTTCGACCTTGACCCCGGCGTTCATCGTCTTGTCGACATTCTTACCCGACAGGACGTTGCGTAGCTTGGTGCGCACGAAGGCGGGGCCCTTGCCCGGCTTGACGTGCTGGAACTCCACCACCTGCCACAGCTGGTTGTCGATCTTCAGGACCATGCCATTCTTGAGGTCGTTCGTCGTTGCCACGTTTATCCAATCTTTGTTTGGCCGTATCTCGACACAAGTTTAGCGTGCATGCCCCGCATTTCCGCACCCGTATCGTGTGGCATTGCGCGCTATGCTACCGGGGCGGGCCGTCTGGCGCCGTGAGCGGCCTCCCGTTTTTTCTCGACGACGACGCCCGCCGACTCGCACCCGTTTAGCTTGCGTTCCGCCCGCGACGGGCGCGCGGCCAGCAGTGCCCACAGGATGCAGGCCAGGTCCACGAGCTCCTGCATCCAGGCGCCCACGAAGGCGGGCATGACACCGGTGGCGCCGATAAGCATGAGGACCACGGAGAAGGCCACACCAATCGCGATGGCCTGCCAGGCCACCCGCATCGTGCGCTTACCAACCAGGAGGAGGCGGGCGAGCCGCGAGAGGTCGTCGAGCATGATGACGACGTCGGCGCTCTCCACCGCGGCCGCCGATCCGCGCGCGCCCATCGCCACGCCCACGTCCGCCGCCGCGAGCACGGGGGCGTCGTTGACGCCGTCGCCCACCATGAGCACGGGCTTGGGGCCCATTTCGGTCACCGCGCGGACCTTGTCTTCGGGCAGGAGGCCGGCCCGTACGTCGTCGATGGCGAGCTCGCCCGCTACGCGCCGGGCTGTGTCCTCCGCGTCCCCGGTCAGCATGACCGTGCGCTGCACGCCCACGGCGCCGATCGCCTCGAGCGCGCCCGGAGTCTCGGGTCGGATCGGGTCGGACAGCTCGACGTGACCGGCCAGGCCGCCGTCGACGGAGACGAAGATCGCCGTAAATCCGGGGCGGACCTCGACCGGCGCGGACGCGTCGGTGTCCATGACGAAACCGTACTTGCCCACCTTGACCTGGCGCCCCTCGACCTGGGCAATGACGCCCTGGGCGGGGACATCGCGCGCCTGCTCGGGCTCGGCCACGTCATCCGCGGCCGCCACGATCGCCTGCGCGAGCGGGTGGGAGGAGTAGAACTCGGCGCTCGCGGCGAGGCGGAGCATGCGTTCGGGATCCTCGCTCACCACGTTCGTGATCTCCGGCTCACCCTTGGTCAGTGTGCCGGTCTTGTCGAAGGCGACAGAGGAGACCTTGGCAATCTGCTCGATCGTGCCGGCGTTCTTGATGATCATGCCGCCGCGGGCCGCGCGTGACATGCCGGCCATGAAGGCCACCGGCGCCGCAATGATGAGCGGGCACGGGGTGGCCACCACGAGCACCTGGGCAAAACGCATCGGGTCGCCCGTGGCCGCCCACGCAGCCCCCGCGATGATGAAGGCGATGATGGTGAAGGGAAGGGCCACTCGGTCGGCCAGCCGCACGAACGGCGCCTTGGACTCGCGCGCCTCGGTAACGAGCGAGACGATGCGCTGGTACTGGGAATCGGCCGCGACAGCTCGGGCCCGGACCTCGATCGCGTCTGCGTCGTTCATCGAGCCCGCGAGCAGCGTGTCACCCGCGCGGCGTCTGACCGGCATGGACTCGCCCGTCAGCTGACTCTCATCCAGCAGCGCCGACTCCGACAGGAGCACGGCGTCCACCGGCACCGCCTCGTGCGGGCGGACCACCAGCTCGTCGCCCACCGCCACCTCATCGACGTCGATCTGTTCGATCCCGCCGTCCACCTTGCGGTAGGCCACGGTCGGCGCGCCTTCGAGCAGGGCCGTCAGCTCCGCGCTCGCCCGGCCCTCGGCATAGTCCTCGAGCGCCTCGCCGCCGGTGAGCATGAGGCACACGACGAGCGCGGCCCAGTACTCGCCCACCGCCACGGTGGAGACGATCGCCGTGACCGCGAGGATGTCGATGCCAAAGCTGTGCTCCCTCAGGGTGTCGATCATGCCCTTGAACTGCAGAGCGGCGATGAGGAGCGCCACCGCGGAGACGATCACCTTGGCGGCAGGCTCGTTGCCCATCGCGGTGAGCACAACGCCGACAGCCGCGACCACGGCGATGACTGCCACGAGCGGATACTGGGAGACAAACTTCTTGGCCATACCCCTATCGTATTCTGGAACGACTCCGGTAACAACGAAGGTAAGGCGGCCCTAGTGTAGGTAAACCTAAGCGAAGCACTGCTAAACCAGCCCTACGAGCTCCTTCGCCAGCTCGGCCATATCTCGCCGTGTTGTATCATATATGCGGTCCGCGACGGCATCGTAGACCTCGTCCCGAGCGCCCAGCATAAGCCGGAACTCCTTGCGCGGCATGACCAGAGTGGCCGAGCGCTGGCCGATGAGCCCGTTGCGAGTGACGAGCGTGGACAGGTCGGCCGTCAGCTTGACCACCGTGCCCACACGCAGGCGCTCGCGGACAGGCACGTGCTCGGGGTCATCCAGCGAGTCCCCCAGCGCGTCCGAGGGGATAGCCAGCGCCCAGCGGCCGGCCGGGTCGGAGTCGACGTCGTCAAGGAAGTCGGACAGCGCCTCGGCAACGAGCACCTTGCGCTGCTCCGGGGCGAGCAGTACGTAGAAGTCCTCGAGCGAGTAGCCGTGCGCGGCCGCGACCGCGGCATCGACGTCGGCGGCCGTGAAGCCGAGCTTGGCGAGCTCGCCCACGACGGCGGACTTGCCCGTGCCCGGGGCACCGATGAGGAAGATCGCACTCACAGGCCCACCTCCGCAAAGGCGACGTCCAGCTGCTCGGGCGTGGGGGTGAGGATCTCGGGCACGCCAAGTTCGCGCAGGACGACGAAGCGGAGCTGGCCGCCGCGCACCTTCTTGTCCGAGGACATTATCGCGAGCAACTCCTCGCGGCTCGCGCCCGCGTACGTGGTGGGCAACTCGAGTGCGGCGAGGATCTTGCGGTGATGCTCGGCCAGGCCCGCGGGCCCCACCCCGGCGGCCTCGGCAAGGGCTGCGGCAAACACGCAACCGATTGCCACCGCCTCGCCGTGACGCACCCGGTAATCGGAGGAGGCCTCGATCGCGTGGGCCAGCGTGTGGCCGTAGTTAAGGAACTCGCGCTGGCCGGACTCGCGCAGGTCGTCCGAGACGATGTCGGCCTTGACCTGGACACTGCGGGCGATGAGCTCGAAACGCTTCGCCTCGGCGTCGCCGGCCTCAATAATGCTGAGGATCTCGGTGTCGGCGATCATGCCACACTTGGCCACCTCACCCATGCCAGCGCGCAGTTCACCGGCGTCGAGCGTGGCGAGCGTATCAACATCGCAAAAGACGCCGAGCGGCGGGTGGAACGCGCCCACCAGGTTCTTGCCGTGGGCGGAGTTGATACCCGTCTTGCCGCCCACGGCGGCGTCCACCATGCCCAGCAGCGTGGTGGGCACCTGGATGACGGCCACGCCCCGCAGCCACGTGGCGGCGAGGAAGCCTCCCAGGTCGGTGGTCGCTCCCCCGCCCACCGCGATGACCACGCCGTCGCGCCCAAGGTGGGCATCCCCGGCGGCGTGCCAGCCGCGCTCGAGGACCTCGGCCGTCTTCGCCTCCTCGCCCCGCGGAATGATGAAAGCCGAGGACGGGATGTCGGAGATCGTCAGCTCGGTGATGATCGGCTCGGCATACCGCGACACGTCCTCGCCGTAAACGACCAGCGCCCGCGACTTCGTGGCCGCAAGCTTGACCACGTCCGAGGCGAGCGCGTGCCCGATCACCACCTCGTAGTCCTGACCCGCAACGGCAATGCGCCTGTGGGGAGCCTCCAAGTAATTCACCACCTCATCAACGACGCGGGCCACCGGGCGCGCGTCAGACAAAACAACGTAATTGGCGACGCTATGGTAGAGCGTCGAGCGATGGCGGCGCAGGTTCTTGATCTGGCCCGCCGGATCCTTGCGCAGCAGCGGGCGCACGGTCCGCGAACGGCTCACCCGCCGGGTCAGCTCCTCGTCGGTGGCCTCGATGAGGACGACGTGCTGGTCGGCCAGCAAGCGGCGCGTACGCTCGTGGAGCACGGCCCCGCCGCCGAGCGCGAGGATGCCCTCGAACTCGTGCCTGGCCCACTCAATCGCGTCGGCCTCGATCTCGCGGAACGCGGCCTCCCCCTCGGACTCAAAGATCGAGGGCACGGAGCGACCGGTGCGCTCGGCTATGAGCTCGTCCGAATCGCGAAATTCGAGGCCGAGCGCGGCGGCGACCCGCCTGCCTACAGTCGACTTGCCCGCCCCGGGCATCCCGATGAAGATCGCGCGAGGTCCCATTACCTTCGAACCTCGTCGATCGAGGTCCACCACGAATCCAGGTTGCGCCGGATCTCGGCCAGCGAGTCCCCGCCGAACTTCTCCACGAGCGCCTCGGCGAGCACGAGCGCCACCATCGCCTCCGCAATCACGGCCCCGGGCACCACGGCCGTGGTGTCGGAGCGCTGGTGGAGGGCCGTGGCCACCTCGCCCGTGGCGGTGTCGATCGTGCGCAGCGCGCGCGGCACTGTCGAGATCGGCTTGTAGGCCACGCGGGCCACGATCGGCTCGCCGTTCGACATGCCGCCCTCAATGCCGCCGGCCCGGTTTGTCAGCCGCGCCAGGTGCCCGGCCTCGCGGACAATCTCGTCATGCGCGGCCGACCCGCGCCGGCGGGCCGTCTCAAAGCCGTCGCCGATCTCCACGCCCTTCACCGCCTGGATCGACATGAGCGCGCCGGCCAGCCGCGCGTCCAGGCGATCCTGCCCGCGCACGTGCGTGCCCAGCCCTTGAGGCACGCCCCAGCCCACCACTTCGACGACGCCGCCCAGCGTGTCCGCGTCCTTCTTCGCCGCGTCCACCTCGGCACGGAAGGCGGCGGCCAGTTCGGGATCCAGCTGGCGCACGTCGCACTCGTCGAGCGTGGCGGTATCCTCCGGCGTGGGGAGCGTGAGGTCCGAACCGCGCACGGAGCCGACCTCCACCACGTGGGAGACGATCTCAACGCCCGCCGCCTGGCGCAGCAGCTGCTTTGCCAGCTCGCCGAGCGCCACCCGGGCCGCCGTCTCGCGGGCCGAGGCCCGCTCGAGAACGGGGCGTGCCGAGTCGAAGCCGTACTTGTTCATCCCCACGAGGTCAGCGTGCCCCGGGCGCGGCCGGGTGAGCGGCTTGTTCCGGGAGACCTCCCGTTCGTCGCCCGTACCGGCGTCGATAAGGAGGGCCTCAGGCGGGACCGGGTCGGCGCTCATCACCGTGGACCACTTGAGCCACTCCGAGTTGCCGATCTCAAGCGCGATGGGCGAGCCAAGCGCCTCGCCGTGGCGGATCCCGGACAGGATCGTCAGCTCATCCTGCTCGAATTTCTGCCTGCTGCCACGCCCGTAGCCGAGCCGTCGCCGCCACAGCGCGTGCTTGATGTCCTCACTGGTCACGCGCACGCCCGCCGGCATACCCTCGAAGAGGGCCACCAGTGCCGGGCCATGGGACTCACCTGCCGTACTCCACCGAATCATGCCCCCTATTGTGCCATCTTGCGCCGCCCGGTGCCCGTGGCGCTCACGCGATGGCAAACGTAAGGAAGGACCCAGCCACGAGCCAAGGCCCGAGCGCGTGGCGGGAGCGCAGCGTCACGCGAGCAAACAGCGAGCGGGCGAGCACGTAGAGCACGTGCAGAACGAAGCTGGCGCAGATCATGTACAAGGCGCCGAGCGGGTTCCAGATCGAATTGAACAGGCTGAGCGCCACGATGAGCCGCGCGTCCCCCATGCCCATGAGCCGCCCGCGCGAAAAGACCGACACCGCGAACATCGGCACCGCCACCGCCGCGCCGACCGCCAGGCCCCGCCACGGCGCTCCCGCCGCCACGAAGGCTAGGACGGCGATCGCGCCCGCCAGGTGCGTCCAGTTCTTCAGCAACACGTGGTGACGGGCGTCGATCACAGCGTTGATGGCGAGCGGCGGGTAGAACAGCGCGGCGCAGACGGCCGGCAGCCACCACTGCCCCTGCCAGGCCCAGGCAAGCCCTGCCGTCCAGGCGGAGGCGAGCGCGCTCGCCACCACCACGAGCGCGGCCTGGCGGTTCGTCATGGAATCGTAAAGGAGCGGATGCATGCCCTCAGGCTAGCGATTCGCGCACATCAGCCGCGAAGTTCTCCACAGGCCCGGCGCCGCTGGTATCCCGCCCTTGATTACAGGGCGAGGATCTCGGCCTGCTCAACGTTCTTGCCCGTCAGCACCCGGATTTGGTCCTGTCGCTGGCGCGCTGTGACCTCCGCTGCACCGATCACCCGGCAGTCTGCTTCCGCCCACACACCGGCCAGGTCCACCACCACGCGCGGAGCCACCTCGGGCCGCTCAGCCACTGTCTGGACCAGCAGGTCGATCTCGTCCGCAAGCGCTGCGGGCCGCACGAGCTCGACGTCGACGTTCATCTTGTGCGCGGCGCTCACTGCCACTCCAGGGGCATCCGCCGCGATGAGGACCTGGTAGCGGTGCTGGACGAGGGCCGCCACCGAGCATGCCGCCGCCGCGCCCGAGCCCACGATGACTGCCCGGCGCGTGCCGCCGCCGGAATGCACTCCGAGATGGGCATCGAGCGTCCGCCCAAGCGCGCCCGGCAGCGCGGCGAAGCCCACCGCCATCCGGGAGGCGCCCATCGGCTGGAAGGCGAGCGTGTCGATCGCGCCCACGCGGGACGCGAGTCCGTCCACGACGTCGCACTCCTCCCTCAAGTCAGGGGCGGCGTCGATCTCGAAGGCGAAGCCGGCGCCGGGAAAGTCGAGGTTGACGGCGCCGAGCTCGGCCACCTCACCGGCAAGCCGAAACGGTGCCGGGTCGAGCCCGATTACCCCGATCAATTGTCGCTCTCGGACTGGGCGGCATCCGGGTGATCGGACACCCACTGGCGGAGCTCTTCGACATTGGCGTTGTGCTCATCGAGGCTGGAGGCGAACTTCGTCTCGCCCGTATCCAGGTTGACGGTCACGAAGTAGAGCCAATCCCCCGCCGGCGGGTTCGCCGAGGCCTCGATGACCTCGATGGACGGGTTGGAGATCGCGGTGGGCGGAAGGCCCGCGTGGAGGTAGGTGTTGTACGGGTTGTCGTGCGCAAGGTCCTCGCGGCTGGGCACGCCGCCGGACTTGCCCACGCCATACAGCACGGTCGAATCCATCTGGAGCCTGCCATTCACCTGGCCCGAATCGTTCAAGCGGTTCTCGATGACGCGGGCCACCTGGGCGTAGTAGTCCGGCCAATTGACCTCGCGCTCCACGATCGAGGCCACGATGATCGTACGCGCCCACTTCTCCTGCGGGATCCCCGAGGAGCGCAACTCACTCACGCGCTTGGACACCATCGTGGACAGCGCTTCCTTCGCCGTCGTATCCGGGGCGAACGAGTAGGTGACTGGCGAGAGCCAGCCCTCCACGTTGCCGTTCGCCTCCGCGGTCAGGCCCAGCCCCTCGGGGTCGGCCAGCGCGGCCTCGATCTCCGCCGCGTCGTAGCCCATGACGTTGACCAGGCGGTCCGTCACCTGCTGGAGGGTAAAGCCCTCCGGGATCGTCACGTTCAGCTCGGCCCGCGAACCCGGGTCGAGCAGGCTGGCAAGCGCCGCCACCACCGACATCTTCGACTTCATCCGGTACGAGCCAGCCTGGATCGACGACGCACGGCGATCGGCCTGGAACGCGTCTACAAACGCGCGCTCGGAGGCGACGACGTCGGCCTCCACGAGGATCGCGGCAATATCCCGGCCGGTCGAGCCCTCGGGAATGGTCACGATGACCTCACCACTCCCCTCGCCCTCGTAGTCTTGGGCGCTCGGCCGATCAAGCGATAGCAGCGACTGCACGTGCGGCAGAGCCACAACGGCCGACATGACAAGCAGAACAACCGCGACGAACGTGACCACGGCCGTGCGCAGGCCCCGCTTGCGCCGCTGCGTGGCGCGCAAACCCGCCTTATTCTTACCCTGCGAATCAGGGAGTTTCTCAAAAAGCTGTGACACGTTATTCCTCCGCAGTCTGCACCAGCTCCGGTACACGACCGCTCATGCGTTCCTGTTCCAGCGCGTTTTCCAAAATGATAACCGCTGCCGCCTGATCCACAACACGCCGATGGGTGATCTCCTTACGCCCGGCCTCGTGCAACTGGCGGTGCGCCTGCACCGTGCTCAGCCGCTCGTCCAGCATCCGCACCGCCACCGGCGCGATCCGCCGCGAGAGCCGGCGCGCCCACGAGCGCGCCTTCTTCGCCGATGCACCCTCCGTACCGTCCATGTTGAGCGGCAGGCCCACGATCACTTCGAGCGCGTCGGCCTCGCGGACCATCTTCGCCACCGCGTCGACGTCGCCCTTGCCGCTACGCAGCGTGGTCACGGGCGTGGCGAGGATGCCCGCCGAGTCGCTTCGGGCGACGCCGATGCGCGCGGCACCGACGTCGACCCCGAATCGAACACCTACCCTCACGGCCTAGCCGATCTGACCGAAGATGGCGCTGAGCGCTTCCTTGATCTTGGCCGGATCCTGGCCGCCGCCCTGCGCCATGTCGTCCTTTCCGCCGCCTCCTCCTCCGAGGATCTTCGCGGCAACCGACACGAGCTTGCCGGCCTTGATGCCGTGCTCGCGCGCGGCCTGGTTCGTGGCGATGACCACCGACGGGCGGCCCTTCGACACCGAGGTCAGCGCGACGACGGCGGGCGCCTCGCCCAGGCGCTCGCGGATCTGGGCGGCGAGCTGGCGCACCTGGTTTGGATCGGCGTCCGTGCCGAAATCGTGGATGACGGCGTTGACACCATTCGCCTGCCGGCGCTGTTCGATGAGCGCGGCGAGGCCGGCGGTCAGCTTCTCGGTGCGCAGAGTCTCCAGGTCCTTCTCCGCCTTGCGTAGCTTGGCCATGAGCGACTCGATGTGCTCGGGCAACTCCTCGGGGCGCACGCGCGTCATCGAGCTGAGCTGGCTCACGAGCGCGCGTTCCTTGGCGCCCTCGGCGTAGGCCCCGCGACCTACCAGCGCCTCCACGCGGCGCACGCCCGAACCGATCGAGGACTCGCCCAGGATGGAGACCAGGCCGATCTCGCCCGTGTCGCCCACGTGGGTGCCGGCGCACAGCTCGCGCGACCAGTCTCCCCCGATCGAGACGACCCGGACCTCCTTGCCGTACTTCTCCCCGAAGAGCGCCATCGCGCCGAGCGTCTTGGCCTCATCCAGGCTCATGATCTGGTCTGTGACCGCGAGGTTGTCCTGCAGCTTGCTGTTGACCTCGGCCTCAATCGCCGACAGGTCGGAAGCCGAAACCTGCGAGCCGTGACGGAAGTCGAAACGCATCCGCGAGGGCGCGTTCTCCGAACCAGCCTGGGTGGCCTCCGGGCCGAGCACCTCGCGCAGCACCTCGTGCACCATGTGCGTGGAGGTGTGAGCGCGGGCGATCTGCTCGCGGCGGTCGACGTCGATCTGACAGTAGACGGCGTCGTCAAGCGCCACCGAGCCCTCGGTCAGGCTGGCGCGGTGGACGAACAAGCCCTTGATCGGCATCTGCACGTCGCCCACTTCGAGCAGTCCGCCGCCCGCCACCGAGATCGTGCCGTGGTCAGCCAGCTGGCCGCCCTGCTCGGCCCAGAACGGGGTCTGGTCGAGCACGACATCGACCTGGGCCGGCGCCTCGGCAAACGGCACAGGCTGGCCGTCCTTGAGAATGGCCACTACCTTCGCCTCGGCGGCGTAGTCCGTGTAGCCGAGGAAGCGGGTTGCACCCCCGGACTCCTCCTCGATCTTGTGGTAAACCGAGGCGTCCACGTGGCCGGTCTTCTTCGCCAGCGCATCAGCGCGGGCGCGGTCCTTCTGCTCCTGCATGAGGGCGCGGAAGCCCTCCTCGTTGACCTCGACCCCGGCCTCGTGGGCCATCTCGAGCGTGAGGTCGATCGGGAAGCCGTAGGTGTCGTGGAGAGTAAAGGCCGTCTGGCCCGGAAGCTCAGCGCTGTCGGCCTTCGCCTGGCGCACCGCCTCATTGAAAATCTGGGTGCCCGATTCGAGCGTGCGGCGGAAGGCCTCCTCCTCACCGTAGGCGATCTGGGAGATGCGCGCGAAGTCACGCTCCAGCTCCGGGTAGGACTCCTTCATCACGTTCATCGACGCCGGCAGGAGGGTGGGCAGCGCCATCCCCTCGAACCCGAGCAGACGCACCGAGCGCACCGCGCGGCGGATGAGGCGGCGAAGCACGTAGCCGCGCCCGTCGTTACCGGGGCGGACGCCGTCGCCGATCAGCATGAGCGCGGAACGGACGTGGTCGGCCACGATGCGCATCCGCACGTCATCTTCCTCATCCGCGCCGTACTTCTTGCCCGTCAGCTCCTCGGTGGCGGCGATGACGGGGTAGACCTCGTCGATCTCGTACATGTTCTTCTTGCCCTGGAGCAGGTAGGCGATGCGCTCCAGGCCCGCGCCCGTGTCGATCGCGGTCTGGTCGAGCTTGCCGAGCAGCGGGTAGTCGTTGCCCGTGCCCTCACCGCGCATGAACTCGTCGAACACGAGGTTCCAGATCTCCAGGTAGCGGTCGCCGCCCGGGTCAACGTTGCCGCCCACGGCCTCCGGGCCGAAGTCCGGGCCGCGGTCGTAATGGATCTCGGCGCATCCACCCGCCGGGCCAGGCTGGCCCGTGGACCAGAAGATCTCCTCACGCGCGAGGCGCACCACGTGCTTAGGATCGAGGCCCACCACCTGCGTCAGGTGGTTGTAGGACACCTCGTCCTCCTCCCAGATCGTCACCCACAGGCGGTCCTTCTCCAGGCCATAGCCGCCGTCGTCGACAGGCGTGGTCAGCAAACCGAAGGCGAGGTCGATCGCGCCTTCCTTAAAGTAATCGCCGAAGGAAAAGTTGCCGCACATCTGGAAGAACGTGCCGTGGCGGGTGGTGCGGCCCACGTTGTCGATGTCATTCGTGCGGATGCACTTCTGGACCGAGGCCACGCGCGGGAAGGGTGCCTCCTCCGTGCCAACGATGTACGGGATAAACGGCACCATGCCGGCGATCGTGAAGAGGATGGACGGATCCGGGGACACGAGTGGAACCGACTCGGCGATCTCGTGGTCGTGCTTGGCGAAGTAGTCGAGCCAGCGGCGACGAATCTCAGAAGTACGCATTGAACTCCCATCTCAAAGCGCGTGAGCACATTGGTAGCGTTACAACAACAGAAAAATCTAAAGCTTCTTGGGACCGAAGGCGTCGCGCACCTTCTCCGCCCCCTTGCGCGCGGCGAGGAAGGGCGCGCCAACGGTGGAAGTGACCAAGGTGGTCATCGCCGAGATGTCCTCGGAGGTGCGGGCGGCCGCCTCGGTGATCGCGTCAAGCTTCTTCACCTGCAGGTTGGTTTCGGCCACGGTCTGGGCCGCCTCATCAATCGCCGGGAGGGTGTGCTCAGTGAGCTCCCGCAGCGATTCGGTCATCCGATCGAGCACATCGCACAGCTTGCGCA
Organism: Trueperella sp. HMSC08H06; assembly: GCF_001808465.1. Taxonomy (NCBI): domain Bacteria; kingdom Bacillati; phylum Actinomycetota; class Actinomycetes; order Actinomycetales; family Actinomycetaceae; genus Trueperella; species Trueperella sp. HMSC08H06. The sequence continues at coordinate 145,451 of NZ_KV793341.1, forward strand.
ACGGCTTAATCGAGAAATACACGAGTACGAGGAAACCGAGGGCCGCCAGCACGCCGGCGATCTGTCCAAGAGTAATGTCTGCCATGGGGCTAGCTTATCTGGAAATGACAACGTGCCACGGCTGACCGCGGCGCGTTGTCCAGATAGCTTATCGCGAGTAGTGCTCGACGACCATCTGCACGTCACACGTGACCGGAACCTCGGCACGCTTCGGGCGGCGCACCAGCTCGGCACGGAGCTTGGTCAGGTCAACCGAGAGGTACTCGGGGACGGCGGGCAGGACGTCGGCGTGCTGGCCCTGGGCCGCCACCATGAACTGCGGGGAGGCCTGCGAGCGCGGCTTGATCTGGATGACCTGGCCGGGCTTGACGCGGAACGACGGGCGGTCCACGAGCTTGCCGTCCACGAGGACGTGGCGGTGGACGACCACCTGGCGGGCCTGGGCGATCGTGCGGGCGAAGCCGGCGCGAAGCACGAGGGCGTCGAGGCGCATCTCGAGGAGCTCGACCAGGTTCTCACCGGCCATGCCCTCCATGCGGCGGGCCTCATCCCAGATCTTACGAAGCTGGGCCTCGCGGATGCCGTACTGTGCGCGCAGGCGCTGCTTCTCCTTCAGACGAATCGAGTAGTCGGATTCCTTGACGCGGCCGCGGCCGTGCTCGCCCGGACGGTACGGGCGGCGCTGCATGAGGCGCTCCGCCTTCGGGGTGAGGGCAATACCAAGGGCGCGCGACTGACGCACCGACTTACGGGAACGGTTTCCAGCCATAAATATCTCTCCTGTCTACTCATGGCGTGCAATGCACGGGACCAACAACAAACGGCTAAGGCCCCAGGATGGACTCCGCGTGGGAGTGTCACTTCAACGGAAGCAACCGTGACATGGTAGCACTACTTACCCCGCAAAATCGCCTGGATCCGCTCCAGCCGGGACGTGATATTGGCCTCGTAACCACGATTCAGGGGCTCGTAGTAAGCGGTGCCCACCAGCTCGTCGGGCAGGTACTGCTGGGCGGCCACGCCGTCCGGCACGTCGTGCGGGTAAACGTAGGGGATGTTGCGGCCCGTGGACTGCGCCGCAACCTTCGAGGCCTTGACCGACTGGTCGCGCAGGTGGACGGGCACCGCGCCGATCTTGCCCGCCCGCACGTCAGCGATCGCCTTGTTGATCGCCAGGTAGGCGCGGTTGGACTTCGGTGCGGTGGCGAGGTGGACCACCGCCTCGGCCAGGATGATGCGTGCTTCCGGCATGCCCACGAGCGCCACGGACTGCGCCGCGGCCGTGGCAGTCTGCAAAGCCGACGGGTCTGCCATCCCCACGTCCTCAGCCGCGGAGATCATGAGGCGTCGGGCCACGAAGCGCGGGTCCTCCCCCGCCTCGAGCATGCGCGCCAGGTAGTGGATGGCCGCGTCCACGTCCGATCCGCGGATCGACTTGATGAAGGCCGAGATCACATCATAGTGCTGGTCGCCGCCGCGATCGTAACGCACGGCGTAGACGTCAACCGCCGCTTCGACGTCGGCAAGCGTGAGGTGGTCCCCCACCACGGCGGCCTCGAGGATGGTGAGCGAGCGCCGCCCGTCGTTGCCGGCGAGCCGGACGATCTCGGCCACCGCCTCATCCTCAGCCCGTACCTTGCCGCCGTACCCGCGCTCGTCGGTCAGCGCGCGGCGCACGAGGGTCTCGATGTCGGCGTCGGTAAGCGGGTGGAGGGTAAGCAGGAGTGAACGCGAGAGCAGCGGGGAGATGACGGAAAACGAGGGGTTTTCGGTGGTGGCGCCGATAAGGATCACCCAGCCGTTTTCCACCGCCGGCAGCAGCGCGTCCTGCTGGGTCTTGGAAAAGCGGTGGACCTCGTCCACAAACAGGACCGTGTCGGTGCCGTCGGTGACCAGGTGGTCGCGCGCCTCGGCGATGACGGCGCGCACTTCCTTCACGCCGGCCGAGACGGCCGAGATCTCCACGAAACGACGATTGCCCTGGCGCGCCACGAGGTAGGCCAAGGTGGTCTTGCCGATTCCGGGAGGGCCCCACAAGAACACCGAGCTGGGCGCGCCCCCGCGGTCCGGTTCGATCAGCCGACGCAACGGCTGGCCCGGCCCGAGCAGGTGGCTTTGGCCCACCACCTCATCGATCGTGCGCGGACGCATGCGCACGGCAAGCGGCGCGGAGGTATCGGCCGGAGTACCGTCCACGCTCATCGATTGGGAGTCAAACAGATCCATTCCTTCAGCATATCTCCCGCCTCCGACAAACTTGCGCACGCCCGAGCGCGGACGGCGAACTCGAGTGACTGGCGCGGGCGAAGATTGGCATAATAGAGGCACATGGGAAGGTGAGATTATGTTTGATCGGATCGGCCACGCCATCGCGCGCAGACCACACTTCTTCGTCCTCGGTTGGGTCCTTCTCCTGGTCCTCGGCGCCACCTCGGCGCTGTGGGGATTCGGCCAGGGCAACCTGTTCGCGCGGATGCAGTCGTCGGAGTCAATGGTGCCGAATACCGAATCCGACATCGTCATTCAGAAAACGAACGCGGACACGGCCCCCGATTCCTCCGTTATCGTGGTCCAGGGCGTCGACGCCGCCGACGTCTCCACGCAGATCGCCGACTTCCGCGAGCAGCTGACCTCCATTTCCGGTGTCACCGACGTCGTCGACCCCCTCTCGGTTGAGGAACAGTTCACCGAGGGCATCCAGAGGGCCACCGACGACGCCGTCGCCCAGGCCCTCGAGCAGAACCAGGCCACGATCGACCGCGCGGTTCAGCAGGCCCTTGCCCAGGCCGAGCCGCAGATCCAGCAGGCCGTGGACGGGGCGGTGGCCCAGTTCTCCCAGCAGTACCCAGGCGCGCCCACCGACGAGGTGGCCGCCCAGACCCGCGCGCAGGCGAGCGCCCAGGTGGAGCAACAGGCCAGGGAGACCGCCACCGCCCAGATAGAGCAAGGTGCGCGGCAGGCCGTGGCCGAGGAGATGGCGAAGCAGGACAACCCGGCCGACGCCCTGCGCAAGGACGGCGGCTTCGTGGTGAGCGTGGAGGCCGCGGAGGATTCCTCCCCCACCGACGACGTGCTCGCCGCCACCGCCACCTTCGAAAAAGAGATCCAGAAGGTCAACCCGGACGCGCACGCCGACGTCAGCTCCTCGGCCGTTTTCGAGAGCGCGATCATGGAGGTGGTCAAGTCTGACCTCATCACCGGCGAGGCGGTGGGCCTGCCGATCGCGCTCTTCCTCCTCGTGGTCGTCTTCGGCGGCCTGATCGCCGCCGGCATGCCACTCATCGGCGCACTGACCTCGATCGCCACGGGCATGGGGTTGCTGTGGGTGCTGACCCACGTCACGAACGTCGATTCTTTCGTCCTCAACATCATCTCCGTGATCGGCATGGCCCTCTCGATCGACTACGGCCTGCTCATCGTCTCCCGCTACCGCGAGGAGGTCACCGAGCAGCTCGAGCGGCGCGGGCTTGACCCGCACGCGCTTCCCGACGATGTCTCGGGAGTGGTCACGGACGCCGTCGCCGCCACGGTGGCCACGGCCGGCCGCACCGTCTCCTTCTCCGCCCTCACCATCGCCTTCGCGATCTCCGGCCTGGCCGTCATGGAGGCGCCTATGCTGAAGATGATCGCGATCGGAGGCATCATCGTCACCATCCTCGCGGTCTCCACGGCCGTGCTCATGGTGCCAGCCATGATTACGTTGCTCGGCCGCCGGCTCGTGCGCCCCTCGTGGCTCTCGGGCGTGCCCGTCTTCCGCACGATCGTGAAGAAGGTGGGCGACACGGCCTCCGACGAGGGCACCTTCTCGCGCCTGGCGAAGTGGGTCCACCGCCGCCCGTGGCCGATCCTCATCACGGTCACCGCAATCCTCGTGCTCATGGTGATGCCGGTTCGCGACCTCACGATGCGCTCGAACTTCATGGAATATATCCCCGAGCACACGAGCGCCGCCCGCGCCTACGACGGCATGCAGGACTACGAGATCCTCGCCGCCCCCTCCATCACCGTCATCGCCGACACGAGCCCGGACGACGCCGCCAACCTTATCAATCGCATCGAGCAGATCGACGGGGTGGACTGGGTGGCCCCCGCCGAAGCGATGAACGATGGCGAAACCCTCATCAAGTTCCATATGGACGCTCCCGACCAGGTGGGCCCCGAGGTCACCAACGCGGTCAAGGAGCTGCGCGCCTACGACGCCGGCTACGACACGTACGTCGGAGGCGCGGCCGCCCTCCAGCTCGACTTCACGAACTCGATCAAGGACGGCGCGCCCATCGCGGTGACGATCGTGGCGATCGCGGTGCTCATCTTGCTCTTCCTCATGACCGGCTCGGTCATCGCACCGATCAAGGCCCTTGTCATCAACACGCTCTCACTGTTTGCCGGCATGGGCGCCACGGTCTTCGTCTTCGAGCACGGCCTGCTGGGCCTGCCGCAGTCGGTGGGCCTGGAGACCTTCGTGGTCGCCGCCTCCATCGCCTTCGGCCTGGGCCTGGCCATGGATTACGAGGTCTTCCTCATCGCCCGTATCAAGGAATACTGGGACGCGGGTCACGACAACGACACGGCGGTTGAGATGGGCCTGCAGCGCTCCGGGCGCATCATCACCTCGGCTGCCGCGATCATCGTGGCCGTGTTTGTCGGCTTTATCTTCGGCGACATGCTGGCGATCAAACAGGTGGGCGTGGCGCTGGCAATGATTGTCATCATCGACGCCTCCCTCGTGCGCATGCTCCTCGTGCCGGCCACCATGACGCTACTCGGCAAGTGGAACTGGTGGGCGCCCGCGCCGCTGAAGAAGGTCTACGAGAAGTTCAAGATCGTCCACTGAGGTCGATCTTGGACAGCTCCGTGGGCGTGGCGCAGTAGACGGCGCCGTTTTGCCAGCAGCTGGCCTCGATCACGCGCTCGCCGGTAACGATGTCGAATGTCGCCACCACCGATCCCGAGCCGGTGCCCGCCACGGACACGTAGGGGTAGTCGAGCACGGAGAGCTGGAGGGTTTCGGGCCGGATCGCATCGAAGCGGAGCATCTGCCCGCCCACGATCAGCGCCTCGACGTCGGCGTAGCCGGGGGCCACGGAGTCGGTAAGGGCCTGCTCGAAACCGACCACTCGGGCGTCGTCGAACACAAAGGCGCGGGAGGTATCGAGTGCGTTGGCCTCCTCCACGATCTGCTCGAGCGTGGCGAGCGTCCAGCGCGGGCTGAGGTTCATCGTCAGCGCGGGCGTGGCCTCGAGGCGCGCGGTCTCGTTGCCGTCCAAGTCGAAAAGCGTGAGCACGGTCGGCTCGACGTCGCTGACGGTGATCTGCCCGGCCTCGACGACGACGAAGCCGTCGGCCAGCGGTCGTGCGATCGAGGCGATTCCAGCGGGGTTGAGCCACGGGGAGTCGGCGTCGAGCACGCCCACGTCGAGGAGGCGCTGGAGGGGCTCGGGATAGGAATCGGCGCGCTCGACAGGTGTGCCGTCCGGCAAATAAGAAGTACGCCCCTCGTAGCGAGCGAGCACTTCCCCGCCGAGCTGGTCGATCGGGGCGTCGGCGTCGGCCTCGATGAGCACGACGCCGTCCGCGTCGCCGCGCGCGTAGTAGGCCTTGTCCCCCGCCTGGGCGATGAAGGCTAGGTCGGGCCGGGCGACCGCCTGCCCGTCGCGGCCTACGAAGATCTGGGTGCCGGCCACGCACATCGCGCCCGCGCCGGCAGCAACGCACGATTCGGCCTCGTCGGCGAGCGTCACGCTCCACAGCTGCGTGCCGGAGGTGTCGTAGCCCTCAATGGCCTGCCCGCGGGGGATGACGACGACGTCGCCCAGGTCGGCAAACTGCACGTTGTACAGCCCGCCCACGGGGATCGACCACAGGGCGTCCGCGCCGCCGACCGAGCAGCCGGCAAGCGCGAGGACCACCGCGAGCCCGAGGGGGCTGCGCATCAGCCGAGCGCTCACGTGCCCCTCAGTTCTTCAAACGGCTCGGCGCGCCCGGAGATAATCGCACCGTCGTGGGTGATGCCGAGCCGGGTATAGAGCCGCATCGCGCCCTCGTTCCAGGCCCACACGCCAAACCGAATGAACGCACCGCGTTCGAGGGCAGCATTGACGGCTCCCACCATCGTCGCTCCCCCATACCCGTTACCCCGGTAGTCGGGGACGGTGCCAAGCCCGTGGAAACCTATCCCCTCCCCGACCTTCTCTGCGCCCATAACGGTGGCGATATTGCCATCGGGGGCGCGCAGGAAGAACCAGTCGAGGTGGTCAAGCTCGCCCACGGCGTCGGAAATCGGGTTGGAGGCAAGCAGGGCGGCGCGAATCTCCTCGCGCACGCCGTCCATCTGGGCGCTGCCCGCAGCACAAAACTCCACGGAATCGCAGTGCTCCACCGGCGCGAGGGGGCGGTCGGCCCAGAAGAAGTCCCAGGCGTGCCCCCAGTTCGGGCCGAAGTGCTCGCGCAGGGGCTCGTCGAGCGCGCCGTAGACCTCGCGGTTGATCATTGTGCGCGCAGGAATAACCCCGCGGCCTGCGAGGTCGGTCAGGGCCGGGATGGCCGACCCGGGCTCACCGTACGCGATGAGCGTGGGGCCGGCCTCCCCGCCAAGTAGCACCAGGCCGAGGCCGGGAGATTCCTCGCGTTCGAGGACCTCCCCGCCCCAGGCGTTCAGGCGCCAAAAAGCCGCTGACGCTCCGAGCATCTACTCGGCGTCGGCCTTCTCGGCCTCGCCCTTGTCGGCGTCCTTCTTGGCCTTGGGCTTGGCGTCCACACCGGCCTCCTTGCGCTGCTGCACGGTGATCGGCGCCGGGGCATCCGTGAGCGGGTCCCAGCCGTTGCCGATCTTGGGGAAGGCAATGACGTCGCGAATCGACTTCGCGCCCACGAGCAGAGAGACGATGCGGTCCCAGCCGAAGGCGATGCCGCCGTGCGGCGGGGCACCGTACTTGAAGGCTTCGAGCAGGAAGCCGAACTGCTTGTTCGCGGTCTCCTCGTCGATGCCCATGACGTTGAACACGCGCTCCTGGACGTCGGCGCGGTGGATACGGATCGAGCCGCCGCCGATTTCGTTGCCATTGCACACGATGTCGTAGGCGTAGGCCAGGGCATTGCCCGGGTCCTGGTCGAAGGAGTCGAGCCACTCGGGCTTGGGCGAGGTGAAGGCGTGGTGGACCGCCGTCCACTTGCCGCCACCAACAGCGACGTCGCCCTCCGCCTCGGCGTCGGCGGTGGGCTTGAACAGCGGCGCGTCGACCACCCACACGAACGCCCAGGCGTTGTCGTCGATGAGGCCGCAGCGCTTGCCGATCTCGAGGCGGGCGGCCCCGAGCAGGTCGCGCGAGGCGGCCGGCTTGCCGGCGGCGAAGAAGATGCAATCGCCTGGCTTGGCGCCGGTGGCCTCGGCCAGGCCCTCGCGCTCGGCGTCGGAAATGTTCTTCGACACCGGGCCGCCCAGGGTCCCGTCCTCGGAGATGGTGACGTAGGCCAGGCCCTTGGCGCCGCGCGCCTTCGCCCACTCCTGCCACTTGTCGAACGTGCGGCGCGGCTGGGAGGCGCCACCGGGCATGACGACTGCGCCCACGTATTCGTTTTGGAATACGCGGAACGGGGTGTCCTTGAAGTACTCGGTGAGGTCCACGAGCTCCTGGCCAAAGCGCAAGTCCGGCTTGTCAGAACCGAAGCGTTCCATGGCCTCCTTGTACGGCATGCGCGGGATCGGCGTCGTGAGATCGTAGCCAATCAGCGCCCAGATCTCCTTGAGCACGTCCTCAGCCACCGCGATGACGTCGTCCTGGTTGACGAACGACATCTCGACGTCGAGCTGGGTGAACTCGGGCTGGCGGTCAGCGCGGAAGTCTTCGTCACGGTAGCAGCGGGCGATCTGGTAGTAGCGCTCCATGCCGGCCACCATGAGCAGCTGCTTGAACAGCTGGGGCGACTGCGGCAGGGCGTACCACGAGCCCGGCGCGAGGCGGGCCGGCACGATGAAGTCGCGCGCGCCCTCGGGCGTGGAGCGCGTCAGGGTCGGGGTCTCGATCTCCACGAAGTCGTGGCCGTCCAGCACGCGGCGGGCAGCCTGGGAGACCTTCGCGCGCAGGCGGATGGCCTTCTGCTCATACGAGCGGCGCAGGTCGAGGTAGCGGAACTTCAGGCGGGTCTCCTCGTTAACAGAGCCCGCGTCCTCGGCGTGATCCGAGATCTGGAACGGGAGCGGCGCGGAGGGGTTGAGGATCTCGACCTCGATGGCCTCCACCTCGACGTCACCCGTGGCGAGGTTCGCGTTCGCGTTGCCCTCGGGGCGCTCCATGACGGTGCCGGTCACCTTGACCACGAACTCGGAGCGCAGCTCGTGTGCGACCTCCTCGCGGACCGTGACCTGGGCGATTCCAGAGGCGTCACGCAGATCAAGGAAGGCGATCCCTCCGTGGTCACGACGCCGATCGATCCAGCCCGCCAGAGTGACGGTGCTGCCGATGTCTTCTTTTCGCAGGGATCCTGCCATCCGGGTACGAATCACGTATACCTCTTTCAATTGTGGTCTCACCCGCGAGACGGGCGGGTGATGTCCTCCCGCGAGACGGGCGGGGAACACGTGGAAAACTCTACGCCGAAGCGGGCTAAGATCACACCTGGCGAGGCGTGCCGTTTCCAACATTGGATCTTACGATCGTGGTGTGAGACAAGCACGAAAGAAGCAGCGAATTCGTCGGAGCCTTGAGCAGTGGCTGGTGATCCTCGCAGTGAGTCTCATCAGCCTGGTCGCCTTCGAGGCCCTCGCCGTGGCAACTGCCATGCCCTACGTGGTCGACATCCTTGACGGGCGCAACCTCTACGCTCTCGCCTCGGGCGTCACGCTCGCCACCCAGCTCATCACCACCGCCTTCGCCGGGCCGTGGTGTGACGCGAAGGGACCGAAAGTTTCCCTGTACACGGGCCTGGCCCTCTTCACCGGCGGGCTGATCGTGGCCACGCTCGCGCCGTCGGTGGAAATCATCGTGCTCGGGCGTGCGATTCAGGGATTGGGCGGAGGCCTCATCGTGGTTCCGCTCTACGTCTTCGTCGGCAACTATGTGGAGCCTGCGCGCCAGCCGCGCATCTTTTCCTCCTTCGCCGCCGCGTGGGTCTTGCCCTCCCTGGTGGGCCCGCTGGTGGCCGGCTTCTTTGTCGAACACCTCAACTGGCGCCTCGTCTTCGGCATCGTGCCCGTGCTCCTCATCCTCAGCGCGCCGGTCATCCTCAAGCAGTTCGGCCGGTTCCCGGACCTGCACGAACACCAGCCGGTCTCCGGCTACAAGCGCACCGTGGCTTTCTCCTCCACGGCCGGCGTGGTGATCCTCGGCATCCAGCTACTCTCCGGACTCAGCGCCGAGGAATTCGACGCAAAGGCGATCGCGCTGGTCATCGGTCTGTCGGCCCTCGTGCTGTTCCTCGCCCGCCCGCTCCTGCCGCGGGCCACGTTCCGTGCTCGGCGCGGCCTGCCCGCCACCGTCCTGCTGCGCCTGGCGATCAACGGCACCTACATCGCGGTGGAGGTCTTCCTCCCGCTCATGCTTAAGGAGGTCCATGGCTGGTCCGCAACCCAGGCCGGCATGATCATGACCTTCGGCTCGGTGACCTGGGCGATCGGCTCGTGGGTGAGCGGGCGCGTGACGGACGAACGCTACCGGGCGGCGGCGCCCGTCGTCGGCACGCTCGTCCAGGCCTTCGGCACGGCGGCCACCATCACGGCCGCATCCGCATCGGTGCCCGGAGCTACGGCCCTCATCGGCTGGCTCGTGGCCGGCTTCGGCATTGGGCTGGTCTACCCCGCTCTCACGGTCCACGCCCTTGCACTGACCCCGCCCGAGCGGCACGGGCGCACATCGGCCTCCCTGTCGATCGCCGACACGCTCGGCTCAGCACTGTTCGTGGCCTGGTGCGGCATCATCTACGCCCTCACCCTCCCCCAGGGCCACGCGGCCTTCGTGTGGGTGATCGGCACGATGACCGCGATCTTGGCGGTGGGCGTGTGGGTGGGCTCTCGGGTGCTAGATGTCACCCCTGCGTCGCTGTCGGCCACCACCTCCGAACACTAGACTGATGGCGGCGCACTCGCGCCGCGCCGCCGCGTTTTATCCGGCCTGGCTTTCGCACTCTTAGGTACTTATGACGTCATTTTCTGGGCTCAACCTGCCCGCACACATCCTGTCCGCCATCTCCGACATGGGCTACGTCCAGCCCACCCCGATCCAGGCCGAGGCCATTCCACCCCTCCTCAAGGGGCGCGACGTCGTCGGCGTGGCCCAGACGGGCACCGGCAAGACGGCGGCCTTCGCCCTGCCGATGCTCACCCATGTCGATCCTGACCTACCCAAGGTCCAGGCCCTCGTGCTCGCCCCCACGCGCGAGCTCGCCATGCAAGGCGCCGACGCGATAGACAAGTTTGCCTCCACTACCACGGACCTGGACGTCGTGGCCGTCTATGGCGGCTCGTCCTACGTGCCACAGATCGGCGCGCTGAAGGACGGAGCGCAGGTGGTGGTCGGCACGCCGGGGCGCGTTATGGACCTCATTGACAAGGGCGCGCTCAAGCTCGATTCCGTTCGCTACTTCGTTCTCGACGAGGCCGATGAGATGCTGCGCATGGGCTTTGCCGAGGACGTGGAGAAGATCGCCTCCGGGCTGCCCGAGGAGCGCATCACGGCGCTGTTCTCGGCCACGATGCCCACGCCGATCCGCCGCGTGGCCGAGACACACATGACTGACCCAGTGGAGGTCACGGTGGCTCCCCCGGCATCCACGATCGAGACGATCCACCAGACCTATGCGGTGGTGCCCTCGCGCCACAAGATCGGCGCTCTTGCCCGCGTGCTTGCCACGACGCCGGCCGACGCCGCCCTCGTCTTCGTCCGCACCCGCGCCACTGCCGAGGAACTCGCCATCGAGCTATCCACCCGCGGCGTGCAAGCCGCAACCCTCTCCGGTGACGTGCAGCAGCGCGACCGGGAGAAGCTTGTCGATCGCCTGCGCACCGGCACGCTCGACGTGCTGGTAGCCACCGACGTCGCCGCCCGCGGGCTCGACGTGGAGCGCATCGGGTTGGTGGTCAACTTCGACGTGCCGCGCGAGGTCGACACCTACGTCCACCGCATCGGCCGCACTGGGCGCGCCGGGCGCGAGGGCACGTCGCTGACCTTCGTCACGCCCAAGGAGCGTAGCCGCCTGCGTCGCATCGAGCACATCACCGGCGCTCACATGGAGCAGGTAGAGCTGCCCACCCCGGCCGAGGTGTCCGGTCTGCGCGCCCGCCGGCTCATGGCCGAGGCCAAGGATCGCTACGAAGTGGGCCGCCTGTCGGTCTACCGCGACGTCATTGCCGAGTTCCGTGCCGAGCAGGTAGACGCCGAGCACCCGCTTTCTCCGGAGGACCTCATCGCCGCGCTGCTGGCAATCGGAGTGCGCGACCCGGGCCCGCAGTCCGACGACGAGCCCGAGCGCCTCACCGCCCGCTTCGAAGGCGAGGACCGGAAGGGGCGCAAGGATCGCAAAGAGCGCCCGGCACGCCAGGGTCGCGAGGGCCGGAAGAACAAGCCGAAGACCTTCGAGGGCGAAGGCACGATGTACCGCGTGGAGGTTGGGCGCCGCGACGGCGTCTCCCCCGGCGCGATCGTGGGTGCGCTCACGAACGAGGGCGGCCTCAACGGATCCCAGCTGGGCCGAATCGACATCTACCCCACGTTCTCGCTCGTCCAGATCGACCGCGAGATCGACCGCGACACCCAGCGCCGTATCGCCAAGGCGCGCGTGTCCGGGCGTGACCTCAACATCTCCAAGGACTCCGGCCCGGGTATGCGCGGCCGGGACCGCGCTCAGCGCCGGCCGCGCCACTTCCGCTAGGCGCTCGACTTCGTCAGCCCGCCCAGGAGTTCCTGGAGATGGGCGTAGGCCGAGCGCTCCTCGTCCAGCACGGCAAGCTCGGCGCGGGCCTTGTCTGCGAAGGCGACGTCGATGCGCGCACCTACGCGCTGGCGCATGCGGCGAGCTCCGTGCCCGGCGAGCACCCGCCCGATTGCGGCCAGGAGCCAGCCGGCAAGAAGCCCGCCGGCGAGCATGAGCGTGGGTAGCGGGAAGATCCCCCACCCGGGCGGCTCGCTGAGGCGCAGCTGGAGCGAATCAGCGAACGCGAGCCCGAGCAGCCACACGCCGCCGGCGATCGCGGCCGCCAGCGCCAGCCACTGCAACAGATTCATGAGCAGCCACCACGCGGGCCGACGGCGGGCTTCGACGTCCACCCCGGAGAGCGCGGTGTCGAGTCCGCCGATGAGCCGCTCGGCGCGCTCGCCCAACTCCTCGCGGGTCTGGTGTGCCCACGCGGCGGGCATGTGTGCTGTCGAGACTTCCACATATTCGCGGATTTTGCCGCGGGCCACCGCCGCCTGCGACGGCGAAACGTACGCTGCCACGTCCAAGACCCCGCCCGTGTCGAGGCGCAGGCGCTTGAGCGGATCGATCCCGCGCCGGGCCAGCCAGCGCGTGACGGGCCAGCCGGTGGCCTGCCTCGCCCGCCGCTCGTAGGAGTCAGCTGATGCCTTCGCCACCACGCGCGAGCCCGCCGCCACGGCGAGCGCCGAGGCAACAGGTTCGAAGGGGACGTCGGCGGCCGTTGTCGCGGGCCGCCCGCCGTCGGCATGAATGCGCCCGAGCATGTTGCGCGACTCGGTGCGGATGTCCGCCGCGAGCTTTTTCTCCGCCGCCGCGCGCTCGGCCACGATGTCGTCAATCCTTGCCCGTAGCGCGTCCACGCCCCGGCCCGTCGTCGCGGACACCGGGAGCACCGGGACCTCGAGCCCGTCGGCGCGCAGGAGGCGGCGAGTGTCGGCCAGGACGTCGGCGAGCGTGGCCTCGTCCAGCCTATCGACCTGGTTGAGCACCACAATCGTTGTGGCCGCGTGCTCGGCGAGCTCGGCCAGGTAGTCTTCGTGGACCACGGCGTCGGCGTACTTTTGCGGGTCGAGCACCCACACGACGACGTCGACCAGCTCGGTCAGCCGGTGGGCCGCTTCGCGGTGATCGAAGTTTGTGGAATCGACGTCGGGAAGATCGATGAGCACGGCCGCGCCCGCGTCGGTAAGCGGGGCTTCGTGGCGCTCGGTGATGCCGAGCCAGTCGAGGATCTCGGCGGCCGGCGTATTCGTGACGGCCACGGGCTGGGCGGTGGTGGGCCGGATCGCGCTCGCGCGCGTCACCGGGCGCCCCACGATCGCGTTGACCAGCGAGGACTTGCCCGCCCCCGTGGGGCCGGCAACCGAGATGACGGTGGCGTCGGTGGTCAACGACCGGCGTTGAACTGCGCGGTCGAGCACCAGCGCGGCCTCGCCCACCGCGCCAGGGACCTTCGCCTGCGCGATCTCGACAGCCGCGTGGAGGTCTCCGATCGACTCAGTCAGGCTCATAGGTTCCTCCCGTCGGCAATCTTCGCCTCGGTTAAAGCCCGAAGCTGGCGCGCATAGTCGTCGCGGATCTGGCGGCTGAGGCCCAGCTCGTCGATGACACCCTGCCATGCCGCTCGGTCCGCCCCGAGGAACTCCCGCACGCGCGCGTCCAGGTCCTCGCGCGCCTCCTTTGCCATCCGGCGCACGGCCTCGTCGCCGAAAACAGCTTCGAGCACGCGCTGTGCCACGACAGCGGTGCCGCCCGCCACAGCGATCTCCCCGCCGATCAGCCCCCCGGTGGAGGCGAAGACGACGATGATGAGGGCAACCCCCACGGCGTTGATTGAGAAGGCGAGCGCCCGGGCCGTCAGCCGCTTGGACTCGCCCTCATTACGGATGAGCGCGATGAGGGCGGCCTGCCATTCGCGCACGAGCCGCTCGGCGGCCTCCCGCCGCTCCGCCTCCCCGCGTAGGCGCTCCTTCGCGCGTTCCACCAGCGGCCCGGCGATCCCGGCGCGCCACGCGTCCCTGATGTGGGCGTTAGCAGCGTCGGCCTCGGCAAGGAGCAGTGCCAGCACGTTGTCCTCGAGCGCCTCCTCCACGGTGGAGGTATCCACGCTCGCCTTGAAGAAGCCCGTGATGCGGTCGCGCAGCGAGGACACGCCCTTCTCAAGCTTTCGGGCCCATTCGCCGGTGCCCACCACGTCCTGCCAGCGCGAGAGCACCTCGCCGCGCAGCAACGAGCCGTCCGAGGCCTGGCGGCGCAGCGCGTCCTCCGCGCGGTCAAAGGCCGCGTTGATGTCCCAGCGCAGGGAATCCGCGCCCGCGAGCTGCTCGTCGTAGCCGGCCAGGATGTCAGAGGCGGTGTGAAGGAGCTTGTCCACCGTGCCCGTCAGGGTCTGACGCGCCACCGAGGCCCGCACCTGCGCATCGGAGGCCAGGCCCTCGAGCCACCCACGGATCGGAGCGACGTCGGCGGCGGCAACCATCCCGTCCTGCAGCTTCTGTTCGGACAGGACGAAAAGCGGCGCGTGGTCGAGCCCGCGCTCGCCGAGCATCCGGTCCAGGTCCGGGCGCACCTGCGCCCCCGTCCCCGGTGGCACGCGGTTGAGCACGATACCGACGACGACGTTGCGCTCGGCCGCCTCATCGAGCATCGCCCACGGGATCGCATCCGCATATCGGGCGGCGGTGGTGACGAAAACCCACAGGTCGGCGGCGGCCAGGAACTGCGCCGCGAGGTGGCGGTTTTCCACCACCACCGAGTCAATATCCGGCGAATCAAGGAGCGCCATCCCGCGCGGGATCAGGTCAGTGGCACGGATCTCGAGCTCGTCGCCCGCCTCGCCCGCAGAATCGAGGTCCGCGGGGCCGTGCGAGATGACGCGGGCCAGGTGGGGGAAGATGCGCTGATCCGTAAACCAGTGTGCGTCTTCGGGGTGATGCAACAGGAGCGGCCGGCGCGTCGTGGGCCGGATCGCGGAGGCCAGTGCCACCTCTTCACCCAGCATCGAATTGATGAGGGTGGACTTTCCGGCGCCCGTGGAACCTCCGAAGACGGCCAGCAGCGGGGCCTCGAGCGTCTCGTAGCGCGGGATGACGTAGTCATCGAGCTGGTTGATCGCATCCGCATACAGCGACAGGCTATCCTCGCTCCCCGCCATTGCCAACGGAAAAACGAGTGCGTCGAGGCTCTCGCGGAACGGACGCACTTCGGCCGCTACCCGCGAGGGCAGCTGGGGAAAGTCATTCATCGCTCCCCCGAAGCTCGGGGGTAAGGTCGCTGGCCGGCGGGACCCACTGCGCGGCGTCAGCAACCACCTGCTCGCCGGAGCGGATGTCCTTGACCTGCTCGCCGTCGTCGGTGGAGAACCACACGAAGGGGATGCCGCGTCGATCGGCGTAGCGAATCTGCTTGCCGAACTTCGCCGAGTTCGGCGAGACCTCGGCCGCGACCCCGCGCCCCCGAAGCTGCTGAGCCGTCTTTTCGGCGTGGCGGCGCTCGCCCTCGTCGTTGACCGCCACGAGCACGGCGGTGGGCACCTTGCGCGTGGGCGTGACCAGTTCCCGGCCGATGACGCGGGCGAGGATGCGCGAGACGCCGATCGACAGGCCCACCCCCGGGTAGGTCTTCTTGCCGTCCGAGACCAGCGAATCGTAGCGGCCACCCGAGCATACCGAGCCCAGGTCCTCGTGCCCCTCGAGCACCGATTCGTAGACCGAGCCCGTGTAGTAGTCCAGGCCGCGGGCGATCTTCAGGTCCGCGCTCACCGAGCCCGGGATCAGGTCATTCGCTCCCTCGAGCAAGGCCACCAGCTCTTCGAGACCCTCGTCCAGTAGCTCGGATCGGCAGCCGAGGGCGAGGACGCGATCGGCCACGCCGGCGTCGTCGCCACGAATGCCCGCGAGTTCGAGCGCCAGGCGCGCCTGGTCCTCGCTCGCGCCAATCTCGCCCAGCATCTCAGCCACGACCTTCGGCCCCACCTTGTCGAGTTTGTCAAGGATGCGCAGGGTCTCCTCCACGTCTTCCAGCCCGATCGCCTGGTAGAAGCCCTGGGCGACCTTGCGGTTCGAGGCGAGGATCTTCACCCGCGGGATCGGGAGCTTGGACAGGGCGTCTACTATGACTAGCGGCAGCTCGATTTCGTGGTGGAAGGCCAGCGTGTCCTGCCCAACCACGTCGACGTCGGCCTGTAAAAACTCGCGGAAACGCCCGTCCTGGGGGCGCTCGCCACGCCAGACCTTCTGGATCTGGTAGCGGCGGAAGGGGAAGTCAAGGTGCCCGGCGTTTTCCAGCACGTAGCGCGACAGCGGGACCGTGAGGTCAAAGTGCAACCCGAGCTCGGAGTCCGCGCCCTGATCCTGCAGGCGGCGCAGGAGGTAGATCTCCTTCGACGTCTCGCCCTTCGACAGCAGGCGCTCCACCGGCTCCACCGCGCGGGTCTCGATGCCGGAGAACCCGTGCAGCTCAAACGTGGAGCGCAGGACGTCGATCATGTGCTGTTCGACGATGCGACCGGAGGGGAGCCATTCGGGAAAACCAGACAGAGGTGCAATTTTAGCCATGGGCCTATTCTTCCATCTTTCGGCCCCGAACTAAGAATCAGCCGCGCCCCAACACCGAATCAGCGCTAATTTAGCTCATCGCCGCGTGCAGGTAGGGGTTGTGGCGCACCTCGTGGAACATCGTGGTGGACGGGCCGTGGCCGGGGAAGACTGCGGTCTCGGGCTTGATCACCTGGACCAGCAGGCGCAGGCTGGCGGCCATCTTCTGCTCGTCACCGCCCGGCAGGTCCGTGCGACCCACTCCCCCGTTGAACAGCACGTCACCGGCCAGCATGATCGGCTCGACCTGGCCGGTGGACATCATCGCGCCCTCGCGGTCCGGGGCGGGATTGCCTTCGAGGAGGAAGACCGTGGAGCCCTCGGAGTGGCCGGGCGCCGGCAGCGCGCGGATCGAGATTCCCGGCACGATCTCGAAGGGCCCCGAAAACGCCTCGGCCGGTAGCTCACGCAGGCCCTCGGGCTTGACCCAGGGCTGGGCGCCCATGCGCGAAAGGGCCAGGGCGCGGGACGGATCGACCGGCAGGTAGGCGGCCGGGTCGTCCATCCGGTACATGTCCGGGCCCGGGATGTAGACCGGAGCCGATCCCGCGACCGTCGCCACGTCCCACACGTGATCCGGGTGGCCGTGAGTGAGCAGAACGGCACCCAGGCTCAGCCCGCGCTTCTCGAGCGCGCCGGGCACCCAGGCGTGCGAGCCGGCGCCCGGGTCGACCACGAGCGCGGAGGACTGCGCGGCGAGGATGTAGGTGTTGGCCTGAAGGAACGTGTCACTGTTACGAAGGAAGTACATGTCTTCACGCTACCGTTAAGCTAACTTTGAGCGCATCTAAGATAACCAGAATGCGAAAAATGGACTATAAACCGCGTAGACTGTTCCACGACATACGCGAACGGTGTGGCACCGCCAACCCCGTCTACTGAGGAGAATCTCATGACCGAGTCCACGAACGAGTCCATGAACACAACCGAGGCACCGCAGGAAACGCCGATCCCGGCGCCCCGCCCGAAGCCGCAGGTGGCAGCCCCGGTTCCCGAGGTCGACGACGCGGCGGCAGCGGCGGCCGCCAAGTGGGGCCGCGTGGATGACGAAGGCAACGTGTGGCTGCGCTCCTCCGGTAACGACGCCGAACGCATCGTCGGCCAGTACACGATCGATGGCTCCGATAAGGACGCCCTCGGCCTGTACGTGCGCCGCTACCTCGACCTGGAAAACGAGGTAAGCCTGCTCGAGGCCCGCCTGGCCAACATTTCCCCCGAGGAAATTTCAGCTTCCATCAAGGCGCTGACCGAGCAGCTGCGCGAGCCCGCCGTCGTCGGCGACGTCGAAGCGCTGCGCAAGCGCGTGGAAAGCCTTGAGGGCGCCGCCGAAGAGCGCCGCGCCCAGGTCAAGGCCGAGCGCGAAGAGGCGAAGAAGGCCTCCGTTGCCGAGCGCACCGCGATCGTCGAGGCGGCCGAGGCGGTCGCCGCGCAGGACCCGGCGAACACGCACTGGAAGAATTCGCGCGCGGAGCTGACCAACCTGCTCGAGCAGTGGAAGTACGCCCAGCGCCACTCCCCGCGCATTGACCGCACCACGGAAGAAGAGCTGTGGAAGCGCTTCTCCTCGGCACGCACCACCTTTGACCGCCACCGCCGCCAGTTCTTCTCGCAACGCGATTCGGAGCGTAAGGCGATCACCGCGCGCAAGGAGGCCCTCATCGCACGCGCCGAGGCGATCGCGGACTCCACCGATTGGGGCCCTACCTCGGGCCAGTTCCGCGAGCTCATGAACGAGTGGAAGCGCGCAGGCCGCATGAACAAGCGTGAAGACGACGCGCTGTGGGAGCGCTTCAGCGCCGCCCAGAACCGCTTCTACGAGGCCCGAAACGCCTACAACGCCGAGATCGACGAGGAGTTCGCCGCCAACCGCGACCGCAAGCTCGAGCTACTGGCCGAGGCCGAGAAGCTCCTGCCGGTGACCGACATCGACTACGCCAAGGCGCAGATCCGCGCGATCGGCGAGCGCTGGGACGCCATCGGCCGCGTGCCGCGTGCTGACATGCAGCGCACTGAGGGCCGCATGCGTGACATCGAGACCCAGATCCGCGACGCCGAATCCGAGCAGTGGAAGAACTCCGACCCGGAGAAGGACGAGCGCTCCGCCGGCATGGCTGAACAGCTCCAGCACCTCATCGACGAGCTCGAGACCCAGATCGCCCAGGCCCGCGAGGCAGGGGATGAGAAGAAGGTCAAGGAGTACGAGGACGCCCTCGCCGCCCGCAAGGCATGGCTGAGCGCGGTCCAAGGCGACTAGGCCGAATGACGTGGAAGGCGCCGCCGGTTTTTCCGGCGGCGTTTTCTTTGTCCACAGGTGTGGGAAGACGCGCAGCGTCCCTCGCGCGACGTGATGGAATCACCCCATGACGCTCCACATCTATCAACCTCAGTCACTCGCCGAGCACCACGAGGCGCGCACCCTCGCCGGCGCCGGCCTCATGATCGACATCGGCGACATCGGCTACGTCGGGGTCGACCTGTGCAAGACGCCCGAATCACGCGCCCAGCTCCTTGCCATGCGCAAGCCGGGCAAGGCCTTCGTGCGCGAATCAGCCCTCTTCATCCACACCGGCTGGCACACGCCCCAGCTCCAAGAGCAGGTGGACGCCGTGCCGGCGTCGTCGATCCCGGGCACGGACCTGACCGAAGTGGGCGGCAAGTTCGTCACCACACTCGAGCGCACCGCGATCGACCTCATGGCCAACCGCGAAGACTCCGTCGAACTCCTGTGCCTGCTCGTGCGCGCCGGCACCAGTGTGGCGGCCATCGAACAGCGGGCCTACCAGCTCTCCACTCACGGCATCACGCGCGTGCGCGAGATCCTTACTCAGCTCCCCCGTGAGCTCGGACAGCCTCTCTCGCCGAGCCCGTAAGCCGGTAGGCGGCGTGCACGCCCTCGATCTTGCGTAGCTCGGTCAGCACCTGCTGCAGGTGGCGCGGGTCCGCCATCTCGAAGGTGAAGTTGAGCCGGGCCACTCGCTCGTTGGAGGTGTTCATCGAGCCGGTGAGCATGTTGATGTCGTGCTCTGATAGCGCACGCGTGACGTCCGCCAGCAGGCCCTTGCGGTCGAGCGCCTCGATCTGGACCTGGACGAGGAAGACGTTCGAGTCGGCGTCGTCGGCCCACGCGATGTCAATGAAACGCTCCGGCTCACGCTTGAGCGAACGCATGTTCGTGCAGTCCTTGCGATGCACCGAGATGCCACTGCCGCGCGTGATGAAGCCGACGATCTCGTCCGGCGGTACCGGCATACAACACTTGGCGAGCTTGACCAGCACGTCCGTGTCCTCGATATCTGAGACGATGACCGCCGACGACGCCGACCCAATCTGCTGGTGCTGGATGCGCGTGGGAGTGACCGCCTCGGCCATCGTCTCCTCCACGCCGGCGGTGCCACCCTGGGAAGAAATGAGGCGACGCACCACGGTCTCCGGAGAGATCGTGCCCTCCCCGATGCTGGCATACAGCTCGGTGACGTCTCGCTTGGACAGGTCCTGCGCCACGGCCTTGAGCGTCTCGTGTGACATGAGGCGCTGGACCGGCTCGTTCTTGCGGCGGATCGCGCGGGCCAGCTTGTCCTTGCCCTGCTCCACGGTCTCCTCGCGGCGCGACTTCGTAAACCACGCCTTGATCTTCGACCGCGCCCGCGGGGTGGCCACGAACTCCTGCCAGTCCTGGGACGGCCCGTAGTCCTCTGAGCGAGAGGTAATGATCTCTACCGTGTCGCCAGATTCGAGCCGGTGATCGAGGGTGACCAGCTTGTCATTAACCTTCGCCCCCACCGTGCGGTGACCGACCTCGGTGTGGACGGCGTAGGCAAAGTCTACCGGAGTCGAACCCGTGGGCAACTCCATGACCTCGCCCATCGGGGTGAAGACGTAGACCTGGCTGCCCGACATCTCGAAGCGCAGCGAGTCGAGGAACTCCTTCGGGTCCGCCGTCTCGCGCTGCCAATCCACCAGCTGGCGCAGCCACTCCAGCTGCGTGTCCGCCTGCGCGCTCGTATCCGCCTTCTCCGCGTTCGGGTTCTCCTTGTAACGCCAATGAGCGGCGACACCGAACTCGGCGCGCTTGTGCATCTCATACGTGCGGATCTGGATCTCCACCGTCTTGCCGCCCGGCCCGATCACGGTGGTGTGGATCGACTGGTAGAGGTTGAACTTCGGGGAAGCGATGTAGTCCTTGATGCGCCCCTGGACGGGGACGTAGAGCGAGTTGGCGATGCCGAGGGCCGTGTAGCAGTCCTGGATCTCCTCCACCAGCACGCGCACGCCGATGAGGTCGTAGATGTCCTCGAAATCGCGCCCGCGCAGGATCATCTTCTGATAGATCGAGTAGTAGTGCTTGGGCCGGCCCGAGATCGTGCAGCGGAGCTTGGCCTTGCCCAGCTCCCGCTCCAACTCGGCCTTCATTTGCGAGATGTAGCGTTCGCGCTCCGGCGCCCGGTCCTGGACCATTCGCTCGATCTCGGAGTAGACAGCCGGGTAGAGCTCCTTAAACGAGCGGTCCTCCAGCTCCCACTTGATCGAGTTCATACCCAGACGGTGGGCAAGCGGGGCGTAGATCTCCAAGGTCTCACGCGCCTTCTTCTGCGCCGAGCCCGGGCTCACATACTTCCACGTGCGCGCGTTGTGGAGCCGATCGCCCAGCTTGATAAGCAGCACGCGGATGTCCTTCGCCATCGCGATGACCATCTTGCGCACGGTCTCCGCCTGGGCGGCTTCGCCGTATTCGACCTTGTCGAGTTTCGTGACCCCGTCCACCAGCAACGCCACCGTGCAGCCGAAGTCGCGCGTGAGCTGCTTGAGCGAGTAGCTCGTGTCCTCCACCGTGTCATGCAGGAGCGCGGCCACCAGCGTGTCCTCATCCATCCCTAGCTCGGCCAAGATCGTGGACACTGCCACCGGGTGGGTGATGTAAGGTTCACCCGACTTTCGCATCTGGCCAGCGTGAGCGCGCTCGGCGGTTTCAAAGGCACGAATAATGCGCGCCTTATCCAGCTTGCGGTTGCCGATAGCGCGCATGAGTGGCTCGAGCAGGGTGGGCGTATCGCTCTTGCGCCCGAGCCAGGAAAGCCGCGAGCGTACCCGCGGTTCCTCTTCGTTGACCTTTGCATCCATGTGGGGATTATACGTCACCGTGATCAGCAATGACGAAGCCCCACATGGGCGCAGGCCTAGTAGCTGATGACCGACTCCACCGGGTAGTCGTAGCGCTCGGCCAGGTACTCACGCCCGCCGAGGTCAGCCAGCTCGAGCAGCACGCACAGGCCAGCAGGCTTGCCGCCCGCCTTCTCGATGAGGTGGAAGGCCGCGCCCGCCGTGCCACCGGTGGCGAGCACGTCGTCGATAACGAGCACGCGCATGCCGTCCTTCACCGTGAAGGGCTGCAGTTCCATGCGAGCCGACCCATACTCCAGGTCGTAATTCACGCCGACGACGGGGCCCGGCAGACGCCCGGCCTTACGCACGGTCAGCATGCCGATCCCGAGCTCGTGAGCGAGCGGGGCGCCGAGGATGAAGCCACGCGATTCGAGGCCCGCCACCGCGTCGCACTTGCCGCGGTAACGATCGGCCAGGATCTTGATGAGGGAGGCGAACGCTTCGCCGTCGGCAATCAGGGGCGTGATGTCACGGAAGAGGACACCACGCGCCGGGAAGTCCTCCACCTCGCGCACGTGGGACTTGACAAGTGCTACGGAGTCTTGAGGGAAGATAGCCTCAGTGCTCATCGCTTATTCCTTTTCTTTCGCTTCGGCTGGGACCGCTGGCCCTTATGGCCGCCGGAAACACGCTCGGTTACCACGGTACCCGCACTTTCCTTCTCATTGTCAGTTCTCTCGACGCCAATCTCCTCGCGCCGCGCAGTGACGCGGGCGGTGTGTGCCTTGATCTTCGGATCACGCTCAGCCAGCCACACCGCCAGCGGAGCCGCCAGGAACACCGAGGACAGGGCCGAGAGCACCATGCCCACGAACATGACCAGCGCCAGGTCGCGCAGCGTCTCCGCGCCCAGCCACCACACACCGACGATCAGCACCGAGATGACAGGCAGCCAGCCGGTGACCGAGGTGTTGAGCGAACGGATGAGGGTCTGGTTGATCGCCAGATTCGCTTCCTCCGCGTACGTCATCTGCGTCTGGTGCTCGAGCTCGGCCGTGTTCTCACGCACCTTGTCGAACACCACCACGGTATCGTAGAGCGAGTAGCCCATGATCGTCAGCAAGCCGATGATCGTGGCGGGCGCGATTTCGAAGCCTAAGATCCAGTAGATCCCGAGCGTGACTACGAAGTCGTGCAAGAGCGCGCCGATCGCGCCGACCGCGATGGTCCAAGACTTGAAGTAGATGATGAGGACCACCGAGATCAGCACCATGAAGATCACCATGGCTCGGATCGCCTGGGCCAGGATGTCCTGGCCCCACGAAGGGCCGATGTACGTAGACGTCACGTCCGCTTCCGGCACGTCGTAGGCTTCGGCCAGGCCGGCGCGCACCTCCTGGGTTTTCGTGTCGTCCAGCGACTCAGTCTGGACACGGATGGCCTCCTGGCCAACATCGGACACGCGCGGCACCGACGTCGACACCTTGCCGACGACGTCGTACGCCGGCTGGTGATCGAGGGTGGCCGTGCCCGAGACCGTGAACTGGGAGCCCCCGCGGAACTCGATACCGAGGTTCGGCTCGCGGATCGCAAACGACGCCAGCGAGAGAAGGACGGCGACGATCGCGATGCTAAACCACAGCTTGCGCTGCCCCACGATGTTGTAGGAACGCTTGCCCGTGTACAGGCCGTTACCAAAGGAGTACATCGACATTACTGGTCTCCTTCCTTCCGGCGCGCCTCTCGCCTCTGGCGAGCACGCTGCTGGGCAAGCGATTCGCCGGTGAAACGGGCGTCGGGCATCTCGTAGTCGTGGATGACGGCGCCGTCGGCGGCCACCATCGCATCCTTGGGCTTGTTCTGCTTGCGCTCGGGCACCGTGCGCCCACGGTAGCGCGGAGTTGACTCAAGCTTCTTCGTGTCCATGCCCGAGCCGCGCTTGCCTTTCCCGAAGAACGCGGTGCGCGAAATCAGGGTCATGATCGGGTAGGTGAACATCATGACCACCACGAGGTCAAGCACCGTGGTCACGCCGAGTGTGAAGGCGAAGCCGCGCACCGAACCAACCGTGAGAAGGAAGAGCACCACCGAAGCGGTGAGGTTGACCAGGTCAGAGATGATGATCGTACGCTGGGCACGGTTCCAGCCGTGCTGAACCGCGCTGGCCACGGATCGGCCGTCACGGATCTCGTCACGGATGCGCTCGAAATAGACGATGAACGAATCCGCCGTCACGCCGATCGAAATGATGATACCGAGCACTCCCGCCATCGACAGGCGATAACCCATCGTCCACGACAGCAGGCTGATGATGAGGTAGGACAGGCCCGTGGAGGTGAGGATCGAGCCAATCGCCACCACGCCCAGGGCATGGTACTGCCAGATCATGTAGATGACGATGAGGACCAGGCCCACCAGGCCGGCGATGAGGCCCGAGCTCAGCTGCTCGGCGCCAAGGGTCGCGGAGATCTGTTCCTCGGACTGGACGTTGAACTGCAACGGCAGCGAGCCGAACTTCAGCTGGTTCGCCAGTGCCCCGGCCTCGTCCGCCGTGAAGCGGCCGGTAATCTGCGCCTGGCCGCCCGTGATCGGGTAGGACACGCGGGCCGAGGAAATGACGCGGCCATCGAGTACGGACGCGAACGAATTGCGCGGCTCCTTGAGCTCAGACAGGCGCGTGGTGACATCGCCAAAGATCTTCCCGCCCTCGGAATTGAAGGACATGTTGACTGCCCAGCCGCCCGTGGGCTGGCCCTGCTGGTTCGTGGCCGGCGACGACGACGCGCTGTCAAGCTGCGTGCCGTCCAGCTCCGAGGGGCCAAGGATGTACTTGGTGGTCGTATCCGGCTCGCAGGCAACGATCGCGGTGTCCGGGCTATCCGTCTTTTCCGCCGGGCGCGAATCGGGAACCGTGCAATCGAGCGTGTACGCGTCGTACATCACCTGCTCGGTGATCCAGTTCGTATCCGAGGCGTTTTCCGGCGTCTGCGCCGGCTCGGCCGACAGCTCCCCATCGCCGTCGACGTCGGCGAGCTTTCGGATCGCCTCATCGACCGCGGCCGCGTCCATCGTGGCCGGGTCAAGATCGCCCGCATTCTCCCCCAGCGCGGCGACGACCGACTGGGCATCCATCGGCGCGGGGTTCAGGATCGACAGCACCGGGCGCATGCGCAGCACGGCCGACGTGCGCACCAGGTCGAGCGTCTCCTTCGACGGCGTGCCCGGCAGAGCGACGATGATGTTCGAACCGCCCTGGGCCGTGATCTCGGCTTCAGCCACGCCCGTGGCGTCCACACGCTGGCGGATGACGTTGATTGCCTCGCGGATATCGGAGGCAGTCACCTCCGAGCCGTCGGTTGTGACCGGGGTAAGGATAATCTGGGTACCGCCCTCGAGGTCGAGTGCGAGATCCGGGGTGAATCTGGTCTTGTCGCCACTCAGGCTCCCTGCGATGAGGGAGCCCACGAGTGCGAGAACAAGGATAAAGAGGACGGTCAAGCGGCGCCACGGCTTCGGCGTCGGATCCTCCAGGTGGCTTGACGACACGTTAGTTCCTTTGAGCCTCGTCTTTACTTGTCGGTGTTGGAATCGTCGGAAAGGTCCGGGTCGGCCTCCTGGGAGTCGAGGAATGCCTCGACGTCCTCCGTCTCATCCTCTTCACTGTTGCCGAGTGGGATGTCCATCTGGGCCACGATGGCCGTGCGCAGCCACACCGTCTCATCTCCCGAGGGGGATTCGAGGGTTACAGCGTCACCATCAATGTCAACGATACGGCCGAAAAAGCCGGCCTGCGTCATGACGTTATTGCCCACCACGAGGGCTTCTTCGCGCTTGGCGAGTTGAGCCTTCTGCGCCTTCTTCGCGCCACGGTTCATCAGCCAGAAAAAACCGAGCATGACGACCGTGAGGATCACCAACTCAACGGGAATACCGGGCATCTTTTCTCCAATCGACCAAAGCGTTTGTTGCTTTGTGACAACCGTACAAGTCTACCCGCATTCACCCAGACGGTCGATGTTCTCCCGCCGTGGAGCGAGTCACGAAAACAGCGTCTCCTCCGGCGCCGCAAGGCCCAGGTGCTGGAAAGCGAGCGAGGTGGCCTGCCGCCCGCGCGGGGTGCGGATCATGAAACCCTGGCGCACCAGGTAGGGTTCGGCCACGGTCTCCACGGTCTCTGGCTCCTCGCCCACCGACACGGCGAGCGTGGACAGGCCCACGGGCTGGCCGCGGAAGCGAATGCACAGTACGTCGAGCACGGCGCGGTCCAGCCGGTCGAGTCCTTTCTTGTCCACCTCGAACACCTCGAGGGCGGCGCGCGCCGCGTCGAGATCCAGCACCCCGCTGCCGCGCACCTGCGCCCAATCCTGCACCCGGCGCAGCAGCCGATTGGCGATGCGGGGCGTGCCGCGCGAGCGCGAGGCGATCTCATGGGCCGCGTCCGCAGTGAGCTCGACGGCGAGCTTGCGCGCGTTGCGCTCCACGATGAGGGCGAGCTCGGGCACCGAGTAAAAATCGAGGTGCGCGGTGAACCCGAAGCGGTCACGTAGCGGGGCCGGCAACAGGCCCGATCGGGTGGTGGCTCCGACCACCGTGAACGGCGGCAGCGGCAACGGGATCGACGTGGCGCCCGGCCCCTTGCCAATCATCACGTCTACACGGAAATCCTCCATCGCCAGGTACAGCATCTCCTCGGCCGTGCGGGCAAGGCGGTGGATTTCGTCAATAAAGAGCACGTCCCCCTCGTTGAGGGAGGACAGGACGGCGGCGAGGTCACCTGCGTGCTGGATTGCCGGCCCGGAGGTCAACCGCAACGCGCCGTTGACCTCCGCGGCAATGATCATCGCCAGCGTGGTCTTGCCCAGGCCCGGCGGCCCGGCGAGCAACACGTGGTCGGCCGACTTGTTGCGCTGCACGGCCGCCTCGAGCACGAGCGAGAGCTGGTCACGCACGACCTCCTGGCCCACGAACTCCTCGAGGACCTTCGGGCGTAGTGCCGCCTCTTGGGCACGTTCGATATCGGTGGCGTCCGGATCCGTGTACTCGTTCACCGCTACCTCCGCTGCCCGAGGACCTGCAGGGACGCGCGCAGCAGCTGGGCGAGCGTGCCCGTGGGCGTGACCTTCAGCGCCTCGGCCAGTGCCGCCGCCGCGTCGCGCTCCTTCCAGCCCATGCCCACGAGCGCCGCGATCACGTCTTCCTCATGCGACGATGCCGACTCCGCCGGCTCCGCCCCGACGGCCGGGCCAAGCTTTCCAGCCAGCTCCAGCACCATCCGCTGGGCTGACTTCTTCCCCACCCCCGGAATGCGCACGAGGCTCGCCTCGTCCTTGCTTTCGATCGCGCGGAGAAGCTCATCGGGCGGCAACGTGGCCAGGATCGTCAGCGCCGACCGGGGGCCGATCCCCGTGACGGACCGCAGCACGTCGAACGTGACCCGCGCGTCGTCGTCGTGAAAACCGAAAAGGGATGACTCCCCCTCGCGCGAGGTGACCATCGCGATATGGACGAAGGCCTCCTCTCCCACGCGTAGCTGGGCGAGCGTGTCGGGGGTGGCAGAAAAAACGTAACCGACGCCGCTTGCCTCGATGACGGCCTCCGTGGCCGACGCGCGCAGGACCGGACCGCGCAAGGAAACAATCATGTACCCTCCGATTCGAACATATGTTTGATTATAGCCGTTCGTGATTGGCCGTGTCGACAGGGGCGCCGTGGCAGGTCAGCTACTTGGGCTCGACGGCGCCGTGCCTACGCGATAGTCGTTCGGCGTTGGCCCACATCCGCTGAGCCGGGGTGAGGTCGTTGCCCTCGACGCGCGGCAACATGCCGGCGCCGCCGTGCTGGGAGCGGTCCGGGTGGGTGGCTCCTCCACGCCAGGCATGACAAATCGCCACGGCGAGCGCATCCGCGGCGTCCTTCGGGCGCGGCGGGGCATCGAGGCGCAGGATCCGCTGGACCATGAGCTGGACCTGGGCCTTCTCGGCCCGGCCGTTGCCCGTCACGGCGGCCTTAACCTCCGACGGGGTGTGCATTCCGAGCGGCAACGATGCCTTCGCCGCCGCTAGCATCGCGATCCCTGCCACCTGGGCCGTGCCGGTCACGGAGCGCACGTTCTCCTGGGCGAAGACCCGCTCGATCGCCACCACCTCCGGCCGGTAGAGCCGGATTGCCTCCTCGATAGCATTCGAGATCATGAGCAGGCGCTGGTGGGGCGCTATTTCGGGCTTGGTGTGGGCGACGTCGACAGCGACGATTGTCACCTGCCTCCCCCGCGCATCGACCACGCCGATCCCGCAGCGCGTCATGCCGGGATCAACGCCCAGGACACGCACTCTTAGTCCTCTTCCTCCAGCTGCGCCGCGATCTCGGGCGAGATGTCGACGTTGGAGTAGACGTTCTGGATGTCGTCGAGGTCATCGATCGCGTCAATGAGCTTCATGACCTTGCGCGCCGTGTCCAGGTCCACGCCCACCTTCATCGAGGGCACGAACTGCACTTCGGCCGAGTTGTAGTCCACGCCCGCGCCCTGCAGGGCCTTGCGCACCTCAACCACGTCGTTCGGTTCGGACAGGATCTCGAAGGTTTCCCCGTAGTTGGTGATTTCCTCGGCGCCCGCGTCGAGAACGGCCATGAGCAGCTCGTCCTCGTCGTTGCCCTCGGCCGGCACCTCAACAACACCCTTGCGGGAGAACATGTAGGCAACCGAGCCCGGGTCGGCCAGCGTGCCGCCGTTGCGGGTCAGCGCCACGCGCACGTCGGACGCCGCACGGTTGCGGTTATCTGTGAGGCACTCAAGCAGGATCGCCACACCGCCGGGGCCGTAGCCTTCGTACATGATTGACTCGTAGTTGACGGCGTCCCCGCCCTCGCCCGAGCCGCGCTTGACGGCGCGGTTGATGTTATCGGCCGGCACGGAGTTCTTCTTGGCCTTTTGAATGGCGTCGTACAGGGTGGGGTTACCATCGGGGTCGCCGCCGCCCGAGCGCGCCGCGACTTCGATGTTCTTCACGAGGCGTGCGAACAGCTTGCCGCGTTTAGCATCGATCGCGGCCTTCTTGTGCTTCGTGGTTGCCCACTTGGAATGTCCTGACACGTATTCTTCCTTTCGACTCACGTACGCAGGTCATTGTACAACGCCCGCGCGTCTATTCTTCAACGGCGTGGATGAGCTCGCCGTCCCAGCCCGAGCGCCACCGTCGGGCCATCTGGACGAGCCCGACGGGGAAAACAAGCTCCCCGGACTCCTCCGCCGCGGCGAGCTCATCGAGGTCCCACCAGCGCATGTCGTCCAATAGTTCCAACTCCTGCTCGGTCAGGCGCGCGCCGGCCCGAGAGTCGATCCGCGCCTCCTCGGCTTCGTTCACGTGCAGGAGGAAAAAGAGCTCGTCCTGTTTGCGCGTGACGTAGTAGAAGCGGAAGGTCGAACGACGGTCGAGCACGGGCCCTTCCAGCCGCCCCGGCTCCACGCTCAGCCCGGTTTCCTCCGTGAGCTCGCGCGCCGCGCCCTCAGCCGGCGACTCACCTTCCATCAGCCCACCCCCGGGCGTGAACCACCAGCGGTAGTCGGGCCGGTCGATGTCGTGGCCGAGGATCATGAGGATCTGGCCGCGCGTGTTGAACACGACGCAGCGGCCCGCGCTGCGGTGCGGGAAGCCGTCGGCGTCGAGTGGCCACTCGCTCACGGTCTCACTCACGGTCGAGCCGGTCGTCAAGGTTGACCATCTGCGGCTCGGGCGCCCGGCCGTGCAGGTGGAGCAGGCGCACGAAGGCGTTACGCCGCACCCGGCGCGCCTGGGCAACGTGGTTGTTGTGGAAGCGGCGCGTCATCTGCACCGCGATCCGGGCGCGCTCCAGGCCCTCCAGCTCCGGCGGGGCGGAATCCAACTGGTCCACCGAGTGGCGCAGTGCACGGCTGAGCTCCGATTCGAGGCTGAGGCGGTCCGGCGTCTCGCCCGCGCGCCCGGTGAGCGCGCGCCCCTCGTCGTCGATGTCGATGGCGTCCAGGCCGTCGTCGACAATCGGGTAGGCGGCGGCCTCGATCGCCTCGGTGGCGAGGTCGGCCAGTACGATCGAGCTTGCCACGTCGAGTACGCCCGAGCGCGCCACGCGAAGGGCGGCCTGGGCCCGGTCGGCCAACGCGCGCTCGAGGGCCACGCGCGACTTCATGACGTTCTTGTGGACGCGGTCGAGCGAGCGGGCATAGAGGGTCGCCGCGATGACGGAGAGGATAAGGAGGCCAAGGATCACGAGGAGGACGGTCTTCCAGATCACGGCTCCACCTCGATCCTTGCCGTGCGGATCGCTGTCTCGTAGACGGACAGAATGTGGGAGGCCACGGTCCCCCAGTCGTAGCGCCAGGCGGCCTCGGAGGCGAGCGTGGCCACCCGCTCGCGCATCGGCCGATCGGCGAGCGCCCCGTTGACCACGCGTGCCAGGTCGCCCGGATCCTCGTTGCGGAAGTGCACGCCAAACTCCCCATCCGATAACACCGCGCGGAAGGCCGGGATGTCGGAGGCGACGACGAACGCGCCCGCGCTCATCGCCTCCACTAGGATGATGCCGAACGACTCCCCGCCCGTGTTGGGCGCAAGATAGGCATCCGCGCTGCCGAGCAAGAGCGCCTTGTCCTCATCGGAGACCGGGCCCAAGAATTCCACGGCCTGCGCGTCGGCGCCGAACATGCGCCGGGCCTCATCCTCATCGCCCTTGCCCGCCACGAGCATCCGCACGCCGGGATGCGCCGCGCGGATCTGGTCAAAGGCCTCGGCGACCACGGGCAGGCCCTTGCGCGGCTCGTCCAGCCGGCCAAGGAAGGCCAGCGTGGGCGCCTCGGGCGTGCCGGTGAAGCGCGGGTCAGGACCGTCGATCTGCAGGTCGGAGACGAACACGCCGTTGGGGATCACCCAGGCGTCCCCGCCCAGATGCTGGACGGCCGTGCGCCGGGCCTCCTCTGACACCGCGATGCGCGCCTGGATCTTATCCAGGATTGGCACGAGGAACGGGGAAGCGAGCGTCAGCATGCGCGAGTGGTCCATCGCCGTGTGGAAGGTGGAGACCACCGGACACTCGGCGCTCATGAGCGCCAGCATCGATACCGACGGGGTGAAGGGCTCGTGCACGTGGAGCACGTCGAAGTCGCCCTGCTTGAGCCACTTACGCACCTCGCGGTTCACCCGCGGCCCGAAGCTGAGGCGGGCCACCGAGCCGTTGTAGCGGACCGGGATCGCCGCGCCGACGGGGCACACGAACTCCTCCGCAGGCGTGTTCTCCGCCGGTGCAATGACCGACACCTCGTGTCCGCGCACGATGAGCTCCTTGGCAAGATCGCGGATGTGATATTGCACGCCCCCGTGCACGTCCCACGAATACCCGCAGGCAATTCCTATCTTCATGTGGTTTCCTTCGCCCTGGCCAGCCGCTCGGGGTCCAGGTCCTCGACGAATACCTTTTGAAGCATATGCCAATCCGTCACGTGCCTGGCAAGCAACGGCCCCACCTGGTCCAGCCACTCCTGGTTCATCCGCAAGATGTCGGCCTCGCGCTCCTCCGCGCTCGCCTCCGGGCCGACGCCGGCGCTGATCGGCTCGCCGAAGATGATCTTGATACCGTAGCGGCTCCCGGAGCGGCGCACCCGTTCGGCGTCGTGGCCGAAATCGTCGGTGACGATGGTGATCGGCCACATGGGCTCTCCCGTGCGCTGGGCAAGCAGGGCCGAGCCGACCGCCACGCGCACCGGCTTGCCCGTCAGATTCACCTGAACACCGGAGGCCGACAGGTCGCGGTCGCACAGGAGCGTGACGATCACCGACTCCTCGCGCATCGAGCGCTCGAGGCTCGCAATCGCCCCGCCGCCGGTCTGGTAGATGGTCAACCCGATCGAGCGGCGGAAATCGAGGAACTGGTCCGCGAGTTCGGGCGGATTGAGCTTCTCTGCAATCGAGTGCACCGGCGCGAGGTGCTTCGTGGCCCAGGCCCCTGCCAGGTCCCAGTTGCCGATGTGCAACAGCGCCGCCGACGCGGACCTCCCCGCCGCCAGGTGCTCCCGGAACGCCTCGACGTTCTCACAGCTCACGCGTGCGTCGATCTGGTCGGGGGTGAGCGAGCTCAGCCGGAACATCTCATAGTAGTAGTCCATGTACGAGCGCATCGCCTTCGCGCTGCGCCGCCGCGCCCGCCACGAGCCGGCCGCGGGCACAATCCGTTCAAGGTTCGCCCGCAGCTGGACGGCCCCGCGCATGTTCGACGCGCCCGTGACCGTACCAACGGCCCGGAAGATCGCCCGGCCCACCGGCTCAGGCAGCGTCTTCACCAGCCACGAGGCGGCCGCAAATACGCGCAGGATATTCACGCGTCACCAGCCTGTGCCATCTGCTTGTAGACGTAGACGATCCGCTGCCCCACCGTGAACAGGGCAAGCACCGCGAGCACCCACAGACCGATCGCCATCACCCAGTGCGTGGCTCCAAACCCGGTGGCGAGCACGAGGATGAGGGCGAACACCAGGCGGTCGGCCCGCTCGGCCAGCCCCACCGACGCCGAATAGCCCACGCCCTCGGCGCGCGCCCGGGCATACGGAACGATTCCGCCGACGACGGCGGCCGCGATCGCTCCCGACACCACCCAGGCCTTCGTCGGCTCGTCGGCTTGGAGGTAGCCCCACATGGCGAGCGCGGCGAAGATCGCCCCGTCCGCGAAGCGGTCCATGGTCGAATCGAGGAAGGCCCCGAACTTCGTACTCTTGCTCGTCATGCGCGCCATCTGACCATCGAGGTTGTCGAAGATGACGAGAATGGTCACCACAAGCGCACCCACCAGCAGGTAGCCAAGCGGGAAGAGGACCAGCGCGGCGGCCGAGGAGGCCACCCCGCCCACAATCGTGACGGCGTTGGGGGTGACCCCCATCCGGACCAGGGCCTTGGCGATAGGGCCGAAGATGACCTTGGCCAGCGGCCGGCCGCTGCGAGACAGCATGGCTACTCCCTACTGGTTCTCATGGTTGTCGATGGCCGCGCAGATGCGCTCGATCGCCTCGTCCACGGCAATGCCGTTGTCCTGCGAGCCGTCGCGCATGCGGAAGGAGACCGCGCCGGCCGCCGCGTCGTCGCCACCAGCGATAAGCGTGAAGGGGATCTTGTCCTTCGAGGCGTTGCGGATCTTCTTGCCGAAGCGGTCATCGGAGGTGTCGACCTCCACGCGCACGCCCCGCGCCCGCAGCTTGTCCGCCACCTCGAACAGGTAGTTGTCGAAGGCCTCGGCCACCGGCACGCAGCGCACCTGCACCGGCGCGAGCCACGCCGGGAAGGCCCCCGCGTAGTGCTCAGTCAGCACGCCGAAGAAGCGCTCGATCGAGCCGAAGAGCGCGCGGTGGATCATCACCGGGCGCTGGCGCGAGCCGTCGGGTGCGGTGTATTCGAGCTCGAAGCGCTCGGGCAGGTTGAAGTCGAGCTGAATGGTGGACATCTGCCAGGTGCGCCCGAGTGCGTCCTTGGCCTGAACCGAGATCTTCGGCCCGTAGAAGGCGGCGCCCTCCGGATCCGGCACCAGCTCCAGGCCGGAGGCGGTGGCCACCTCCTCGAGCACGCGCGTGGATTCCTCCCACACCTCGTCATCACCTACGTACTTCTTCGGATCCTTGGTAGACAGCTCGAGGTAGAAGTCGTCCAGGCCGTAGTCCTTGAGTAGCGACAGCACGAAGTCGAGCAGCGCGGTCAGCTCCTCCTTCATCTGCTCCCGGGTGCAGTAGATGTGGGCGTCGTCCTGGGTGAAGCCGCGAGCGCGGGTCAGGCCGTGGATGACGCCGGAGGCCTCGTTACGGTAGACCGTGCCGAACTCGAACAGGCGCAGCGGCAGCTCGCGGTAGGAGCGCCCGCGGGAGCGGAAGATCAAGTTGTGCATCGGGCAGTTCATCGGCTTGAGGTAGTAGTCCTGGCCTTCCTTGACCACATTGCCCTCGGCGTCGACCACCTCGTCCATATGCATGGGCGGGTACATGCCGTCGCGGTAGAAATCCAGGTGGCCCGAGATCTGGAAGAGGTTGCCCTTGGTGATGTGCGGGGTGTTAACGAAGGAGTAGCCGGCCTCCAGGTGGCGCTTGCGGGAGTATTCCTCCATCACCATGCGGATGATGCCGCCCTTGGGGTGGAAGACTGCCAGGCCGGAGCCGATCTCGTCAGGGAAAGAGAAGAGGTCGAGCTCGTTGCCGAGCTTGCGGTGGTCTCGCTTTTGCGCCTCCTCGATCCGTGTCTTGTAGGCGAGCAGCTCGTCCTTGCTCGGCCACGCGGTACCGTAGATGCGCTGGAGGGAGTCTTTGGCCTGGTCCCCGCGCCAGTAGGCGGCCGAGGAGCGGGTGAGGGAAAACCCGTTGCCGATGAGCTTCGTGTTCGGCAGGTGCGGGCCGCGGCACAGGTCGGTCCAGACGGTCTCCCCACGGCGGTTGACGTTGTCGTACATCGTCAGCTCTCCCCCGCCGACCTCCACCGAGGCCCCCTCGGCCGCCTGGTCGTTATCGGCGTCGGAGCCGCCCTTGAGGGAGATGAGCTCGAGCTTGTAGGGCTGGTCGGCGAGCTCGGCCGCGGCGGCGTCGTCGGAAATCGGGCGACGCACGAAACGCTGGCCCTCCTTCACGATCCGCGCCATGTCCTTCTCCAGCTCTTTGAGGAGCTCGGGGGTGACGGCGGGGATGTTGCCAAAGTCGTAGTAGAAGCCGTCGGTGATGAACGGGCCGATGCCGAGGTTGACGGACGGGAACTTGTTCTGGACCGCCTGGGCGAGCACGTGGGTGGCCGAGTGGCGCAGGATGTTCAGGCCGTCCTGCTCGTGGATCGTGACTCCTTCGACAGTGGCGCCGTCGGGCAACGTGGCCAGGTCCGTGGCCAGGTCCTTCAGCTCGCCGTCCACGCGAAGCGCGACGATCTCCTTGCTGTCCTTGAAGTGGTCAATGCCGCTCACGGACTCGCTGATCTGCAGCGAGTCGCCGTCAATTACTAGGTTGGGCACCCTGGCTCCTCTCATCCGGTACGCACAGACAAGGTACGCACGTCGCCATCATACCCCGCCACGTGAGCGGGCCTTTTCTCACCTTCATGTGAAGCCCTGCATACCGTTACTATCGTCCCATGAGCTTAAGCGTGTTTGACCTGTTCAAGATCGGGATCGGCCCGTCGTCCTCGCATACGTCGGGGCCGATGACGGCCGCCCACATGTTTGCCGGCCACCTGCCCGGCACGGTTCACCGCGTGCGGGTGCGGCTCTACGGCTCGCTGGGCGCCACCGGGATCGGGCATGGCACCGACAAGGCTGTCATCCTCGGCCTCATGGGCTTTGAACCGGCGCGCGTGCAGCCTGAGCGGGTCGGCGACGCCGTGGGGAAGGTCCGCACCGATCGTCGCCTTCCGCTCGCCACGGCGGACGGGCAGGTCACCATCGACTTTGACCCGGCCACCGACATCGAGCTCATCGGCCGTACCGAGCTTCCCGGGCACCCCAACGCTATGACGATGAGCGCATGGAGCGGCGAGGAGCTCGTGTTTGAGCGCACCTATTATTCCGTGGGCGGCGGCTTCGTGGTGTGCGAGGAGGACGCCGACATGGCCATCATCCCCACCGCCGACCTCCCCCACCCCTTCCGCACGGCCGACGAGCTGCTCCTCATCTGCGATCGCACCGGCATGTCGATCGCCGAAGTTGCGCGCACCAACGAACTCGCTTTGCACACCACGGCGGAGATCGCGAGCGGGCTGGCCGCCATCTGGGAGGTCATGCAGGGGTGCGTTGCCACCGGGCTCGGTCACGAAGGTGTGCTCCCCGGTGGCCTCCAGGTGTTGCGCCGCGCCCCGAAGCTCCACACCGCCCTCCTCGCCGAATCCGATGCCCTCGACCCGCTTCGGGCCATGGATTGGATCGGGCTCTACGCGCTGGCAGTCAACGAGGAGAACGCCGGGGGCGGCCGTGTGGTCACCGCGCCCACGAACGGCGCCGCCGGGATCATCCCGGCCGTCATGCACTACTGCCGTGACTTCATCGGGCTCGACGCCCATGCGGTGGAGACCTTCCTCCTCACCGCCGGCGCGATCGGCATGATCTTCAAGACCACCGCCTCCATCTCGGGCGCCGAAGTCGGCTGCCAGGGTGAGGTCGGATCGGCGTGCTCGATGGCCGCCGCGGGCCTCGCCGCCGTGCTCGGTGGCAGTCCCCGCCAGGTGGAAAACGCCGCCGAGATCGCGATGGAACACAACCTCGGTCTCACCTGCGACCCGGTGGGTGGCCTGGTGCAAATCCCCTGCATCGAGCGCAACGCCATCGCCGCAATCAAGGCCGTGGCCGCCGCCCGCACCGCCCTGCGCGGAGACGGCTCGCACCTCGTCTCCCTCGACTCCGTCATCGCCACCATGCGCGAGACGGGCAAGGACATGCAGGCCAAATATAAGGAGACGGCACTCGGCGGGCTCGCGGTGCACGTGGGCGTCAACGTCATCGAGTGCTGACGGGCGACTAGATACCCCGGGCCGCCGCCCAGCGCGAGAGTTCCTTGCGGTTGGAAAGCTGAAGCTTGCGCAGGCAGGCCGACACGTGGGTCTCCACGGTCTTGACCGAGATGAACAGCTCGGAGGCGGTCTCCTTGTAGGTGTAGCCGCGGGCGATGAGCCGCATGACGTCCTGCTCGCGCGCCGAGAGCCGGTCGAGCTCCTCGTCACGCTCGGCCACGGCGCTGCGCGACGTGCCGAAGGCGTCAAGGACGAAGCCCGCAAGCTTGGGTGAGAAGGCGGCGTCGCCGGCTACCACCCGTTCGAGCGCCTCGATGAGCTCGTCCCTGTTGATGGACTTGGTGACGTAGCCGCGCGCACCCGAGCGCACGACGGACACAACGTCTTCAGCCGCGTCCGACACCGAAAGGGCAAGGAAGCGCGGGCCGCCTTCGCCGGCGAAAGCCCGGATGACTTCCGCGCCGCCTCCGCCCGCGCCGCCGGGCAGGTGGACGTCGAGCAGGACGACGTCACAGTCCACGGCCCGGATCACATCGATCGCCTCGTCCACGCTCGCCGCCTGGCCTACCACCTGAACGCCCTGCCCGTCGATCTGGGCGATGATGCCCGCGCGGACCAGGGCGTGATCGTCGACCACGATGACTTTCATTGTTCCTCCTCCACGCTCATGTGGACCTCGGTGCCGCCCGTCGGTAGCGGGGAGCGGATGTTCGCGCGCCCGCCCGCGCGTTCCATGCGCCCGTAGATCGAGTGGAGCACCCCGCGCCGGTCCTCACCAATGCTACCCACGTCGAAGCCCTCACCGCGGTCGCGCACCCACACATCCCCGCCGTCCCCCAGCTCGGCGTACATCGAGATGGGGCTACCTCCGTGCTTGCACGCGTTCGTCAGGGCCTCACCGGCGGCGTCGATGAGGGCCTGCGTCCGCGCCGTCACCTCCATATCCCCCGTAATCACGACGTCGACCTGCGCGCCGTACGTCGCCTCCACCTCCCGCGCACGCCGGGTGAGGACAGTGGCTACCGACGTGTCATCACGCCGGTCTGAATAGAGGTAGTCGCGCAACTCAGCCTCCTGCTGGCGAGCGAGGACACGGACGGCGTCGGCGTCGTCGGCACGCGAGCGGATGAGGGCGAGGGTCTGGAGGACGGAGTCGTGCAGGTGGGCAGCGATGTCGGCGCGGGTTTCCTCCCGGACGAGCTGGGCGTCTTGCTCGCGGGCGTGCATGCGCGAGCGCATCTGGGAGGGGTAGAGGACGAAGGCGCCCACGGCGAGCGCGGCGAAGCCCGTAAGGAATGCGGTGGTGGCGTCGGCGCTGTCGACCACGTTCTCCACGACGACGACCGCGCCCATCGTTGCAACCAGCAGGCCGACTCCGAGCGCGAGGCTGGCCCAACGGCCCTGGACGGACCAGGCGATCGCGCCGCCGGCGAGGATGAGTGCGAGCGGAAGCACGGCGAGCGCGCCCGGGAAGTATCCGACGATCACGAGCAGGATGATGACGCCCATCGCGCCGAGTGCCACGGCGGTGGTGGGCCGGGAGTCCTCGCCGGACGCGAGCGGCTTGACGAGCCGGCGCGTGGAGACGTCGGCCCCCTCGCGCGACAGCGTGAGCGCGAGCACCGCGTAGACAACCACGGGCACCACGGTCCAGCACAGCAGAAGGAAGGCCAACCGCCACATGCGCACCGACCCGCCAAGGTGCTGGGCGAGTCCCTGGCACACGCCGGCCAGGATCTTGGGCTCCCGCCGCTCAAGGGCCGGGCGCGCGGTGGCCCACGGCGCCAAGAGATCTGCATAGTCTTCCATGCCTCGATCGTCTCACCCCGCGGCCCCGAACCCAACCACGAACGGCCGAAATCAGGGGTTTTCGGGGAAGGATCAGGGTTCTTTCAGGGGTGTTCAGGGCCGATTCGGGCCCGTCGATAGCGAAGAATGAAGACATGAAACTTTACGACTCCCTTCGCTCCCGGCCCCTGCGCCGCACGCCTGACGCACTCGCTGGCGGCGTCTGTGCCGGCCTCGCCCACCGCTGGGGCATCTCCGCCGTGCTGGTCCGCCTGGCCTTCGTTGCGCTCGCCATCGTCGGCGGAATCGGCTTCCTCCTCTATGGGCTCGGCTGGCTCCTCATTCCCTCCTACGCCACGGAGGAGATCGTGGCCGAAGGCGCGCTGCGCAATCCTGACTCCGCGTTTGCGGCCTCCATCATCCTCATCCTGGTGGGCGCGGTGGTCTTCGTGCCATTCGTCGCCGTCTGGGCCGACTTCGCGCTCAACCGGGCCCCCGGCCTGGCGTTGATGGGCGTACTGGTGATCCTCGTCTCTGTGCTCTTCGTGCTCTGGCGCAACGGGCGGCGAAGCACGCCGCGTGGCGTGTACGATGCCGCCCAGTTCGGGTCCGCGCCGTACGGGCCGGGCTCAGAATTCCCCGCGCCCGCTCACCCGGTGCGGCCGCTCAAGGAGCCCAAGCCCAAAAAGCCGGCACTTGGCGGACAGGCCATCTCGGTCGTCGTCGCCATCGCCTTTATCGGCAGCGCGATCGCCCTGCTCGCCGTGCCGGGCAAGGTCGCCGCGATCCTCATGACGCTCAGCGTGGGCCTTGGTATCGTCGCCATCGGCGTCATGTACGCCGGAGTGCGCGGCCTGCGAGCCACATGGCTCACCGCGCTCGCCTGGTTCCTGGCCCTGCCGGCGTCGGCCGCGCTCGCGATCGCCCTCATCATGCCCACATCCATGGTGACCGCGCCGAACCTCGAGCTCGTCTCCTTCGGCTCGAGCGAGCGGCCCTCACTGCTGTCCGTGTCCCACTCCGGGGTCAACAGCGATCCCGGCCAGCTGCGCGACTACAACGTCGACGCCTTCATCCTCGCCGACGCCCCCTACCTCTTCAGAGAATCAGACCCAATCATTATCGAAGTCACCCGCAACGAAGACGTCTACGGCGTGGCCGACGTCGCCCTCAACGGTTGGGAACCCTGGCGGGTCGACGTCGCCGGCGAAACCTGGACCGAACCCGTCTACGACACGGGCGACAACCCGGACGAGAGATGGTGGAGCAACGTCCACCTCGGGGCCGGGGAGAGCGTGCGCATCTACTCCCCCGCCGCCATCACCAACCCCGATGCCGTCACTACGGCCACCATCAACTTCTCCTACGGATCCCTCTATCTCAGCTCACTCCCGAAAGGAAATTAAATGCGTATCAGCACCGCCATCTTCGGCTCACTTTCCCTCATCCTCGCCTCGACCGGCATCGCGCGCGCCGCGGGCGCGGTGGTTGACGTCCGGATCGTCGTCGTCATCATGCTCTTCACGGTCTCCGCGCTGCTTGCTATGAGCGCCTTCCGGCGAGTGGAGCCCGCCGAAGACTAGCACCCACACGCACCGCGGCGGGCGCACCCGCGCCCCGCCCTGCCCGCCGGGCCCACCTGCGCCCTGCCCTCCTCTGCGCAGATGCTATACAAAACCGCAAGATGCGGCACTAATTCACGGTAAATTAGTGCCGCATCTTGCGGTTTAGTGTCGCGTTTGCGAGCGGCCCCGCGACGACGGCCGGGCTTCCTCACGACGACGGCCGGGCCAGCCACAACGCCGTGGGAAAGCCAGGTGCTCCTCGCCGCCAACGTGCAGCGGGCATGAAAAAATCCCCAGCGTGCTGGGGACGTGGTGGGCGATACTGGATTCGAACCAGTGACCTCTTCCGTGTCGAGGAAGCGCGCTAACCAACTGCGCCAATCGCCCTGATTGAGAGGTGGGTACGGGATTCGAACCCGTGTATACGGCTTTGCAGGCCGCTGCCTCGCCTCTCGGCCAACCCACCAAGTGGTTAAGTAATCCTACATTACTTGGCCTTCGAGCGGATGACGGGATTCGAACCCGCGACCCCCACCTTGGCAAGGTGGTGCTCTACCAGCTGAGCTACATCCGCATATCAGCTCGATCGCGTCTCGCTGACTGCCTGATTAATATAGCCATAATCTTCGACCGGTGTCTAATCCGGATAACGTGACGTGCGCTACGCCGATTGCGTTTGCTTCTACCCTCGATTGTCAGCTACTGTCTTTGAGCAGAGATCACCTGATCCTAGGGCGATTAGCGCAGCGGTAGCGCACTTCCTTCACACGGAAGGGGTCACTGGTTCGATCCCAGTATCGCCCACCATCTATCCTCAGCGGCCATACGTGCCGCACCTTCCCTGTATAAAACCCCATGGCGTCAAGCCGTGCGCACCTGCACCATCGCGCGAACGACTTGCGCTTTTTCGCCTCTGGCCTCATCTTTACCCAAAGCAGTGCCAGACGTGAGAGTCTATATGTTATGGAAATTTGGCCTGGAAAACCCTATCCGCTCGGCGCCACTTTCGATGGCACCGGAACGAACTTCGCGATCTTCTCCTCCGTGGCAGACAAGATCGAGCTGTGCCTCATCGACGATTCGGGGGGCGAATCGCGCGTGGAGCTACGCGAGGTCGACGCCCACGTCTGGCACTGCTACCTGCCCGGCATCCGGCCCGGCCAGCGCTACGGGTTCCGGGTCCACGGCCCCTTCGAGCCGGAAAACGGCCACCGTTGCGATCCGTCGAAGATCCTCCTCGACCCGTACGCGAAGGCGATCGAGGGCCAAGTGGATAACCACCAGGCAAACTTCTCCTACGACTTCAATGATCCAGATAAGCGTGCCGAGGTGGACTCCCTCGGGCACACGATGCTGTCGGTGGTGGTCAACCCCTTCTTCGACTGGGGCCATGACCGCCCGCCTAAGCACGAGTACCACAACACGGTGATTTACGAGGCCCACCTCAAGGGCATGACGGCGATC
Source organism: Trueperella sp. HMSC08H06 (assembly GCF_001808465.1). Lineage (NCBI taxonomy): Bacteria > Bacillati > Actinomycetota > Actinomycetes > Actinomycetales > Actinomycetaceae > Trueperella > Trueperella sp. HMSC08H06. The sequence continues at coordinate 186,350 of NZ_KV793341.1, forward strand.
CACCCGGATATCCCCGAAGAGCTGCGCGGCACGTACATGGGTATGGCTCACCCGGCGATGGTCCAGTACCTCAAGGAGCTGGGGGTGACCGCGGTTGAGCTCATGCCGGTCCACCAGTTCGTCAATGACACCTCGTTGCAGGACAAGGGCCTGTCCAACTACTGGGGATACAACACGATCGGCTTCTTCGCCCCACAAAACACCTACTCCTCCTCGGGCGAGGTGGGCTCGCAGGTGGAGGAGTTTAAGGCGATGGTCAAGGCCTACCATGACGCCGACATCGAGGTGATCCTCGACGTGGTCTACAACCACACGGCCGAGGGCAACCACATGGGCCCCACCCTGTCCTTCCGCGGCATTGACAACCGCGCCTACTACCGGTTGGTCGACGGCGACCTGGCCCACTACTTCGACACCACGGGCACGGGCAATTCACTCAACATGTCCTCCCCGCACTCGTTGCAGCTCATCATGGATTCGCTGCGCTACTGGGTGGTGGACATGCATGTGGACGGCTTCCGTTTCGACTTGGCCTCCACGCTTGCCCGTGAGTTGCACGCGGTGGACAAACTGTCGGCCTTCTTTGACATTATCCAGCAAGACCCGATCATCTCCCAGGTCAAGCTCATTGCCGAGCCGTGGGACGTGGGCGAGGGCGGGTACAACGTGGGCGAGTTCCCGCCGCTGTGGACCGAGTGGAATGGCGATTATCGTGACACGATGCGCGATTTTTGGCGCGGGGAGCCCTCCGTGCTGTCCGAGTTCGCCTCGCGCCTGACGGGTTCGTCGGACCTGTACGAACATTCGGGGCGCCGCCCGTTCGCCTCGATCAACTTCATCACGGCCCACGACGGCTTCACGCTTGCCGACCTCGTCTCCTATAACGAGAAGCACAATGAGGCAAACGGCGAGGGCGGGGCGGACGGCTCGTCAAACAATAAGTCGTGGAACATGGGAGCCGAGGGCCCCACGGACGACCCGGAGGTCCTCAAGCTGCGCACACGGCAGATGAAGAACTTCTTCACCACCCTGCTCACCTCCCAGGGCGTGCCGATGATCTCCCACGGCGATGAGCTGTGCCGCACGCAGGAGGGCAACAACAACACGTACTGCCAGGACAACGAGCTGGCGTGGGTGAACTGGGACCTGGACGAGGCCCAACTCGACATGCACGCCTTTGTACAACAGGTCATCAGGTTGCGCCACGACCACCCGGTGTTCAGGCGGCGTCGTTTCTTTATGGGCGACGCCGGCCGCGGCGGCGAGTCGGAGCGCGGGGACATCATGTGGTTCGCGAACAATGGCGAGCTCATGGAGGACGAGGACTGGGACACGTGGTTTGCGCGCTCGGTCATGGTGTACCTGAACGGCGAGCGTATCGCGGAGCCGAACGCGCGCGGCGAGCGCGTGATCGACGACGATTTCCTGCTGGCCTACAACGCCTCCGAAGAAGATCTGGACTTCACGATCCCCGGCACCGACACGGACACCACGTGGACGGTGATTTTGTCTACCGACGACGACGCCACGCTCGGCGCCGTCTTGGGTGGCGGGGATGTCTTCCCTGTGACAGCGAGGTCGATCACGATCCTCGTGCGCCACAATGCCACCGAGCGCGGGCTCATGGATAGCGACCTGCGCACCTCCCTCAACGCCGCCAGCTCGGAGGCCGGCCCGGCGGTGGGAACCGTGTCCGATACCGCCGTGCGTGAGCACGTGTTGGCACCGCATAAGTGATGCGAGCCCCCGCCGGCTGTCAGCGGCGCTGCGGGGGCTTGCCCAATATTTCGCCACCAAGGAGTTTTATGCCTGTTGAAGATGTCGTCGTCCGCCACCATTCTCATGTCCCGTCCAAGGGCCGCCACCAGCCGGTGACGAGCTACCGCATCCAGGTCAGCCCCGACTTCGATTTCGCCGCGGTTGAGGCCATCGTGCCCTACCTTGCCAGCCTCGGGATCACGGACGTGTTCTTCTCCCCCATCCTTCAGGCGGCGCCGGGTTCGATGCACGGCTACGACGTCGTCGACCACGAGCGCATCTCCGCCGACCTCGGCGGCATCGAGGCGTTCCGGAGCGTGTCGAGGGCGATTCACGACACCGGCATGCACCTCATCGTCGACATCGTGCCGAACCACATGGCGGTGCCCACGCCCCTGTATCGCAACCGGGCGCTGTGGTCGGCCCTGCGGGATGGGGAGGATTCGCCCTACCGCGCGTGGTTTGACATTTCGCTGTCCGATTCGGGGGACGGGCTACTCATGCCGGTGCTGGGTGACAGGATCGGCAAGGTGCTCGCCACCGGCGAGATCACGATCGAGAAGATGGTGGTACCCGGCTTCGAGGAGGATGGGCCCACCCAGGTGGTGTGCTACTACGACCACGTGTTCCCCGTGCGCCGGGGCACGGAGGCATTGCCGCTCGCGGAGTTGCTCGACGCCCAGTACTACCGGCTGGCTCACTGGCGGGTGGCGAACGAAGAGATCAACTACCGGCGCTTCTTCGACGTGGACACACTCGCGGCGATCCGCGTGGAGGACGAGGGAGTTTTCCGCCAGTCCCACGCGCTGCTCATCGAGTTGTTCGAGGAGGGCTTGATCGATGCCTTCCGCATCGACCACCCCGACGGGCTGGCGGACCCCCGCGGCTATTTCCGCAACTTGCACGAGGCCTCGGGCGGTGCCTGGTCGGTGGCGGAGAAGATCTTGGAGGGCGAGGAGACCCTGCCCACCGATTGGCCGGCGGCCGGCACCACGGGCTACGACACGCTGCAGCGCCTGCAAGGCCTTTTCACCGCCCCGGAGGGCCTTCCGGCCCTCACCCAGCTGTACGGAGAGATGTCGGGCTCCACAGACTCGGTGGCCACCGTGGAGGTCAAGGCCAAGCGGCAGATCGTGGCCACCTCGCTCTTTGCCGAAGTGGACCGGCTGGCCAGCCTGCTGGCGGCCATCTGCCATTCCGACGTCCGGCTGCGCGACCACACGTTCCGCTCTCTGCGCGACGTCGTGGTCGAGCTCGTGGTCCACATGGACCGCTACCGCGCCTACGTGGTGCCAGGCGAGCGCCCCGACCCGGAAGACGAGCGCGTGCTGCGCGCGGCCGCCGAGCGCGCCGCCCGCAACCTCGACGCGGATCGGCAGGAGAGCCTGGACGTCGTCATCGATATCCTGCTCGGCAACGAGATTGGATCGGCCGGGCGCACGCACGAATCACGGCGCAACGAGGTGATCGTGCGCTTCCAGCAGGTGTGCGGCGCCGTCATGGCCAAGGGAGTCGAGGACACCACGTTCTACCGGTACACCGCGCTGACCAGCGCGAACGAGGTGGGCGGGGGCCCGAGCCACTTCACCACCACCCCGGACCAGTTCCACGACTTCCAGACCCGCACGCACCTGACCTGGCCGGTAACGATGTCCACGCTCTCCACCCACGACACGAAGAGGTGCGAGGACGTGCGCGCACGGATCGCGCCTATCTCCCAGTATGCGCAGGAGTGGATCGCGACGCTCACCCAGGCGCGCGACCTCGTGGCCGACGAGCGCCCCGCCGACCTCGACGGGCAGATGGAAAACCTCCTGTGGCAGACGCTGATCGGCACGTGGGACGGCGGCCCGATCGAGCAACGTCGGCTCGAGGACTACCTGCTCAAGGCCGCCCGCGAGCAAAAGTCGTGGACCACGTGGACCGAGCAGAACGAGGCCGGTGAGCAGGGCATGCTCGATTACGCGAGCGCGATCCTGTCCGACGACGACGCCCTGGCCCTTCTCGCCGACTTCCACGAGCTGACCCGGGCCGCGACCCGCACGATGATCCTCAGCCAGAAAGCGATTCAAATGACGGCGATTGGCGTGCCGGACACCTACAACGGCGAGGAGGTCACCCAGACCTCGCTGGTGGATCCGGACAACCGCCGCCCAGTGGACTTCACAGGGCTTGCCAAGATGCTTGCCAAGCTCGACCGCGATGGCCTTCCCTCCTCCCCAAGCCTGGATCAGGAGAAGCTGTGGTTTACTTCGCGGCTTGCGCGCCTGCGCCGGGAGCTGCCCGAGCTCGCGTCGGCCGAGTGCGGCTACCAGGCACTGCCCGTGTCCACCGGCTACGCGCTCGCCTTCGCCCGCACCCGCGCCGATCAGGCGATCCTGGCCACGGTGGCGATGCGCCACGTGCCCGAGTTTGCCGGCGAGTACACCGTGGTCCTGCCCGAGGGATCCTGGCTCAACGTACTGACGGGCGCCGAGGTCGAGGGTGGCACCCGCGACCTCGCCGAGGTCCTCGGCCGATTCCCCGCCGCCGTTTTGGAGAAGATTGATGCCTAAGATTTCTGTGTGGGCGCCCAGCGCCGGGTCCGTTACCGCGATCATCGAGGGCCGCGAGCTCGCCTTGCAGCCCACGGCCGATGGCCACTTTGCCCTGTCCGACGAGCTGCCCACCGGCACGCGCTACCAGCTGCGAGTCGACGGCGGGATGGCCCTGCCGGATCCGCGCTCGATGTGCCAGCCCGAGGGGCCGCACGGTCCGAGCGAACTGGTGGACCTGGCGTCGTTCACCTGGACGGACACCGACTGGCACGGCGAGGAGCTCGCCGGCAAGGTCTTCTACGAGTTGCACGTGGGCACGTTCACCGAGGAGGGCACGTTCCTTGCAGCGATCGAGAAGCTGGACTACTTGCGCGAGCTGGGGGTCAACGTCGTCGAGCTCATGCCGATCGCGCCCATGCCGGGAACGCGCGGCTGGGGGTACGACGGTGTGTCGATCTACGCCATCCATCGCCCCTACGGCCGCCCTGAGGACCTGGCGGCGCTCGTGGACGCGATCCACGCCCGTGGGATGTCGGCGTGCCTGGACGTGGTCTACAACCACTTTGGGCCCGACGGGAACTACCTGGCCCAGTTCGGCCCGTACTTCACCAGCCGCCACCACACGCCGTGGGGCGAGGCGCTCAACCTCGATTCCGAGGGGGCGGAGCACGTGCGCCGCTACCTCATCGACAACGCCCTCCAGTGGCTGCGCGACTACCACTTCGATGCTCTCCGCCTCGACGCCGTCCCCCACCTGCGCGACGATTCGGACTACCACTTCCTCGCCCAGCTCTCGGACGAGGTGGCGCAGCTCGGGCGCGCGCTCGGCCGGCGCCTGACCCTCACGGCGGAGTCGGACCTCAACGACCCGGCGATGGTGGCTCCCACCTGCGAGGGCGGGTTCGGGATGGACATGCAGTGGGCTGACGACGTCCACCACGCCTTGCACGTGTGGCTGACCGGCGAGGCGAACGCCTACTACGCCGACTACAAGCACCCGGCCGCGATGCGCCAAGCCTTCCGCCACGGCTTCGTCAGGGTGGGCCAGGAACTGCGGTTCGAGCCGGCCCCGCGCGGTAAGCCGATCCCCGAAGGCGTGAGCGGCCACCACTTCATCGTCTTCGACGAGAACCACGACCAAGTGGGCAACCGCCTCATCTCCGACCGACCCGCCCGCTCGCTCTCCCCCGGCGCGCTCGCCGTGTCGCGCGCGCTCATCCTGCTCTCCCACTACACCCCCATGCTGTTCATGGGCGAGGAGTGGGGCACGGCCCGCCCGTTTAACTACTTCACGGACCACGGCCCCGAGCTCGGCCCGCTCATCAAGGCCGGGCGCGAAGCGGAATTCTCCTCGTGGGACATGACCTCCGTCTACGGAGATGAGGAGGTGGCAATGCCGGACCCGCAGTCCGAGCAGGCCTTCCTGGAGTCCAAGCTCGACTGGTCTGAGGCGGAGGACGCGGGTCACCGCCGCCTACTCGAGTTCACCCGCGCCCTCATCGCGCTGCGCCAGGATCCGGACATCGCCTCGGGCGACCGCTTGCGCACCGAGTTCGACCTGGACGGCGAGGCGGGCTGGATGCGGCGGGGCGGGACCACCGTGGTCTTCTCCATCGCGGACGGACCGCGGAGCCTAGCAGCCCCGGGCGGGGAGCTCGTGCTCGCGTGGGACGCCACGGCGATTGAGGAGGGGCAGGTGCGCTTCGAGGGGCCCGGAGTGGCGGTCTTTCGCTAAGATGGGCGGGCTCCAACGGCGCGCCGCGGCCACAGCGCGCCCGCGCGCCGCTACAGTCTTAATGTGACCAATCAACAGCCGCCTTCGGAGTTTGTGACTGCTCTCGAGTCCCTTAAGGGCCAGCAGTTTCGTCCCGAGATCCACGTTGCCCAGATTCCGGGCCCCACGCGGATCGCGCCGTGGGCGGTGGCCTTGCAGGCCGAGGTGAACGATTCGCCGAATCTCGATCCGGATTTCCTGCGCGGCTCGGCCAAGTTCGTGGTGTTGCACGACCCGGCGGGCCAGCCGGCTTGGAACGGCACGTTCCGGGTGGTCATGCACGCCCAGGCGCCGATGGACGCCACGATGGGTGACGATCCGCTGCTAGGCGAGGTGGCGTGGTCGTGGCTGGTCGACGCGCTCGATGGCGCCGGCGCCTCCTACCACAGTCTCAACGGCACGGTCACCCGCGTGTTCAACGAAACGTTTGGCGGGCTCTACATCAATTCCTCGCGCGTGGAACTGGAGCTTCGCGCCTCGTGGACCCCGCAGACCGTCTACCTCACGGAGCACCTGCACGCGTGGGCCGATTTCGCGGCCTCGATGGCGGGCCTCGGCCCGAGTGAGGCAGTGCGAAGCATCCGTAAGGTGGATAAGATTTGACCCTGCCCGAACCCGCCCGCCTGCTCGATAAGCCGCGTGAGGGTCTGCCGCCCGTCACGCACGATGACATCGACGACGCCGTCGCCCGCCTTGCCGCCGGAACTGGGCCTTTCGGCGTGGACACAGAGCGCGCCAACGAGATGCACTATTCCTCGCGCGCCTACCTCATCCAGATCCGCCGCGAAGGTGCGGGCACGGTGCTCATCGACCCGGTGGGCATCGAGGACCGCCTGGACGGGCTGAAGAAGATCATGAACGAGGCGTGGATCCTCCACGCCGCTCACCAGGACCTCGTGTGCATGGCCGAGCTCGGGTTGCGCCCCACGTCAGTGTTCGACACGGAGGTCGCGGCGCTCCTTCTCGGATACGAGAAGATCTCCCTGCAGGCCGTGTGTGAGCGGGCGCTCGGCTGGACGCTGGCGAAGGAGTATTCGCGCTCGGATTGGGCCCAGCGCCCCCTTCCCCTGCCGATGCTCACCTACGCCGCGCTCGACGTGGAGCTACTGGGCGAGCTACGGGAGGTCATGACAGCCGAGCTCAAGGAGCTGGGCCGCTTCGAGTGGTTTGCGCAGGAGTGCGAAGAGGTGCGCTTGCGCAAGCCCGCCCCGCCGCATCAGCAACCGTGGCGCCGCTCGTCGCGCCAGGCCGGGATCCGCGACCAGCGCGCCCTCGCCATGTTGCGCGAGCTGTGGAACGCCCGCGACGATCTGGCCAAGCGCCGCGACCTCGCGCCCCACAAGGTGCTGCCCAATGCCGTGCTGGCCGAGCTCGCCAAGCGCAAACCGCGCTCGCGCGCCGACGTCGCCACGTCTTCCCTTCTTCGCAAGGGCGCCCGCAAGCAGGATGCTGACACGTGGTGGCACGCCATCGACATCGCCTGGCACCTCGACGAGCGCATGCTGCCCGAACGCAGGTTCAGCGAGCAGCGCGACCCGTTTCCGCCCACGAACGAGTGGGGGCGCAAGCGCCCCGAGGCAGCGGAGAGGTGGGCACGCCTGCGCCCCACGGTCCTCGAGATCGCCGAAGAACTGGGCATCCGCCAGGAAGTGGTGCTCAAGCCGCGCACGCAGAAACTCGTGGCATGGAACGGGTGGGACTCCCTCACCGAACTTGAAGCGCACCTGGCCGAGGACGGCGCGCGCCCCTGGCAGATCGAGCTCACGGCGCGCCGCATCGACGACGCCGTGCGAGGCTAGCGCAGGCTGGCGGCGGCCGCGATGACAGCGGCTGCGTCCATGCCCTCCCGGTGAAGGATCGTCGAGCGCGAGGCGTGAGAGAGGAATGCCTTGTGGACGCCGAGGTTGCGCACGGGCACGTCCGATCCGGCGCGGGCCAGCGCGGAGCGTAACTCGTCTCCCACTCCCCCGTCGATGAGCCCATCTTCGAGCACCACCGCTCCCGCCGAGCTTGCCACGAGTTCGACGAGGTCGGGGTTCGTGGGGAGCACCCAGCGCGGGTCGACCACGATGAGGGACTCGTCCATTTGCTCCGCGGCCTCGACCATGGTGTGGGCCAGGGGGCCGATCCCTACGAAGACCAGCGGTTTGCCATTGGCCTCGCGCTCGAACAGCACATCGAGGCTACCCTGCTTGCGAGTGATCGGCAGCTCGGGCGGCACCGACCCCTTCGGGTAGCGCACGATCGTGGGCGCCTCGATGGCGGTGGCCTCGTGGAGGAGCTCGCGCATGCGCGGCTCGTCGCGCGGGGTGGCCACCGCCAGGTTCGGGATCATCGCCGCCATCGACAGATCCCACATGCCGTTGTGGGAGGCGCCGTCGTCGCCAGTCACGCCCGCACGGTCGAGGCAGATGGTGACGGGCGCACCATGGAGGGCAACGTCCATGAGCAGCTGGTCGAAGCCGCGGTTCAAGAACGTGGCGTAGAGCGCCACGACGGGATGGAAGCCGGCCTTCGCCAGACCCGCCGCCATGGTCACGGCGTGCTGCTCGGCAATGCCGACGTCGATGACGCGGCGCGGGAACTCCTCCTTCATGAGCGACAGGCCCACGGGCTGGAGCATTGCGGCGGTGACGCCCACGATCGCGGCGTCCTTACGCGCGATCTGAAGGATTTCCTCGGCGAAGATCGAGGTCCAGCCGAAGCGGGAGGGTTCCATCGGCAGGCCGGTTTCGGGGTGGATCTTGCCCACGGCGTGGAAGCGGTCGGCCTTGTTCTCCTCCGCAGGCTTGTAACCGCGGCCCTTCTCGGTCATCGCGTGGACCACCACTGGCCCACCGAAGTCGCGCGCCATCCGTAGCGCCTCTTCCAGGCTGACGATGTCGTGGCCGTCGACAGGGCCGATGTACTTGAGCCCCAAGGAGTCGAAAATGCCGGCGTCGAAGAAGATCTCCTTCATGCCCTTCTTGATCCCGCGCAGCGTGTCGTACGTGAGCTTGCCCGGCAGGCCGCCGTCCTGGAGCGTGCGCTTGCCCCAGTCGAGGAAGTTTTCATAATCGCGGTTGACTCGCACGGCGTCCAGCTTGCGCACCGGGTCAAAGCGGCGGACGATCCCGCCCACGGTGGGCGCGTACGAACGCCCGTTGTCGTTGAGCACGATAACGACGGGGCGCTCCGGGTCCTCCGCGATATTATTGAGAGCCTCCCAGGCCATGCCGCCCGTCATCGCGCCATCACCGATGATCGCCACCACGTGGTGATCCTTGCCCGACATCTGCATGCCGCGCGAGATCCCGTCCGCCCACGACAGGGCGGTGGAGGCGTGGGAGTTTTCGACGACGTCGTGCTCGGACTCCGCTCTGCTCGGATAGCCCGAGAGCCCGCCCTCGTGGCGCAGGCGATCGAAGTCCTTGCGCCCGGTTAAGATCTTGTGCACGTAGGCCTGGTGGCCGGTATCCCACACGAGCACGTCGCGCGGGGAATCGAAGACCCGGTGGAGGGCGATCGTGAGCTCAACAACCCCGAGGTTGGGGCCGAGGTGCCCGCCGGTCTTCGCCACGTTGACCACGAGGAAGCGGCGGATCTCCGCCGCGAGCTTGTCCAGCTCCTTCTTCTTCAGCGAGGCGAGGTCCGCGGGGCATGTAATCGAATCAAGAATCACCGGGTCTCCTTTGAACTACCCATAGAGATTACCACTGCACCTGCCCATCGTCTCCTTCGCGCAAGAGCCACACACCTCTACGAATCTGTACGCCGGGGACGCGAGCGGGGCGGTGGCCAGGCCCGGCCACCGCCCCGCTCACATGCCCTTACGCCGAACGCGCGAGGTTGCGCAGCACGTACTGCAGGATGCCGCCGTTGCGGAAGTAGTCCGCCTCACCGGGGGTGTCGATGCGCACCACGGCGTCGAACTCGGTCACCGAGCCGTCCTTCTCGGTGCGGACCTTCACAGTCTTCGGGGTGCGACCCTCGTTGAGCTCCTCGATCCCCGCGATCGTGAAGACCTCGGTGCCCGCAAGCCCCAACGAATCGGCGTTCTCACCGGCCGGGAACTGAAGCGGGAGCACGCCCATGCCGATGAGGTTCGAGCGGTGGATGCGCTCGAAGGACTCGGCGATGACCGCCTTGACGCCGAGGAGCGCGGTGCCCTTCGCGGCCCAGTCGCGCGAGGAGCCCGAACCGTACTCCTTGCCCGCGAGCACCACGAGCGGCACGCCCGCCTCGCGGTAGGCCTGCGCGGCATCGAAGATCGTCTCCTGCTCGCCGGAAAGGAAGTTGCGGGTGTAGCCGCCCTCCACGCCGTCGAGTAGCTGGTTGCGCAGGCGGATGTTGGCAAACGTGCCGCGGATCATCACCTCGTGGTTGCCGCGGCGCGAGCCGTAGGAGTTGAAGTCACGCCGCTCCACGCCGCGCCCGGCCAGGTACAGGCCCGCCGGCGAATCCCACTTGATCGCGCCTGCCGGCGAGATGTGGTCGGTGGTCACCGAGTCGCCCAGCTTGGCCAGCACGCGGGCGCCCTCGATGCCCTCCACCGGGGTTAACTCCATCGTCATCCCCTCGAAGTACGGGGGCTTGCGCACGTAAGTCGACTCCCCGTCCCACGCGAACGTGGAGCCCTCCGGGGTGTCGAGCGAGCGCCAGCGCTCGTCTCCAGCGAACACGTCGGAGTAGGAGGAGGTAAACATCTCGCGGTTGACCGAGGCGTCGATCGTGGCCTGCACCTCGTCGGCGTCGGGCCAGATGTCGGCGAGGAACACGTCGTTGCCGTCCCTATCCTGGCCGAGCGGCTCGGTGCCGAAGTCGAAGTCCATCGTGCCGGCCAGCGCGTAGGCGATGACCAGCGGCGGAGAGGCCAAGTAGTTCATCTTCACGTCCGGGTTGATGCGGCCCTCGAAGTTGCGGTTGCCGGAGAGCACGGAAACCACCGCAAGGTCGGCGTCATTGACCACCTTCGAGACCTCCTCCGGCAGCGGGCCGGAGTTGCCGATACAGGTGGCACAGCCGTAGCCGACCAGGTTGAAGCCGAGCGCGTTGAGGTCGTCCCACAGGCCGGCGGCCTCATAGTAGTCGGTCACCACCTGTGAGCCGGGCGCCATCGAGGTCTTCACCCACGGCTTGGGACGCAACCCCAAGCGGTTCGCGTTGCGAGCGAGCATCGCGGCCGCCATCATGACCGACGGGTTGGAAGTGTTGGTGCACGACGTGATCGACGCGATCGCCACCGCGCCGTGGTCTAGCTCGGTTAGCGTGCCGTCGGCCAGCGTCACCGGGGTGACGCGGTGAGGACGGCCCGCGCCGGGCTCTTCGACGGGGGCTGGGTGCTCGTCGTCCGCGCCCGGCGCCACCGGGTCGGAAGCCGGGAAGGTCGCCTCGAGCGCGGAGTCGATCTCCATCTCGATCTCCTCCTTAACGTACGTGGGCAGCACGTCGCGGAAGGCGGACTTGGCCTCCGACAGCACGATGCGGTCCTGCGGGCGCTTCGGGCCGGCGATCGAGGGCACCACGGTGGACAGGTCCAGCTCGAGGTATTCGGAGTACTCCACCTCCACCGACGGGTCATGCCACATACCCTGCTCCTTGGCGTAGGCCTCCACGAGGGCGATCTGCTCCTCGTCGCGGCCGGTGAGGCGCAGGTAGTCGAGCGTGACGTCGTCGATGGGGAAGATCGCGGCGGTCGAGCCGAACTCCGGGGACATGTTGCCGATCGTGGCGCGGTTGGCCAGCGGCACGGCGCCCACGCCCTCGCCGTAGAACTCCACGAACTTGCCCACCACGCCATGCTCGCGCAACATCTGGGTGATGGTGAGCACGACGTCGGTGGCGGTGGCGCCCGCGGGGATCTGGCCCGAGAGCTTGAAACCCACCACACGCGGGATGAGCATGGACACGGGCTGGCCGAGCATGGCCGCCTCGGCCTCGATGCCGCCCACGCCCCAGCCGAGCACGCCCAGGCCGTTGACCATCGTGGTGTGCGAATCGGTACCCACGCACGTGTCGGGGTAGGCCTGCAGCACGCCGTCGTTGACCTGGGCCATGGTGACGCGCGCGAGGTATTCAATGTTGACCTGGTGGACGATGCCGGTGCCCGGCGGGACCACCTTGAAGTTCTGGAAGGCGCTCTGGCCCCAGCGCAGGAACTGGTAGCGCTCCTGGTTGCGCTCGTATTCGATCTCCATGTTGCGCTGGAGGGCGTTGGCGGTGCCGAAGACGTCGATCTGCACCGAGTGGTCGATCACCATTTCGGCCGGGTTGAGCGGGTTGATCTGATCGGGGTTGCCGCCCAGCTCGGTCACGGCCTCGCGCATCGTGGCAAGGTCAACCACGCAGGGCACGCCGGTGAAGTCCTGCATGACCACGCGCGCGGGGGTGAACTGGATTTCGTGGCTGGGTTCGGCCGAGGCGTCCCAGTTGGCCAGCGACCTGATCTGATCGGCGGTCACGTTTGCGCCGTCTTCGGTGCGCAGGAGGTTCTCGGCGAGGACCTTAAGCGAGTAGGGAAGCTTCTCGGTGCCCGGCACGGCGTCGAGCCGGTAGATTTCGTATTCCTTCTCCCCCACGAGCAGCGTGGACTTGGCCTTAAAGGTATCAATGCTCATAGCTCTCCTTATGAACGTCCCGGATCACATTATCTCGATATCAAACTATCAGCCTCCGGGGAGCCTGTCTATCGATTTCGCTCTATCGCAGCGCGGTGACCACCTCGACGTGATGCGTGTGCGGGAAGATGTCGAAGGCCGCCATGGACTCCACCGTCTTTCCGCCTGCCACCAATTCTGCCACGTCCCGGGCCATCGCGGCCGGGTCACAGGAGACGAGCACGATTCGCGCCTCGGCCTTCGCCAGCGCCGACGCGGTCTTCTTGCCCAGGCCCGCGCGCGGCGGGTCTGCCACGACGGCGTCCGCGCTCACCTTGGCTGCGGTCCGCTCGTCGATCCTGGCCGCGCTCGCGCTCGCCCATGGCATGCCCGCGAGGTTTGCGGTCGCATCCGTCACGGCGCGCTGCGAACCCTCGATCGCCCGCACCCGGCCAGCATCGCCCACGGCCTTGGCAAGCGGCACGGTGAAGAGTCCCGCGCCGGAGAACAGCTCGAGCACCGACTCGCCCGGGCTCACGGCGGCCGCCCCCATGACGGCGCGTAGTAACGTGCTGGGCGCGCGGGTGTGAACCTGCCAAAAGCCGGCGGCCGACACGCGGTAGTCGTACACGTCGGCCTCCGTGGCGGCGCGCTCCCAGATGTGGCCAGCAGCCTCGCGGCCTGGGGCGGCATAGACGCGGTCTGCCACCACCACGTCCTCCCCCGACGCCGGGCCCACCACGTGCAGGCGCGTGCCCGGCGCGATCACTCGGTCCCACGCCGGGTCGAAGATGAGGCGCTCCAGCTCCGGTAGCGCCAGTGGCATGGAGGTGATGGCCGCGAGCTCGTTCGTGCCCTCGCGGTACATTCCCACCCCGCGCTTCAGCTTCACGACGTCGAAGCGCGTGCGACTCCCCCAGCCGTCCGTGTCGTCCACCGCGGCCACAGAAAAGCCGAGCCCGAGCGCCGTTTCGTACAGCTCCTGCCCGCCGATCCGACGCAGATTGCCAAGGACGACGCGCTCCTTGAGGGCGCGCTGGCCTTCCAGGGTGATGTGGCCGAAGTCGGCAGCGCCGGTAACTCCGGCCGCGCCGTCGGGCCAGGGGTGGGCCACCCGCTCGGGGCTGGCCTCGATGACCTCGCACACCACGGCCGTGAGGTAACGCGAGCGGCTGGCGGTGAGCTCGGCCTCCACGCGCTCGCCCGGGATCGCCCCGCGCACGAAGACCACCTGGCCCTCGTGCCGGGCGATCCCCACGCCGCCGTGGCCGATGTCCGTGATTTCGAGCAGCACTAGTCCCCCTCGCCCAGGCGGTAGGGTGCCTCAGTGATCATCACCCGCGGCTCGAAGCGTAGGTCCGAGATTACGCGCGGGGTGGAGTGGCGCAGGAAAAAGCGCTCCCAGGCGCTCGAGTAGATCACGCGCGGGATGATGACGTTGACGATATCGTGCGGGCTTTGGGCCAATTGGGAGCGGATGTAGTCGACCACCGGGCCGCGCCACGCGCCCTTCGGTTCTCCGAGGATCGTGAGGTCCACCGGCACAAGTGAGGCCTCCCATGCCTCCCGGATCCGGCGAGTCTGACGCGGATCGATGTCCACGCAGACCGCGGTGAGGGAGGACAAGCGCATGGCGCGCGCCCAGGTGACGGCCGAGATCGTGGCGGCGTCGACCCGGTCAATGATGACCACACCGTGCACGCGCGTGGGCAGGTGGCGCCCCTCGCTCACGTCCCCCAGCTTCAGCTGCTCGCGCACCTTCGACTGCCCGCGCGAATAGGCCACGAGGAAGAGGACTGGCACCGACAGGGCGACGACGCCGGCCAGCGCCCACATCGGCTGGGCGTAGACCACCAGGCCCGCAACCCCGAGAGCCGCCAGCCCGTAGAACGCAAACACCCACGCTAGGCCGCGGGCCACCCGGCGTTCCTCGCCTACTGTGGAGTCGGTGAGGATCGTGCGCGAGCGCGAGACCATCGCGGCGCTAACGAAAGCAATGATGATGTAGACGATGAAGACGAAGACGGCTGCGATCGAACGCGCCGAATCGAGCGCGAGCGTCACGGTGGCGGCGAGCGCGGCGATCAGTGCCACGATGGCGCGCCGCGGGGCGACGGCGTCGGCGGCGGCGAGCTTGCGCGGCAGGAGGCCGTCGAGCGCGAGTTCACGCAGGAGGCGCGGCAGCTGGGCGTAGACCGTGATCGCCACCGCCAGGCCAAGCAGCGCGAACAGCACCACGTAGACGACCTGGCCGACGGGCCCGAAGAAGGAATAGGACATCGTGAGCGTGGGCAGGGCCTCGCGGTGGCCGGGCATATGCAGCGCCACGATGAAGTAGAACACGATCGCGATGATGAGGAAGGCGGCCAGCATGAAGGCGCCAAGCCTGCGCCTGCTCACCCGACGCTCGGCGGAATCTTTGAGGATCCGCTCGGAAATGAGCGAGGAGATCGCGCCCACCATCGCGCCTGCCAGGGCCGACTCCACGTAGTAATTCAGTTGGCCGACCACCCGGTCGGAGGTGAAGGAGTTTTCCTGGGCGAGGCGGATGTTTTCGAAGTCGATCGAGCCGGTGGCCTCGAGGATTAGGCCGTATCCGAGCAGGACCACCATGCCCAGCACCGCGCCCGCGGCGAAGAATACGCCCCAGCGCTCGATGCGGCGCATCCGCCCCGCCAGCGCCGGGACGGCGACAAGCAAGATGAGCACCGATTCGAGCGCCCAGTCCCACGAGATATCGAGCAGTGCCTCAGCAGAATTAACCGCGAGACCCACGCCAAGGATCAGGATCAGCGCGTAGGCCAATATCCGGGCGGCGGAAAGGAGTAGGCCCGCCCAGTGCCCCACGTACCATTCGGCCAGCTGGTGGGAGGCCTTCTGCGGAACGTGGCGGTGCAACAGGCCCGCGATAAACAGGGAGCCCACCAGCGTGAGAAACGCGCTGACCAGAGCGATGAAAATCGCCGTGACCTTCTCCGAGTACGACGCCGACCGCAGCACCACCTGCGGCACGAGGACCATGCCCAGCACGATGATGGACACCGACGTCGACCTGGTGATCGAGCGGACGATGTCCTTACCGTGCTGGGAGACTTCGAGGTTCACATGGTTAGGTTACGCTGTAAACGCATTTGGGGTAACGTCTAAGTCGTGCATTTCGTCATTATGGGCTGCGGCCGGGTTGGCGCCAGCCTCGCCGTCAACATCGCAGATCGTGGGCACTCGGTGGCCATCATCGATCAAAACTCGCACGCCTTCCAGCGCCTTCCCGATTCCTTTCAGGGCCAGCAGGTCACCGGCGTCGGCTTCGACCGCGACGCGTTGCGCCAAGCCGGCATTGAAGAGGCGGCCGGCTTTGCCGCCGTGTCCTCCGGGGACAACTCGAACATCATCGCCGCCCGCGTGGTGCGCGAAACGTTCGGCGTGGACAACGTGGTGGCCCGCATCTACGATTCCTCGCGTGCCGGGGTCTACAACAAGCTCGGTATCGACGTGGTGGCCCCCGTTTCCTGGACGGCGGACCAGGTGATGCGCAACCTCATCCCGCTCGGGCCATACGTGGAGCACATCGACTCAGCCACCGGCACCGCGCTCTTCTTCGTTGACCTCGATCCCTCCTGGTATGGGCGCACGGTAGCCGACATTGAGGCCGAAACTGGGGCGTGCCTGGCCTATATCACCCGCAACCTCCAACTCGTCATGCCCACGGCCTCCACCGTGATCCAGGACGGGGATGAGTTGCGCTTCGTCGCGGCGCTCGCCGACGCCCAGGCGATCCAGCGCGTGACCAACCACCCCGCGAAGGTACGGTGACATGAAGATTCTGGTAGCCGGAGCCGGTTCAGTTGGCCGCTCGCTCGCCCGCGAAATGAGCGAAGCTGGGCACGAACTGACCCTCATCGACATCAAGCCCGAGGCGATGCGCGTGGCCTCCGTGCCAGAGGCGGACTGGGTCCTCGGCGACGCGTGCGAACTGTCCGTCCTCGAGGCCGCCGGGTTGAACGACACCGACGCCGTTGTCGCCGCCACCGGAGATGACAAGGCCAACCTCGTCCTCTCCCTCCTGGCAAAGACCGAGTTCGGCGTGCCGCGCGTCATCGCCCGCGTCTCTAACCCGTCCAACGCCTGGCTTTTCGACGAATCCTGGGGCGTCGACGTCGCAGTCTCCACCCCGCAGATCATGGCCGGGATCATCTCCGAGGCCGTCTCCACCGGCAAGCTCGTGCGCCGCATGGAGTTCCAGTCCGGCGCCACGATGTATCTGGCCACCGTCTCCGAGGGCTCGCTCTTCACCGCCCACGCGCTCGGTCAGATCGCCCTCCCGCCCGACATTCTGGTCACGGGCGTGGTGCGCGACGGCGTTCCACTTTTCCCCAGCACCGACATGTCGATCGACGCCGGCGATCAGCTCCTCGTCCTCGTGGGCGCCAATGCCTCCGAGGGTTTGGCCGACATCGAGGAGATCCTCTAGCGCTCCTCGGTCACGACGCCGGTCGCGTCGGTCTCGTCCATAACCGCGGGCACGTCGGGCAAGTCCTTGACCAGCAACCACGTGAACCAGCCGACCAACGCGAAGAACGGCACGCCCATAAAGAGACGGGCGATCCCGAGCGCCTCGGTGGCGTGGGCGAGGTAGAGCGGGCCCTGGACGGCAAGCCGGACGAGGAATAAGCCCAGCCACATCCACGTGATGAGCACGTAGCGGCGGCGGGTGACCCGCTGGGTGGGGTCGGTGCGCCAGCCTGTGGCGTCCCCACGGAAGAACCCGATGAGCAACCCGAGCGCCGGCCAACGCACGAGGATTGAGATGAGTAGGGCCGCGGCGTAGCCCGCGTTCGTCAGGAGCCCCCACACGAAGAAGTTCGACGCCTCCCCACTGCGCCACGTGACGAAGGCGGACAGGGCGATGGCGAACAGGCCGCCGAGCGCGGGGGTGACGGGGATACGCTGGATCGCCCGGATCAGGATAAAGGCCAGGGAGGAGGCCAGCGAGATGCCGACAGCCAGGTTGAGGTTGTGCATCACGGTGTAGAGAACGAGGAAAAGGACGGTGGGGATCGTGGCCTCCACCACCCCGCGCACGCCGCCCACGGCCGCCACGACGTCGAAGTCGTCCTCAACCAGGGCGCGCATTCCGGTGGTGTTCGTGGACTCAGTCATCGTCGTTCGTCACTTCCAAGCTGGGGTTGAACATGGTGGGCACGCCGCGGTGGCGCGTGAGGGCGCCCGCTACGCGGATCTTCGTGCCGATATCTACGCATTCGAGGGTGGTCCTCGACATGAAATGCAAGGTGAGCGGGCCGTCGTCGGTGTCGAGCCGGACCAGTACCCGGTGCACCAACCCCGCACCGGGGTAGGTGATGGAGCGGACCGTGCCAACCAGCTCGCGCCGCCGCGTCATTCTTGCGCCGTCACCTGCTCCGGGATCTCGAGCGGGAGCAGCTCGCGCGGCGGGTGCGGGGCCTGACCGCGGTTGACCACCACGTCGCGGACGATCTCGATCATCTCGTTCGCCGCCGCCTCATCCGAACCGGCCTTGCCATACAGCGTGGCGCGCAACAGCCAGCGCGGCCCATCCACGCCGAGGAAGCGGTGCGGGGCCATCGCCTTGGAATTGGGAACGGGCATCTGCGCGTGCAGCTCGGGGCCGAGCGGGCCCTCCACCTCCTGCGAGAAACCGCCCTGGTTGGCGATCGAGGTGCGCATGTCGCGCCGCACGTCGTCCCACAGCTTCGCCGAGCGTGGAGCGGCAAACACCTGTAGCTGCAGGGCCGAAGAGTTCTTCGAGTACACGATGCCGAGTACCTGCTCGCGCCGGCGGTCAAGGGTGAACTGGAGAGTCGTGTCGGGGATGACGGGGATCCACAGCGAGCCGGCGTCCAGGCGCTTGCCGATCGCCACATCGCCGGCGTCGAACGGACCGACCGTGGGCGCCTCTACCGCTGCCTCGACCTCCGCCTCATCAACGACGGCGTCCGCGCCTACTACCTGCTTCTTCTTCCCGAAGGGCCACACCATCGGTCCTCCTAGGAAGCGCACTCGGCGCAGACGGGCAGGCCGTCCTCCTCGTATGCCAGCTGGGAGCGGTGATGGACGAGGAAACAGTGGGAGCAGGTGAACTCATCATCCTGGGCGGGAACAACTGCAACGGAGAGCTCAACGTTCGACAGGTCCGCACCCGGAAGCTCGAAGCCCTCGGCGGCCTCCACCTCGTCTTCATCAACAGAGTTGGACTGGTGATTGTTGTTTCGCGCGTTGAGCTGGGTGAGGGAATCCTCCTTTAGTTCCTCATCCTGCTTTCGCGGCGCATCGTAATCTGTGGCCATGATCTCCCCTTGAATAGCTCGATGTTCACGCACTTTCTACCAAAGCTTGCCGCGTTTGACAACATTGGTTCTGAATTAGTGAATACGTGAGACAATTTGGCTCACATTGGCCAACACACCGCCGCCCGTGGCCCCATTGAATGCCGCCAGGTGGCACGCTTGTTGCAGGAATGTAGGAGGCAAACATGATCGAGCTCGAATTGTTGGGGCTTCAGGATGGGCAAAAGCTGAGCCTGAATGATTCAGATGGCAATCGATACGTACTTCCAATCACCGACGAACTGCGGGCGGCTCTGCGCACAGACGTGAGCGCCGCGGGCGAGGATGCACCCAAGCCGATCACGCCGCGCGAGATCCAGGCGTACTTCCGCGCCGGGCGCACGGTGGCCGAGGTCTCCGAGATCTCCTCGCTCCCGCCCTCGCAGCTGACCAACTTGGCCTACCCAATTTTTGCCGAGCGCGAGTACGTGGCCCAGAACGCCCGCTTGTACCGCCAGGGCCACGAGGACGGCGGCATGAGCCTGGAGGAGCTGGTGGCCTCACGCCTGCTGACCCGCGGGGTGGAGGCCGGGGAGGTCACGTGGGACGCCCGCCGCGAGCAAGGCGAACCGTGGATTCTCTCCGCCACGTACACCAGCGGCGGGGTGGTCAACGTCGCCCGCTGGTCGGTTAACACGAAGGCCCAGACTCTCCAGGCGCGCAACGACGAGGCGACCTGGCTCACCGAAAACCAGATCCCGGCCCCCGCGAGCCCCTGGCGTAAGCCAAACACGCCGGCGGCCGAGCCGGAGCAGAAGGCCTCGGTGATCGACGCCCAGCCGGCCTCTGCGGGCAGCCCCGTGGACATCGATTCGATGCTCGCCTCCCTCAACTCCAAGCGCGGCCAGGTCCAGCCGATGCCCGAGTTCGACGGCGCCCACCCGGCTGACTCCGAGCCGGAGGCGGCCCAGGACGCCACGGTTCTTTCCCTGCCCACGCCCGCGGCAAAGGAAGATGGGGACGCCTCGAAGGATGAGGCCCAGCAGGCCCTGCCCGGCGTCGCACCGGAGGCCCCCAAGGTTGAAAAGGTGGACAAGCCGAAGAAACGGCGCAACCGCCCGGCGATGCCCACGTGGGACGAGATCGTCTTCGGATACTCGAAGGACGACTAGGACCACACCATAGTTCTAGGCGTGGTCGATGACGAGCGGGACCATCATCTCCTGCTCGGTGAGCGAGCCGTGCACGCCGACGAGCCCAATTGCGCCTTCGCTCTGGTAGCGCGAGTCGACGATCGCCAGGTTGCCCTTCGCGAAGACGAGGACATTTCCCAAGACCTCGCGCGCGAAGCTCCCCATCGGCCCAAACAACCCGGCCTTTTCGGCCTCGCCCTGAGTGAAGATCCAGGCCCGCTCCCCCAGCACGTCCCGCCAGCGCGCAGCCACTGCCTGCGGTTCCGCCGTGTACAGGTGTAGCGCGCGCGATTCTCCGGCCACGACCTCCACCCCGCGGGTGAGCTCCTCCACGTCCGCGATGTCATAGCGCTCGTTGACGTCGATCATGCCGTGGTCGGCCGTGAGCACGAGCAGCGTGTCGCGCGGCAGGAGGCGTCGTAGCCGGCCGAGCTCGGCATCCAAGTGCTCGAGTTCGTAGATCCAGGCCTCCGATTCCCAGCCGTTGTGGTGGCCGGTGGAGTCGAGGTCGCCCCAGTACAGGTAGACGAGGTCGGCACCAGCCTTGAGTTCGGCGATCGCGGCGTCAACGCGCGCTTCGAGCTTTTCGGCGACGGCGGTGCGGCCGCCGCGGAGCGCGGCAAGCGTGAGCCCGGAGTCGACGAAGCGGCGTGGGTGGATCTTCACTGTGTCGAGGTCCGTGCTTTCGAAGACGGTGGGCACGGTCTGCCACTCCACCGGATCCACGTGCGGGGAGTTCCACGCGATGAGGTTGAAGACGTCCGTGCTGTCCGGCACGCGCAGGGCATATCCGCCCATGGCCGTCCTGCCCGGCAGAGCGCCGGTGCCGAGCGCGCAGATGCCGGCCGCCGTCGTCGACGGCACCACCGTGGTGATGGCGCGCATGTCAAGAGAGCGCAGGGTCGGCGTGTGCCCGCGGCGCTGGTCGAGGTTGCGGTAGCCCAGGCCGTCCACCATAACCACGCACGCGCGGCGAGCGGAGGGGAACTCGAGCGCGGACTCGCCGCCCGCCCCGAGGGCGCGCAGCACGCCCGGCAGGACGCCGGCAATGTTCTCCTGGCCCGGCCGGATCATGAAAGCCGCCCGAGGATCCGCTCCACGTCGTCGATGAAGGCCACCCCCTGGGCGAAATGGGTGGAATCGACGTGGCGGTCGAGGAAGAGCTGGAGGTCCTCGTTCGTCGCCACACCCACGTATCCGTGGTCGTTCGTGCAGTTCGGGTCGTCGCATGCGCCAGGCTGGAGGTCCTGACTGTAGGCGGCACCCCAGCGCAGGCGCAGTAGGATGGAGTTGAGCTCGCCCACGCGCTCCCCGCGAAACTCACGCCGGCGCACCACGTGATGCTCCTTGATCTCCGACAGGCACACCGACTGCGCCGTGGTGACGTACTCGCCGCGAGTGTCCATCTCGTAGTTCGTGTCCGAATAGACGAGTACGAGCCGTGTGACGGTAACGATGAAGGCGACGATCCTGTCATAGACCGAGTCCGCGTCGAAGACCGTCTCGGGCCGGACGTAGAAGGCGCGCACGACGTCGTCGCCAAGGGCCTGGCGGATGTCAGCAAGAACGGGCGACTCCTGCGCCACCAGGGTCAACAGCGCATCGTCGAGGTCGGATCGCATATCAATCATTGCCCCATTGTCCCAAAACCACGCCCGGCAAGCGACGTCGGGTCACGAACATCACGGCAACACGGGGTGCCGGCTCGCCGGTAGCAGCTCGCGTGGGCCAGATAATGGAACAATGGCCACCACTGAGCAAATCGTTGACATCGACGTGTCACAGGAGATGCGCACGTCCTTCCTCGAGTACTCCTATTCCGTCATCTACGCGCGCGCCCTGCCCGACGCCCGCGACGGCCTCAAACCCGTCCAGCGCCGCATCCTGTTCCAGATGGACCGCATGGGCCTGCGCCCCGACCGGGGGCACGTCAAGTCCTCGCGCGTGATCGGAGAGGTCATGGGCCGCCTCCACCCGCACGGCGACTCGGCCATCTACGACGCCATGGTCCGCCTCTCCCAGCCCTTCACCATGCGACTGCCCATGGTGGACGGGCACGGCAACTTCGGCTCGCTCGACGACGGGCCCGCGGCCGCCCGCTACACCGAGGTGCGCATGGCGCCCGCCGCCCTGGCGATGACGGCGGACCTGGATGAGGACGTCGTGGACATGGTGCCCAACTACGACAACACCTACATGCAGCCCGAGGTGCTGCCGGCCGCAATCCCGAACCTGCTGGTCAACGGCTCGTCGGGCATCGCGGTGGGCATGGCCACGAACATGGCCCCCCACAACCTCGGCGAGGTGATCGCCGGCGCGCGCTTCCTGCTGGATCACCCCGCGGCGACGCTCGACGAGCTCATGCGCTACATTCCCGGCCCCGACCTGCCGGAGGGCGGCAAGATCGTGGGGCTGAACGGGATCCGCCAGGCATACGAGACAGGCCGCGGCGTCTTCCGCACCCGCGCCACCGCCCACATCGAAAACATCACCGCCCGCAAGAAGGGCATCATTTTCACCGAGCTGCCCTACCTGGTGGGCCCGGAAAAGGTGATCGACAAGATCAAGGACGGGGTGCAGTCCAAGAAACTGCAGGGCATCACGGGGGTGCAGAACCTCACCGACCGTAAGCACGGCACGCGCCTCGTCATCGAGGTGAAGAACTCCTTCAACCCCGAGGCCGTGCTGGCCGACCTGTACAAGCACACCCCGCTCGAAGATTCCTTCGGCATCAACAATGTGGCGCTCGTGGACGGCCAGCCGCGCACGCTCGGCCTCAAGGGCCTGCTCGAGGTCTTCCTCGACCACCGCCTCACCGTCACCCGGCGCCGCACCGCTTTCCGACTCCAGAAGGCCAAGGACCGCCTGCACCTGGTGGAGGGCCTGCTCATCGCGATCCTCGACATCGACGAGGTCATCGCCGTCATCCGCTCCTCCGACGACTCGGCGATCGCCAGGGACCGCCTGATGAAGGTCTTCGACCTCACCGAGGTCCAGGCCGACTACATCCTCGAGCTACGCCTGCGCCGGCTGACCAAGTTCTCCCAGATCGAGCTGGAGCAGGAAAAGAGCGAGCTGGAAAGCCAGATCGAACAGCTGAGCGAGATCCTCGCCTCCGAGGCCAAGCTGCGCTCACTCGTCTCTGCTGAGCTGGCCCAGACCGCCCGCGAGTTCGCCACTGCGCGCCGCACGGTCCTACTCGAATCCGAGGCCGCCACGGCCACCTCCACGCTCAAGGTCGAGGACGATCCGTGCTGGGTGCTCCTGTCCGGCGACGGCCTCATCGCCCGCGTCGTCACCCCCACCGAGCCCTCGCGCTCCGGTCCGCGCCAGCGCCACGACGCCGTGGTTACCAAGGTCGCAACCACCAACCTGTCCGCGATCGGGGTCATCACCTCCGACGGCTCGGTCACGCGCCTGAACGTGGTCGACATCCCCGCGATCCCCGAAACCGAGCAGGCCCCGGGCCTGTCCGGCGGCGCGCCCGTGCGCGAGCTCCTGCTGGCGGGCAAGGATTCGCACGTGGTCGGCCTGGTCAACCTCGACGAGCCGCCCGTCCTCGCGCTCGCCACCGCCCAAGGCAAGATCAAACGCGTCAACCCTGACTACCCCGACCGCGGCGCGATCGACCTCATCAAGCTCGCCGACGGTGACGAGGTCATCGGCGCGGCCCCCGCCTCCGATAACGACGAGATTGTCCTCGTCACCTCCGGCGCCCAGCTCCTGCGCTTCCCAGCGGCCGGCGTGCGCCCGCAAGGCCGGGCAGGCCAGGGCATTGCCGGCATCCGCCTCGGCGAGGCGCGGGTGATCGCGCTCGGAGTAGTGCCCGCGGGCGACCTCGCGGCCCACTGTGTGGTCACCATCGCCGGCTCGTCCGGATCGCTTCCCGGCACCGTGCCCGGCTCAGCCAAGGTGACCCCGCTCGACCGCTACCCCGCCAAGGGCCGCGGCACCGGCGGCGTGCGCACACAGCGCTTCCTGCGCGGCGAGGACCAGCTGCAGATGGCGTGGGTGGGTGAGCTGCCCCCGCGCGCGAGCGACGCCCATGGCAAGCCGGTGGCGCTCCCCGACGTTGACGAGCGGCGCGACGGTTCCGGAACTCAGCTCAGCTCGGTGGTCACGGCGATCGGCTAAGGCCGGGCCGGCTAGACGCGCGTGGTCATGATATAAGTCTCGGCCACACGCGTGAAGTCGAAGTGCTCGAAGACCGTGACGAGGTCCGAGTCCGCGCCGTCGGCCGTGACGTCCAGCCCGATGTAGCTCAGACCCGCCGCGCGGAAGCGCTCCACGGCGGTGGCCAGGAGGTTAGAGGCCACGTGCTTGCCGCGCCATTCGGGCAGCACCACGATCTCCTCGATGTAGCCCTCGTCCGGCACCGTGTTGTCGACTCCGTGGCCGTCGAGGCCCGACGCGAAGCGGGAGGCCAGCACGTAGCCGGCGAGCCGGGGCCGATCCCCGAAGAGATCGATCGCCACCAGGCACAGGTCCTCGTCCATCTGCTCCAGGCGCTTGGCCCACGCATTGCCGCTCATCGCGGACATCTCGTTTTCGGCCATCACGCGGTTATGGGCCTTGCGCGAATCCTTCACCCAGTCCGTGCCCATCTTGACGATCTGAATGTAGGAGGAGACCTCAGTGACCGTGGCGGGTACGTCCAGGCTCCGCCGCATCTGCACGTAGCGCGAATTGGCGCGGAAGCCGAAACGGGTGGCCATCTCAAACAGGGCGCCCTGCGAGGCATCCACGTACATTTGGACCAGCGCGTCGTCCAGACCAAGCTCGGTGGCAAGATCGTGGGCCGTGCGGAGCTGGCGCTCGAGCAGGTTGTGGCCCACCCCGTGCGAGCGCCACGACGGCGCCACCCCACCAGAGATCGTGATCGGGTGCTCGCCGGCGTTCTTTGCCGGGGTCCGGGCCAGGCCAAAGGCCACGAGCTCCTCCCCCTCCCACACGCCCTGGGCGCGCCAGGCGTGGGAGTCGGCAAAATATCCCTCCACCTCGTGCCGGGTGGTTCGGTTCGCTGCGGAGTCGGCCTCCTCAATCGCCGCGATGATCGCGTACACGTGAGGCCCGTCCTCCGCGCTCAGCGCACTCCACGTCCAGTCAGCCATCAGATATCAATCGAGTAGAGGATCTGGGAGGAGCCTTCGAAAAAGCCATAAGACGTAAGGAAGTCGGTGGCTGGCGTCGCCTCGGAGATCACCGGCACGCGCATGTGCGCGATCCCCCGTTCCAACGCGGTGCCCATCTGGGCCACCACCAGGTCGGTGCCAATGCCCTGGTGGCGAAAACCGCGCTCCACCCCGTAGAACTTCACGCACATCGTGGACCCGTCGGCGGAGTTGAGCGAGTAGCCCACCAGGTTCGACCCGTCAGTGAGTAGCACCGACGTCGCCCGATCCTCCGGCGTCATCCAGTCCACCCACTCGGCCTGCGACATGGGCTGGCGCCGATCCATCACCATCGAGATCCGGTTGTGCAGGCGCAGCACCTCATCCGAATGCTTGTCGTCAAAGGCGATGAGCTCCATGCCGCGCTCCTCGAGGCGCGCCCTTGCCCCGCGCGCGTGCTCGGCGTGCTCGGCGCCCAAGTCCACGTCCATGTACGTCCAGCGCGTGTGCGGGGAGAACCCGCCAGCGGCGAGCAGGCGGCGTCGTTCCATGTTCGATAGCCGTGCCCTGGAACGGATAGAGGCCGGCAGGTCGTAGCCGGCGTCGAGCATGAGCTGACGCGCCCGCCCGTCCTGCCACTCGAGAAGCGCCCGGCCGATGCCACGGCCGCGCCAGTGCGGACGGATCACGCCGTAGATGTTGGCCTGGGCCTCGGTGAGCGGGTGGGGATTGTTGAAGACAAGCCCGATCGCCTGGAGCTGACCGCTGGCGTCGCGTCCCACGATCGCGTCCAGGTTCTTCCGCTCCTCCTCGCTGGCCTCTACCCATGGCGTGACCTGCTGGAGGATGCGGAGCTCGTCGCAGATTTCCGGGTCGGCCGATTCGGCCAGGAGCTCGGACAGTTCGTCGAGGTCCCCTGCGGCGAGCCGGGCCCAGGTCAACCCCAGGTGGGGGCTTGGCCCCGCCAGCTCGCTCGGCGCAGCCAAACGCTGTGCGAGTGAACGTCCCGTGATTTCTCCCGTCTGCATATGCCTCAGTCTACCAATGGTGCCGTGCAACGCCTACGCGTCGATCTGCTCGCGCGAAATATCGTCCGCGCCCTCGACGATGAAATCGCGCCGCGGCGCCACTTCCGATCCCATGAGCAGCTCGAAGGTGTCCTCGGCGAAACGCAACGCCTCCTCGTCGGCGAGCGACACTCGACGCAGCATCCGGTGGGATGGATCCATGGTGGTCTCCGCCAGCTGGTTGGCGTCCATCTCGCCCAGGCCCTTGTAGCGCTGGATCGGTTGCTTGTACGTGCGCCCACTCTTCTCCAGACGGGCGAGGATGCGGTGCAGCTCGGCGTCGGAGTAGCTGTAGATATACTCCCCCTTCTTTCCGCCGCGGCCTGCCACCTCCACCCGGTGCAGCGGCGGGACCGCCGCATACACGCGCCCGGCCTCCACAAGGGGGCGCATGTAGCGGAAGAACAGCGTGAGCAGCAGGGTGCGGATGTGGGCGCCGTCCACATCCGCGTCGGTCATGAAGATCACCTTGCCGTAGCGCGCCGCGTCCAGGTCAAAGGTGCGCCCCGAGCCGGCCCCTACCACCTGGATGATCGAAGAGACCTCCTGGTTGTTCAAGATGTCGGTGTGCGAGGCCTTTTGCACGTTGAGGATCTTGCCGCGGATCGGCAGCAGGGCCTGGAACTCGGAGTCGCGGGCGAGCTTGGCGGTGCCGAGCGCCGAATCTCCCTCCACGATGAACAGCTCGGTGCGCTCGATGTCGTCCGATCGGCAGTCGGCCAGCTTCGCCGGCAACGACGACGTCTCCAACGCGTTCTTCCGCCGCGAGATTTCCTTCTGGGTGCGGGCGGCCACGCGGGCGCGCATTTCCGCCACCACCTTCTCCAAAACGCGCTGGTTCTCGCCCTTCGCATCCCGCTTGGTGGAAGCGAACTCGCGCGTTAGCCCCTCCTCGACCACCTTCGCCACGATCGCGCGGATAGGTGCCGTGCCCAGCACCTCCTTGGTCTGCCCCTCAAACTGCGGCTCGGGGAAGCGCACGGCGACGACGGCCGTGAGGCCCGCCAGGATGTCGTCCTTTTCGATGCGCGGATCGCGCGCCGTGACCTTGAGCTGGCGCGACTTGGCCTCGATCTGGGCGCGGACCACCTTGACTAGCCCCTGCTCGAAGCCCACCAGGTGCGTGCCGCCCTTCGGGGTGGCGA
Organism: Trueperella sp. HMSC08H06; assembly: GCF_001808465.1. Classification (NCBI taxonomy): domain Bacteria; kingdom Bacillati; phylum Actinomycetota; class Actinomycetes; order Actinomycetales; family Actinomycetaceae; genus Trueperella; species Trueperella sp. HMSC08H06. The sequence continues at coordinate 213,815 of NZ_KV793341.1, forward strand.
TGATGTTGACGAAGGTCTCCTCGCGCGTGTCGTAACCGTTGCCCCAGCGCAGCGCGATGTCGACGTCGCACACACGCTCCACCTCTCGCGCCCGCAGATGGCCCGACTTCTTGTCGAGCACCTGGACGGTCTCGTCGAACGTGCCCTGGCCGGTCAGGTGCATGGTGCGAGACACGGCCGGGTCGGTGGCCAGATGGTCGACGAAGTCCACCACGCCGCCGTCGTACTTGAAGACCTCCTCCACCGGCGCGTCGGCGCGCTCGGGCAGGCCGCGCTCGTCGCGCACGACGACTTCGAGGCCCGGCACGAGGAAGGCCTTCTCGCGCACGCGCTCGATCAAGTGCGCGTAGGAAAACTCGGTATCCTTCGGGAAGATCTCCGGGTCAGCCCAATACCGCACCCGCGTGCCCGTCACCTTCTTCGCCACCTTCCCGGTCACGCGCAGCTCGGAGCTGGTGGTGAACGGGGTGAAGGGGGCGTCGGGGGCCGGGGCGCCGGCGTCGTCGAACACGCCGGGCTCGCCGCGCTGGAAGGACATCTCCCACACCTTGCCCTCGCGCTTGACGGCCACGTCGAGGCGCTGGGAGAGCGCGTTGACCACCGAGGCGCCCACACCGTGCAGGCCGCCGGCCGAACCGTAGTTGGCCGAGTCGAACTTGCCGCCCGCGTGCAGCTTGGTATACACCACCTCGACGCCGGAGGCGCCCGTGCCCGGCACCTCGTCCACCGGGATGCCGCGCCCGTTGTCCTCCACCTCAACCGAGCCGTCCGAGAACAGCGTCACGCGGATCGAGGACGCATAGCCCTCGGTCGCCTCGTCGATCGAATTGTCAATGATCTCCCATAGGCAGTGCATGAGCCCGCGCGAATCGGTGGAACCGATGTACATGCCCGGGCGTTTGCGCACGGCTTCCAGGCCCTCGAGGACCGACAGGTGGCGGGCGTTATATTCCTGCTTTTCAGTACTTGACACGCTTGGCATGATAGCCGCTCGCCGCCACCCTGTGAGGGACGCACGCGGAGTAGAACGCGCCACGAAGCGCATTCGGGCAAAGAAAAAGGCCGGCTCGCGCCGGCCCCCGCGAACGAGTGTTATACCCGGTTCGTTTCGTCGATGACAGTAATGGCCACCTTCTCCAAGGCTGGCATGTGCCTGCGCCAGTGATGGGCACAGAACTGAAGCTGACCCGACGGCAACTCCACACGGACGTAGGCCTGTGCGTTGCAGGCATCGCAGCGGTCAGCGGCGGTTAGCACGGGAGTATCAAGTATTGCGTTCACACTACGATCAAAGCACGTCGCGCCCACATTATTCCTCTTATCTCACCCACGTTCGCCTGCGGCCTAAAGGCGGTGTGGAACAATGGTGGCCATGACTTCCTTCGCCGTTGTCGACGTCGAGACCACTGGGCTCGACCGCCGCGCCGACCGCATCGTCGAAATCGCGGTCATCCTCCTTGACCACAACCTGGTCGAGGAAGGGCGCTGGCAGAGTCTCGTCAACCCCGGCCGCGCCACCTCCGCGGTGGAGATCCACGGCCTGACCGACGCCGCGCTCGCAGGCGCTCCGCGCTTCGCGGAGATCTCCGGGCGGGTGCTCGAGCTGCTGGCCGGGCGGGTGCTCGTGGCCCACCACGCCGCCTTCGAACGCGCCTTCCTCAGCCGCGAGCTTGCGCGGGCCGGGTACGACCTTGGCCTCGACGAGGGGGCGTGCGTGTGCACGATGGACCAGTCACGCATATACCTGCCCCCGGGATCGCATTCGCTGCGCGGGGTGGCCAAACGGCTCGGACTGCCGCCCGCACCGCGCCACCGCGCCATGCACGATGCCGAAACTTGCGCCAGCCTCCTACGCTACTACGTGGAGTTCGAACAGCGCGGCCAGCGCTACACCGACACAGCCACGAACCGCGACGGCACCCCCGTCTACCCCGCCCAATGGGAACGCGCCCGGTGCTGGGCGCCCATCAGCTAGGCGTCCTACTCCAGGCGCGTGATGCTTGGCGGCCCGGGCGGCCCCGGCCGTTACTCCAGGTAGTCGCGCAACACCTGCGACCGCGACGGGTGACGCAGCTTAGACATCGTCTTCGACTCGATCTGGCGGATACGCTCGCGCGTGACCCCGTAGACCTTGCCGATCTCGTCCAAAGTCTTCGGCTGGCCGTCGGTGAGGCCGAAGCGCATCGAGACCACGCCGGCCTCGCGCTCCGAGAGCGTGTCAAGTACCTGGTGGAGCTGCTCCTGCAGGAGCGTGAAGCCCACCGCGTCGGCCGGGACCACGGCCTCGGAGTCCTCGATGAGGTCGCCGAACTCCGAATCGCCGTCCTCACCCAGCGGCGTGTGCAACGAGATCGGCTCGCGGCCATACTTTTGCACCTCGATGACCTTCTCTTCGGTCATGTCGAGCTCGCGTGCCAGCTCCTCGGTAGTGGGTTCGCGCCCGAGGTCTTGCAACATCTGGCGCTGGACGCGCGCGAGCTTGTTGATGACCTCAACCATGTGCACCGGGATGCGGATCGTGCGGGCCTGATCGGCCATCGCGCGCGTGATCGCCTGGCGGATCCACCAGGTTGCGTACGTGGAGAACTTAAAGCCCTTGGCGTAGTCGAACTTCTCCACCGCGCGCACGAGGCCCAGGTTGCCTTCTTGGATGAGGTCCAGGAAGAGCATGCCGCGTCCGGTGTAGCGCTTGGCGAGCGAGACTACGAGGCGCAGGTTCGCCTCGAGCAGGTGATTCTTGGCGTTGCGCCCGTCGCGGGCGATGATCTCGAGCTCGCGGTGGTACTTGCGGTCCTCAATCTCCGTGGTGTCGAGGATGTGTTGGGCGAACAGGCCCGCCTCAATGCGCTGGGCGAGCTCGACCTCCTCGGCCGCGTTCAACAGGGGCACCTTACCGATCTGCTTGAGGTAATCCTTGACCGGATCGGCGGTAGCACCCGCCACGAGTACGCGTTGGGCCGGCTCGTCGGTATCGTCCGAATCCTTGACGACGAACACGCCCTTGGACGTCTTGGCCGCCTCGGCGGTAATGACCACCGACTGGTCGGCCGACTCGTCTTCTCGCTCCTCGTCTTCGCCCTCCTCGTCCTCGCCGGAGTCCTCGTCCAGGTCGTCATCGAGCTCAAGCTCGTCGAGGTCCTCATCATCCAGGTCCTCATCGAGTTCCTCGTCCGTCTCCGGCTCATCCGGGGAGGCCGGGCTCTCCTCGGGCTCGTCCTCGTCCTCCACCTTCGGCTCGACCGCGGCCTTGGCCGGGGCGGCGGCGAGAATAGCCTCAACCAGCTCGGCCTTGCGCAGCTTCGAGGGGCTCTCCACGCCCAGCTCGGTGGCCTTCTCACGCAGCTCGCCCACCTTGAGTTTGGACAGCTCGGCGGGTGCGGGCTGGGTGGCCTGCTCGTCAGCGGCAGTCGCCTTGGCGGACGCTTCCTTCTTGGCGGCCTGCTTGGCAGCAGGTGCCTTCTTGGCGGGAGTCTCCGCCTTCGCGGGGCCGTCCGTGCCGGCAACCTTTCCGGGCGCCGCGGCGGTAATCGCCTCAACCAGCTCCGCCTTGACCGCACGCGAGTTCAACTGAAGCCCGAGCTCCTTTGCGAGCGCGCGTAGCTCGGCGACCTTCATCCCCGGCAACGCAGCGACATCGACTGACACCTCTCTGGTAGAAGAGGGGGTAACAGCTTGAGACTTTGATGCGGCCACATGCAACCTTTCGTAGTACAACTCGCCCATTATAGCGGTAATCGTGACGAATCATGATTCCGCGCTTAAGGTCAACGCACGCGTGGCCTAATTATTCCCCTCAGCGCCCTGCTCGCGGACCACGAGCACAGAGCACGGGCACTCGAGGAGGAGCTTTTGGATTTGCGAGCCGAGCCTGAGCTTTCCGCCGGCGGGCTTGTGTGCGAGCGAGACGACGACGAACGAGGACTCCTCGCGCGCCAGCTCCGAGATCTGCGTGGCCAGGTCGGTCTCATCGACCCGCACGTCGATCCTGAAGCCGATGTCGGCTCCATCGAGCCGGTCGGTCAGCTCATCGATCTCCGAATCGATCTCTTCCTGCTCGAATTCGCCGATTGGGCGGCGCAGGAGGGCGATGAGCGGTTGATCTTCGCGCCTGCACAGCCTGATGGCACTACTCAGCGCGTCGTCGCGTCCGCCGTGACTGACAGGAACAATAACCGCCATATCGCCCCTCCTTATGTCGGATTTATTCTCAAATGTACACGTTTATTCAACCCCGTTCCAAGACGGCTCACGCTCTCTCACGAGCTTAAGCGGGTAGTCCTTGGGCGAGGGCAGATTGACGTGGAGCGCGTGCATAACGAGCTTGGCCAGCGGGTACGTGTAGTCCGATCCGATCGCCAACACGGCGTTCATCAGCGCCCGATCTGTGTCTCCTTGCCACCAGGAGAGGTAGCCGGCCATGGCGGCGGGCGCCGGTTCGGCGTCGTCGGAACGCTCCGCTAGGTATTCGAAGAGGTCGATCATGATCCCGATGCGCTCGGGCGCGGGCTCTCGAACGGCGCTCAGCTTCTTCATGAGCTGCCGGGCCGAGATTCCTCCCATCTTCACCGTGCCCTTGTCCACACCGAAGAGGATGAGCTGGTCGCGTAGCAGGATGTCGTGCATCGCGGCGATGAGCTGACCGGCCGTCTCCTCGCTTCCGATCGCGCTTGCGGGGTCTGCCCCGGCGTCGAGCGCGTCGAGAACGCCCTGCCACAGCTTCACTCCGCGCCGCTTGCCTCCCTTCCAGGCTCGCGCGGCGGCTACGGCGTCACGACGCTCGGGCCACTCCAGGCGCATCCGCTTCTGCGGCGGCTCCCTGCCCGCGGGCGCGTTGCCGTCGAAGACGGCCTGGGCGACGGCGGGGGCAGCCTCGAGTTCGGCGAAGGGCATAACGAGATCCTCGGCGCACAGGTCCTCCCAGGTGCCGTGGCGGGCGTCGAGGCAGGCGGCCCACGAGTCGTAGTCGGTCATCCCCACCGTGACGCAGCCGTCGCCACCCGTGCGCATGTTGATCAGTTGCTGGCAGGCAAGGCCCACCGTGTCGAGAATGTCCACCGAATCGCGGTCATCGAGCATGGTGTGCAGGTCGGAGCCGTACCAGCCGATGTAGAGGTCCTTGACGCAGAACGTGTCGACGAATTCGAGTGCGACGTCGATGATGCCCGCATGCACCCTGGGGGCATCGACGCGAGCGACGGGCCCGCCCACCCTTCCGTGGATTCCAGTCAGCGCCACAAGGACCACGGATTCCTTCGGTTTGAAGCCGAAGAGGTAGGGGAAGAGGGCGAGCATTTCATGGGGGTGATTGAGTCGTATTCTTTCCATGACGCAAGTATTGCGAACGCCCTGCATAATCCTTGCCGTGTATACCCACAAATGTGGAAAGGGTGTACGCGAAGCGCGGATGTGGTTAACTTTCGCCCTTGCCGATAGGCTCAGGGCATGGAGAGTTTTAGCTCGGCTGTCTCGCACAGCCTCATCCGCGCGCTTGACGAATCTGCGCCCTTTATCGACGACCCCGCCGCCACCTGCCACTGGCGGGAGTTCCTCGCCCCGGCCCGCACGCTCGCCGCGTCCGGTAAGCGTACACGCGCCCTCCTCATCGCGGCCGGCCACGAGGCCTTCGGCGGGGATGGCCGCCCCGTCTACGCCGGCACCGCGGCCGAGCTCTATCAGCTCTCCGCCCTCGTCCACGACGACATCATCGACGAATCTCACACCCGCCGCGGCGCACCCGCCTCACACCGCGCCTTCAGCGCCACGCACGCCGACCTGGGCATGATCGGCCAGGCCGAGGACTTCGGGGCCAAAGCCGCGATCTTGCTCGGCGACTTCCTGCTCTCCCTCGCGGCACTCGAGATTGACCGGGCAGAGGCCGCCGACGCCGCAGCGCTTTCCCGCGCCCGCACGCTCTTCCACGAGATGACGGCCGAGACCGCCTACGGCCAGTACCTTGACTTGCGCGCCGAAACCACCCCCCTGCGCGACGACCTCGGCACCGCACTGGACGAGGCCCTCCTCGTCCTACGCCACAAGTCCGCCCGCTACTCGGTGGAGCTGCCCCTCATGATCGGTGGCGCGCTCGCCGGGGCCTCCCCCGCCGATATCGACGCCCTCTCGGCTGTCGGCCGCCCACTCGGCATCGCCTTCCAATTGCGCGACGACGAGCTCGGCATCTTTGGCAGCCCCAACCAGACCGGCAAACCCGCCGGAGGCGACCTCCGCGAAGGTAAGCACACCGCCCTCCTCGCGCTCGTACGGGAGATGGCCAGCGACGCCGACCGCGCCCTGGTCGACGGCGCCCTCGGGCGCGACCTCACCGACGCCGACGTCGAGGCGGTGCGTGACATCGTGCGCTCCTCGGGCGCGTTCGCTGCGCACGAGCAGATGATCCGGGACTACGAGGAGCAGGCGCTAGCGGCGGCCGACGCCCTGCCCGAGGCACCCCTGCTGCGCGCAGCGATGAGCAGCCTCGAAGAGCGGCGCTCCTAGCACTTAGCCGAGCCCCAAGATGACGCGGCGCACGGCCCTGTGATGGCCGGCGCGTAGCGCGTCGATCGGCGCTACCCCCAGCTCCGACTCGTCGGTGTGGAGCCAAGCGAAGGCCTCCTCCTCGTCAAAACCGCGGTCGGCGAGCATGGTAAGCGTGCCGTGAAGCGAAGGCAGGGCGACGTCGGCGCCATCCTTGGTTGCGATTTGGTCAACGCTGATCATGAGCGCGCGATTGGGCCCGCGCCGCACGGCGAGCAGCCGACGGTCGTTTAGCATTGTGCGCACGTCCTGCTGGCGAATTCCCAGCCGATGGCCGACTTCTGGCACTGACAGATACTCAAGGTCGTCAAACACGCGCACAATATAGCCCACTTTTCAAGATTTGGGTGGAAACACGCCGCCGAGTCGACTAATGTCTCAGGTGAATCATTAATAACATTCTTACCACTTTGCACATATGTCACACGTGCAAAGCCCTAATGGAGGTTCCATGTCCTCATGGCTTCGGCGCTCCGGTGCCGCGCTCGCAGCAACCACGGCCGCCACGTTCATCACACCCGTCGCACAAGCGGCCACCGCTCCGGCCCCGCAAGCCCCGGTCTTTAAGACCCCGGTCTTCAAGGACCCCGAGATGACTTATCAGGTCAAGCCTGGCGACACGCTCTCCACAATCGCCAAGCGCGCCGGTACCACCATTACCGCGATCGCCCGGGCCAACTCCTTAAATTCGGTCAACCTCATCTTCCCCGGCCAGCAGCTGAAGATTCCCTCGGCCGCACAGGCGGCGGCCCCCGCGGCTCCTGCGGCGCCCGTCCAGTCCGCCCCGGCCACCACGGCCTACGTGGTCAAGGCCGGCGACACGCTAGGCCGGATCGCCTCCGCCCACGGCACCACCGTGGCCAAGCTCGCCGCCGATAACGGCATCGCGAACCCTAACCTCATCCACGTGGGTCAGCGCCTGACGATCGCACCGGCCACGACACCTGCCACCACAGCTCCCGCAGCTAAGCCGGCCACCCCCGCCGCTCCTGCCACCAAGCCCGTCGCCCCGGCCGCCACCACCTACGTGGTCCGCGCGGGCGACACCCTGTCGGGTATCGCGGCCAAGCACGGCACCACGGTCGCCGCACTCGTGGCCGCCAACGGTATCTCGAACCCGAACCGCATCGGCGTGGGCCAGACCCTCGTCATCAGCGGCGCGGCGCAGTCCGCTCCGCAGGCGAACGCCGGCCAGTCGTCGTCGGGAACGCAGACCTCCCGCCCGCAGCTGGTGCAGAACAACTTCCCCGGCTACACGTACGCCGATTCCACGGTCGAGGCCGCGAACGACAACAAGTACGCGCTCATCAGCAAGGCCCAGCCCTCGCGCGCCGAGGTCCAGTCGATGATAGTCAGTGTGGCTCGTGACATGGGGGTCGACCCGCGCCTGGCCCTCGCGCACGCCTTCGTCGAATCCGGCTTTGACGCCACGGCGGTCTCTCCCGCCAACGCGATCGGCGTCATGCAGGTCATCCCGTCCTCGGGCCAGTGGGCCTCCCAGATGGTCGGCCGCAACCTCGACCTGCTCAATCCGTATGACAACGTGGTGGCGGGCGTGTCGATCATCCGCTACCTGCAAAACAATGCATCGAGCTTCGATGAGGGCATCGCGGGCTACTACCAGGGCCTTGGCGGCGTGAAAAAGTACGGCATGCGCTCCGACACCGTCGCTTACGTGGCGAAGGTAAAGGCGGCCATGGCCCGCTTCTAAAGCGAAAGACACGGCCGGTCACTGCCTATGGTAGTGGCCGGCTTTCGCTAAGGTAGGAAGCGTGAAACTTGATCCACTTCTCGGCGAGGTCATTGACGATCGCTACGTAATCAGCGCGCGCATCGCGCGCGGCGGCATGGCGACCGTCTACCAGGCCTCGGACCGGCGCCTGGAGCGCAAGGTCGCGATCAAGGTCATCCACGCCCACTTGGCCGAGCAGCCTGACTTCGTGCGTCGTTTCATCTCGGAGGCGCGCGCGGCCGCAGGCCTGTCCAGCCAGCACGTGGTCGCCGTCCACGACCAGGGGGTGGCCACGCTGCCCACGGGCGATCGCCCCTACCTCGTCATGGAGCTCATGTCCGGGCCGGACCTGCGTTCGGAGCTCAACACCTACGGCTCGCTCCCCCTCGGCATCAGCCTTGAGCTGACGCGCCAGGTGCTCGAGGGCCTCGCGGTTGCTCACGACGCCGGCATCATCCATCGCGACATCAAACCCGAAAACGTCCTGCTCACCGAACCACTGGAGACCACCGCACTCGAGCCGCGCTTCCAGGCCAAGCTCACCGACTTCGGCCTGGCCCGCGCCGCCACCGACGCCACCTCCACGCACACGAATTCGATGCTGGGCACCGTGGGCTACGTGGCCCCGGAGTTCATCTCGGATGGCACCACGTCCAAGACGGCCGACATCTACTCGGTGGGCGTCATGCTCTATGAGCTCATCGCCGGCCAGTTGCCCTTCCGCGGCGAGACCGCGATGAACGTCGCGTTCAAACACGTCAATGAGACGATGCCGCGCCTGTCCGACCAGGCCGACTGGATGCCCGCCACCGTCGACTCCCTCATCGCGCTCTTTACCGCCAAGAGCCCCTCGAAGCGCCCGGTCAATGCCCGCGCCGCGCTCGACGCGCTCACCGACGTCATCGCCTCCCTCCCGCAAGAAACGCTCATCCGTCGCATCCCCGTCTTCCCATCCGAGTCGGCGCGGGTACCCTCCGGTGGCACGTCGGTGTTGCCCGCCGACGCCGTAGCCCCGGTCGCGTCCAAGGCTCCGGCTCCCGGCGGCTCGCGTTCGGACGCGTCGCCCGAACGCGAGCCGGCCGACGACGCCCTGCCGGCGTCCATCCCGCCAGCCATGTCGCACACTGCGGTGCTCGAACGCCGCCACCACACGGAGGTCAGCCAAGACAGGCCGCGCCGCCGGCGCTGGCCCGTCCTGCTGTTGCTGCTCATCGCCCTCATCGGGGGCAGCGCCTACGGGCTGTGGTGGTACTACTCGGAGGGCCCCGGCCTGCGAGTCAACGTCCCCAACGTCATCAACCTCGCCCAGGCCGACGCCGAGGCCGCGCTCACGAACGCCGGCCTCACCTACGAGGTCACGGAGGACTATTCCGACGACATCGAGGCCGGATCCGTCATCAGCGTGGATCCCGACGTCGGCGAGCCGATCCACCCCTCCCAGCCCGTCACTATGGTCGTCTCGCTCGGGATCGAACACGTGGTCGTACCGGACGTCGCCGGCAAGACCCAAGATGAGGCAAGCACGATCCTGCAAGACGGCCGCCTCACCCTCGACGTCACGGAGGCCTACTCGGAGACCGTGCCCGCGGGCACGGTCATCTCGCAGTCGCCCGAGCCCGGCCAATCCGTGCCTCACTCAAGCCTGGTGCAGCTCACCGTGTCCAAGGGGCGCGAACCCATCTCGGTACCTGACCTCACCCGCGACAAGCTGGACTCGGCCAATGCTCGCCTCGAAGAACTGGGCCTGACCAGCACGGTGACCGAGGAATTCTCCGACACGGTGGAGGCCGGCGTCGTCATGACCCAGGAGCCCGTAGCGGGCGAATCGCGCTACCGGGGAGACTCCATCGCGCTCACGGTCTCCAAGGGCCCTGAACTGATCGAAGTGCCCAACGTGTTTGGCAAGCAGGAGGGAGAGGCCACGCAGATCCTCGAAGACGCCGGATTCGTGGTCGCCTACGACCGCTTCCTCGGAGGCTACTTCGGCACCGTGCGAGCTCAGTCGCCCGGCGCGGGCGAGAAGGTCAAGCCCGGCTCGGTCATCACGATCACGATCGTCTAGCGCCCAGGCGTCCGAGGCGCGCCCTGCGCTAGAAGTCCTCGCGCAGGATCTCAGAGACGAGGAAGGCCAGCTCGAGGGACTGCTGGTGGTTGAGGCGCGGGTCCACGAGCGTCTCGTAGCGCTCGCCCAGCTTGGCCTCCACGATCGCCTCGGAACCGCCGAGCACCTCGGTGACGTCGTCGCCCGTGAGCTCGATGTGCAGGCCACCAGGGATCGTGCCCAGCTCGCGATGGACACGGAAGAAGCCGCGCACCTCGTCCAACACGTCGTCGAGCCGGCGGGTCTTGAAGTCCCCCACCGAAATCGTGTTGCCGTGCATCGGGTCGCACATCCAGGTGACCGGCCGGCCGTCGTCGCGAACAGCGTCGATGATCTCGGGGAGCTTATCCCCCACCTTCTCAGCCCCAAGCCGCGTGATGAAGGTCAGCCGGCCCTCCTTGCCCTCCGGGTTGAGCTTGTCGATGAGCGCGCGGATCTCGTCCGTGGTGGCATTCGGGCCAAGCTTGACCCCGATCGGGTTTTGGACGTGCGAGAGCATCTCCACGTGCGCGCCGTCCGCATCGCGCGTGCGCTCGCCGATCCACAGGAAGTGCGCGCCCGTGTTATAGGGCAGGCCCGTGCGCGAATCGATGCGGGTCATCGCGTCCTCGTAGTCAAGCAGGAGCGCCTCGTGCGAAGAGTAAAAATCAACCGTCTTCAGCGAATCGGTGTAGGCTCCGGCGGCGCGCATGAACTGCATCGCCCTATCGATCTCGCGTGCCATCGCCGTGTAGCGGTGATAGGCGGGGTTCGCGGAAAAACCGCGGTTCCACTCGTGGACCTTCGCCAGGTCCGCAAAACCGCCGCCCGTGAAGGCGCGGATCAAGTTGAGGGTGGCCGCTGAGTGCTGGTAGGCCTCTACCAGCCGGTGCGGGTCGGGCGTACGCGCCTCGGGGGTGAAGGCATGCCCGTTGACGGCGTCGCCCATGTAGGAGGGCAGCTCCAGCCCGTCGCGGCCCTCCATCGGGTTCGAGCGCGGCTTGGCGTACTGACCGGCCATCCGGCCCAGCTTCACCACCGGCACCGACGCCGAGTAGGTCAGCACCACCGCCATCTGCAGGATCGTACGGATCTTCGCCCGGATCCTGTCAGCCGTGGCGTCCACGAAGGATTCGGCACAGTCCCCGCCCTGGAGCACGAACGTCTCACCGCGGGAGGCTCGCGCCATCTCCGCCGTGAGGGAATCGGCCTCGCCCGCGAAGATGAGCGGGGGCAAGGAGCGCAGATAGTCGACCGTGGTGCCAAGAAAATCCGCGTCCGGGTAGGCCGGCTGGTGCTTGGCCGAGCGCTCCTTCCATGCCGACAGGAGCTCGCGGGTCATCTCATCTGCATCTTCGAACATAGAACGATTCTAGGCATAAACCGCCCCGGCGCGAATCTGGTCCGGCACACGGAAGGCGGGGAGCGCTCGCTCCCCGCCTTCTATGAGTTGCTCAGCCGTTACTCGGCCGTGGGCTGGGGCTCCCAGTCCTGGCCGATGGCCTCCATGAGCTCCGTGAACCACGGCTGGGTCACGTCGAAGGCCTTGTGGCCCGCGATGCGCGTAAAGTCGATCGTGGTGAGCACGTCGCCGTTCTCCTCGTCGTGGCCGACCACGCCGGAGACGCCCTTGATCGCGGACTCGACCGCGAGGTCGCACATCTGGCCGATCAGCTCCAGGTCACGCTCGTTCGACTTCGCCGAGCGGGAGAAATAGCCCGACTTCTGGACCATGACCTTCTCCGCGCCGATGATCTTGGAGAACTTCTTCGCAAACCACTCGCCGGGGTTAATCGTGTCGAGCTTGACGTGGCCGAACGGATCACGCTCCACCTCGCCGCCGTCCTCGAGGATCTCCTCGACGATCTCCTTCACGCCAGCGCCCTCGGAGAGGAAGATGTTGACGTTGCCCTGCTCGTCCATGATCTTGCGCAGGCGGGAGCCCTCGACGTCGAGGGCGAAGGTGATCTCGGGCAGGTAGAGCGCGTGGATGTCCCAACGCTCCTTCGACAGGCCGGCCGAGGGCACCCAGTCCTGGGCCTCGAGCCACTCACGGTAGTAGCGGCTGGTCTCCGCGGCGAGGTAGCCGCAGCCGCGGCCCATGATCTCGTGGATGATGAGCATGCGCGGGTTGACTCGGTGCTCGCCCACGATGTTCTGGGCAAACAGCGCGCCCTGCTCGGCCGCCGAGTAGGCGCCCAGCGAGTGGCGGATCGGGACGATGTCGTTGTCGATCGTCTTGGGCAGGCCCACCACGGTCAGCTCGTAATCGTGCTCGTGGAGGTAGGCGGCAAGATCGGCGGCCGTGGTGTTCGTGTCATCGCCACCGATCGTGTGCAGCACGTCCACGCCATCCTTGCGCAGCTGCTCGGCCGCCACCTCGAGGGCGTTCTCGCCGGGCTTAATGAGGCCGCGATCCACCAGGTTCTGGGAGTTGGTGAGCTTGACCCGGGAGTTACCGATCGGCGAGCCACCGAACTTGGTGAGGATGTTGGCCTTGGCGCGCGCCTCGTCGTCGAACACCACGAAGTTGCCCGTGAGCAGGCCGTGGTAGCCGTGCTGGTACCCGATGATCTCGGCGTCGGGAAGCTCCTTGGTGTAGCGCTCGATGAGGTCACCCACGGCGGTGGAGAGGCAGGGGGCGTATCCTCCTGCGGTCAGCAGTGCGATGCGGCGAATAGTCATAGGTACCTTCCTTAACTGAGAAACATGTGCCCGCCACAATCTTAGCGTCAATCGTGAAGCCGGTGCGTGCGCTTGGGCCTAGCCCGTGACGCGGTAGAGTGGGCGCATGCGTGAAGAAGATGGCCACGACTGGGATGGCGAGTGGATCAAGCTCCAGCAGGAGATGGAGCGCGGGCCGCGCGAGCAGTTTCGCACGTGGACCCCGGCGGAGGTCGACGACGAGGCCTTCGATCCGGCCGACCTGCCGCCGGCCGAGCCCATCGCGCCTGCCTCTCAGCCCGTGCTATCACGCCTGTTCTTCCTGGTGACCGGCGCCGTCGCAGTCCTCTTCATCCTGGGCGTGGCCGACGTGTTGTACTTCTCGCGCGACTGGTGGATGGTCTTTGGCATGATCGGCCTGGTCTCGGCTGCCGCCGGCGTGTATTTCAGCGCGCCCTGGGCCCACCGCCAGGGCGACGACGGCACCCGAGTTTAATTGTCGGAGCTGGGTTCTAGGCTTGGGGCATGACTGAATTACACCCCGGCCGCTCACTCGACCTCACCCCGCGCCATGCCCATCGCGAGGGCGCTCCCCCGCCCGCGCCCGTCCAGCTCGCGCTCGATGAGCTGGGCCCGTCGTTGTTTGACGTCACCTTCGTGGTAGTGGACCTGGAGACGACGGGCGGGCGGCCCGGCCTCAACTCCATCACCGAGTTCGGGGCGGTCAAGGTGCGCGGAGGGGACGTGATCGAGGAGTTCACTTCGCTCGTCAATCCCCGCGTGCCGATCCCGGCCAACATCACGATGCTGACGGGGATCACGAACTCGATGGTGGCCCTCGCCCCTGACTTGGCCGAGGTCATGGCCGGCTTCCTCCGGTTCGTCGGCACCGAGCCGGCCGTGTTCGTGGCCCACAACGCCCGCTTTGACATCTCCCACCTCAAGGGCGCCTGCAGTGAGCTGGGCTACTCGTTCCCCGCCCACCCGGTGATCGACACGGTCAGGCTTGCACGCAAGGTCTTTACCCGCGACGAGACTCCGAACTACAAGCTCGCCACGCTCGCGCGCGTGTGCGGGGCGGAGGTTCAGCCCACCCACCGAGCGCTTGACGACGCGCGGGCGACTGTCGATCTGCTCCACGCCATCCTCTCCCGCCTGGGCGGGATCGGGGTCACGCACCTGGCCGACCTCATGACTGCCACGGACCCGGTGCCGGCCAAGCGCCGCGCCCGGGCCCACCTGGCCGACGGGCTGCCGCGCGGGACGGGCGTGTACCGCTTCATCGGCCCGGGCAGCGAGGTGCTGTACGTGGGCACGTCGGTCAACGTCTACAAGCGGGTACGCCAGTACTTCACCGCGGCAGAACGCCGGGCACGGATGGCCGAGATGGTCGACCTAGCGGTGTCGGTGGAGGCTACTGCCACCGCCACCCAGCTCGAGGCCAGCGTCCTCGAGGTCCGCCTCATCAACGAACTGGACCCGCCCTACAACCGCAGGTCGCGCCGCTCCGCGCAACGTCCGTGGCTGGCGCTTACCTCCGAGCCCTTTCCGCGCCTCAAGGTCACACGCAAGGTGAGATTCGACCAGTTGGGCCAGGCGCTCGGCCCGTTTGGTAGCGCCAAGCAGGCGAGTCGGGCGGTCGAGCTGTTACAGGCGGCAACGGGCCTGCGCGAGTGTACGCCGCGCCTGCCCGCCACCCCCGACGGGCGCCCGGCCTGCCACCTGCATGAGCTCGGCAAGTGCGACGCGCCCTGCCTCACCGGCGCTCCCCAGGAGCAGGCGGTAGCCGCAGTGAGTAGCGCGCTCGCCGGCAACGTGGCGCCCGCGGCCGCGCACGCCCTGGCCAAGATCCGCTCCCTTGCCGCCGAGGCGCGCTACGAGCAGGCAGCCGGCGAACGGGACCGCCTCTACGCTCTGGTCGGCGGGGCGAAGAGCCTCGAGGAGCTACGCAGCCTCGTGGGCAATCCGCGCATCGTGGCCGCGCGCAGGGGCAGGCGCGGCTTCGACGTCGTCGTGATCGACTACGGCATGCTGCGGGCCAGCGCCGCCACCCGGCCGGGCGAAGACCCGGAGGCACTCGGTGCGTGGCTGGACGCGGCCACCGAGCAGCTGCCCGTACCGGAGCTCGCCGCCCACGTCACAGCAGACGAGGTACGCCTGTTGTCCACCTGGCTCATGCACGAGGACGTGCGGCTCATCAAGGTCGCCCGGCCCGAGTTGCTCACGCTCTCGCTCGCGGGCGGCTACGCTGTGGCCCTCCCCCTGCTGCCCCAGTCGCGCGCGGAGGAATAATCCCAGGCCACGGCCCGCTAAACTAGACCTATCGATCGAACGAAAAGGAGCACCCATGATCACAGCCATTGTCATGATCGACGCCGAAGTCGATCAGATCCCCGAGGTTGCCGACGCCGTGGCAGGGGTGTCGTCGGTGCGCCAGGTCTACTCCGTGACGGGGGACGTGGACCTCATCGCGCTCGTCACTGTCCCCCAGCACGAGGACCTGGCCCAGGTCATCCCCGGCAACATCGCCAAGGTGCCGGGAGTCAAAAATGTCAAGACCTACCTGGCCTTCCAGGAGTTTTCCAAGGCTGACCTCGAGGCGGCCTTCGACATCGGGCTCGATTAAACACCGCGAAGTCGGGTGTGGGGGTGACGGCCGCTGCCGTCACCCCCACACCCGTATCCGAACTCTCTGGCCCGGTACTCCTTAGCCCCGCGCGCTCTCGGCACGGGCCAGCTCGGCCCAGCGCGTCAGCAGCTCGGAGGCCTTGCCCGAATCGAGGGCATCCTCGGCGATCGCCAGACCGGCGCGCATGCGCGTGACGAAGTCCCCGTCGCCAGGGCGCACGCCCTCGAGCCGCCCGTCGGCCACAATCGCGCCGGCGGCATTGAGGGCCACGGCGTCACGCACCGCTCCCCGCTCGCCGTCCAACACCCGACGCGCGGCGGCCGCGTTGTAGCGGGCGTCCTCACCCCGCAGATCATCCACCGTGGCGGACGCCAGGCCCAAATCGGCCGTGGCGTCCAGGTCATGATAGGTGACCTCGCCGTCGCGAATCTCCCACACCTCGTTCGGCGCGGCGGTGGAGAGCTCGTCGAGTCCGTTCGTGCCGCGGAAGACAAGAGCGCGCGTGCCGCGCCGGGCAAGCACTCCCGCCACCAGCGGCGCCTGCCGCGCGTTCGACACGCCGATCGCGCCTGCCTCGGGCCGGGCCGGGTTGGTCAGCGGGCCGAGCACGTTGAACGCGGTGGGGAGGGCGAGCTCACGGCGCGCGGTGGCCGCGTGCTTCATCGACGGGTGGAACTTGTTGGCGAAGAGGAAGGTGATGCCGATCTGATCAAAGATTCGCTCCACCGCCTCCACGGGCAGGTCAAGGTTAACCCCGAGTTCCTCCAGGCAGTCGGCCGCGCCTGACTTCGAGGAGGAGGCGCGATTGCCGTGCTTAACCACCTTGACCCCGGCCGCGGCGATGACCAAGGAGGCCGTGGTCGAAATGTTGACCGTGCGGAGCCGATCGCCGCCGGTGCCCACGATGTCGAGCGAATCCGAGGGCAGGCTGACCGGGGTGGCGTGGGACTGCATCGAGTCGGCAAGCCCGAGGATCTCGTCGATCGTCTCGCCCTTCGTGGCGAGCGCCGTGAGGAAGCCGGCCAGCGACACGGGAGAGGTCTCACCGCTCATCACCTTGTCCATCGCCCAGGCCGTCTCTTCGGCCGTCAGGTCCTGGCGGCTAATGACTTTGGCGGTGATCTCCGGCCAGGTCATCATGATTTCAGGGTCTCCCCAAGGACATCGGCGACTGCGGCCGAGAGCGCGCGCGCATCGACCGGGTGGTTGAGGATCGCGTTCGGCGCGGACACGCGCGCCAGCCACTCGTCCTGCGGGCGGCCGATGAGCACGATGTAGGGCATGTCCTCCACCAGCTCGTCGCGTACCATTTTTCCAAAGCCAATTCCGCCAAGCTTGGCCGCCTCGCCATCAAGGATGAGCAGATCGAAGTGGTTTTCCTCCACCAAGAGGTAGGCGCCCTCCCAGGTGGCCGCTTCGGTCCAATTGATGGCGGGACCCTTGCCGACGCGGCGCCCCACGGCCCTCATCACATCGTTACGGGTATCGCGGTTATCCGAATACACCAGCACGTCGACCGAGGTCTTGCCAGCGTCCTGAGTCATTTTTACCTCCACTAACTCGGCTCTGAGCCAATACTACCGATTCGTGCCAGTTTCGTAGAACTCATCCACGATCGCCGATCGGGACGAGTTTCGCTGTGCGCACATATACGGACTTAATACCCACATGGGCCTGTCCTTGCGAGATACTGGAGGGCGTAGACCTCCGCGGCCACGAGGGCCCGCGGGTTCAACGTTGGAGGAAACATGGTGTACACACTGCCCGAACTTGATTACGACTACGCCGCTCTCGAGCCGCACATCTCGGCCAAGATCATGGAGCTGCACCACAGCAAGCACCACCAGGCCTACGTCGACGGCGCCAACAAGGCCCTCGAGAACCTGGCCGCGGCGCGCGAGGCGGGCGATTTTTCCAAGATCAACCAGTTCCAGAAGGACCTGGCCTTCAACCTGGGTGGACACTCTAACCACTCCGTGTTCTGGAAGAACCTCTCCCCGAACGGTGGCGGCGAGCCCGAGGGCGAGCTGGCTGAGGCGATCAACGAGGCCTTCGGTTCGTTCGAGAACTTCAAGAAGCAGTTCACCGCGGTTGCTACCGGCATCCAGGGCTCCGGCTGGGCCGTCCTCGCCTACGACACGATCAGCAAGAGCCTGACCACCTTCCAGCTGTTCGACCAGCAGGCCAACGTCCCGGTGGGCACTTACCCGATCCTCATGCTCGACATGTGGGAGCACGCCTTCTACCTTGACTACCTCAACGTCAAGGCCGATTACGTCAAGGCCGTGTGGAACGTCTTCAACTGGCAGGACGTGGCTGCCCGCTACGCCGACGCGAAGAACGCTACCCTCATCGTCCGCTAAGACGCAATAAGAAAGTGGGGCCCGTGAGGGCCCCACTTTTGTGTCTCGACTAGTTGCCGGCGAGTCTCGATTAGTTGCCGGACGACGCGGCCGGCGCGGCTTCGATCTGCCCGAGGATGTCAATGACGACGGCGTAGGCCGGCGCCGCCGCATCCTCACCGCCCTCGGAGGCCGGGACCTCCACGAGCACACGGGAACCCACCGGGATCCCCGCAAGGGAATCGAAGAAGCTACCCGCGCCGAGTGTCTGCGATTGCGGCCCGTAAGTGCCGTAGGTGACTTCGGAGGCGGAGTTGTCCCAGAAGGACATCGCGTACTGGTCGTAGATCGTGGTGCCTTCGCCACCGACCGGCTCGCCGTTACCACGGGCGATCACGGTCACCACGGGTTCGCCGGTGGGGGCCTCAGCGCCCTCCTTGACCGTAACCGTGACCGGTTCGCCGAGCGCACCCTCGATCTCCACGGGGAGGTCAGCCAGGTCGGCCTGCATCGTGGCGTTCGCATCGCCCGCCTGGTCCACGCCGTATGCGTCGACCAGCTCTATGTAGAACGCGATCGTGTCCGTCTCACCAATGCCCGCCGCCTCGTTGCCACCGCTCGGACCGTAGCCGAGGTCGGAGGGGATGGACAGGATGAGCTTCGAGCCGGCGGTCTGCCCCGCGAGCCCCTGCGTCCAACCCTGGATCACCTTCGACAACGAGAACGCTGCCGGCGCCCCGCGGCTGAAGGAAGAATCAAAGGGCTCCTCCGAGCCCCACACCTGGCCCACGTAGTGGGCCACCACCGTGTCGGTGGCCGCGATCTCGCGGCCCTCGCCCTTCTCCAGCACCTCGACCTTCAAGCCCGCGGGCGCATTCGAGTCGGGGAAGGACAGGATCGGGTTCTCCCCCGAATCGTCGAGCGTGGGCATCTGCGTGCCCGGCGTCTGGTTGGCTGACGTGGTGGTCTCCTCCGGCGCCTGCGGATCGGACTCCGAGCTGCAGGCGGCGGCACCAAAGGCGAGCGCGAGAGCGGTCACACTAGCAAGTACGCGCATTCTTCTCCTCACATAGTTGTTCCCCACCACGTGGCAGGGAACTCTGGTCTCAGTGGAACGACTCTCCGCACGCGCAGGTGCCGTGTGCCTGAGGGTTGTCGATGGTGAAGCCCTGACGCTCGATCGTGTCAGCAAAGTCGATCGTGGCGCCGTCAAGGTAAGGAGCCGACTTGGCGTCCACGAGGACCTCGACCCCGTCGAACTCCGCCACCGCGTCATCGTCGAAGAGACGCTCGTCGAAGTAGAGCTGGTACATGAGGCCGGAGCAGCCGCCCGGCTGAACGGCGATGCGCAGGCGAAGGTCGTCACGGCCCTCCTGCTCGAGCAAGGACTTGACCTTGGCTGCGGCGACCTCGGTGAGGGTAACGCCGTGGGTTGCGACGGTTTCGCTCATGAATACCTCCATAAAATAGTGTTCTGGACACACACTACCGCCTCACGCTGGCAGTCTCTATGTTGGCCACGTCCCATTCAGCTGAGCGTGATCGATTGGGCAGGCCTAATCCCAGCCCCAGGTGGAGGCGATCGTGCGCATCGAGGTGGTGACGAGCTGGGGCAGGCGGGACAGGTCGGCGAGCGTGTCCGCGTCGTCGACGAAGCGTTCGGGGCGCATCTCGTAGGCGCCGTGCAGCCCGAGGCGGGGTAGCTCGCCCTTGCGCATGCCTGCGGCGTCACTGAGCACGACGACGGGCACGCCCTGTTCTTCGCCCGAACGGGCGGCCGCGTGGAGCCCCGAGGGCAGATCCACGCCGATGGTTCCCAGCACGTAGACGATGAGGTCGGTTTCCGGGATGTGCCCGGCCACGAGGTGGTCGCCCACCAACGACGTCGATGCCCCCAGTAGCTGCAGCATGAGGCCTAGTCCCCCTCCCGGGCCCGCGTACCCGGCCCGCGGGTCGATATCGGCGCCCACGAGTGAGCGCCGCGTGCTGGCACCCGCGGCCTGACCCAGCTCGTGGATCCACGCGCCCGCCTCGCGTTCGAAGTCCTGGGCGCGGTAGCCGTCGAAGCCACGGGTGGCCCACGCCCGGGCCATCCCGTTGACCCCGAGCAGCGGCAGGTCGGAGGGGTAGGTGACGGTCAGTGCCATATCCCGCAGGGCCGCGCGCGCCGCCTCGAGGGCCGCCCCCAGCCCGTCATCCCCGAGGGACTCCCCCGCCAGTTCCCCCAGGACCCCGCGGCCGAGGTCGGTGGGGCTCATGAGGTCGGGCAGGTGCACGTGAATGCGCCGGGCGCCGGCATCGCGCAGCGCGAGGAGGTCGGCGCCCAGGAAGGCCGTGGAGCCCTCTGGGCGCCCGTTCCAGGAAAAGGAATCGGCCAGGTCGATCATCGCCCCGCCGTCCCACACCCAGTGCACTCGCCGCTCCGCCCCGGCGCCCACCTCAACCGCCCGGGCGCTCAGGTGGCGCGATTGCACGACGTCGTCGAGCCCCGTGCCCGCGTGGGCTACGGCCGCGCCTTCGGACGTGAGAAGTGCGAGGACGTCGTCGTACGGGCGGACCTCACGCCACGCGGCGCTCGCCCGCTCACACACGGCACGCGGCCCCATCCCGGGGAGGGCGGAGCAGACGAGGGTGACGTGCATCTACTCGCCGAGCCGGGTGAGCAGCAGCGCCTCGGCGGCGATCGCATTACGCCAGTCGCCGATGTGGAGCGACTCGTTGGCCGAGTGGGCGCGCGTGTCCGGGTCCTCGATGCCGGTCACGAGGATCTGAGCCTGCGGGAATTCACGGGCTAGGTCGGCAATGAACGGGATCGAGCCGCCCACGCCGATGTCCACCGGGTCCGTGCCCCAGGCCTCGCCAAGCGCCCACTCCATGAGCTGGGAGGCCTCGCTCTGGCCGGAGGCTTGGAAGGCCGGGCCGCGCTCGTTGATTACGCAGTCCACGTGCGCGCCGAAGGGCGCGTGGGCCTTGAGGTGATCGATGAGTTTCTCGGCCGCCTCGCCCGAATCCTGGCCGGGGGCCACGCGCAGGGAGAGCACGAAGGTGGTGGACGGGGAGATCGTGTTGGAGGTGAGGCGGACGGGGGTGACGTCCATGGCGGTGACGGCGATCGCGGGCTTAGTCCACAATCTCGAGGTGATCGAACCCGAGCCGGCCAGGCGCACGCCCTCCAGTAGGCCCGCATCTGAGCGGAACTCCTCCTCGGGGTAGTCGACCGGCGTGTCGTCGGTGGCGAGCAGGCCCTCGACTGCAACGTCGCCCGCGTCGTTGTGGAGCGTGGCGATCAGGCGCGAGGCGAGGGTGACCGAGTCGAGGACCGGGCCGCCGTACATGCCCGAGTGCAGCGCGTGGTCGAGCGCGGTGACCGTGACCGACACCTGGGTGACGCCACGCAACGAGGTGGTGAGCGACGGCGTGCCCACCTTCCAATTGTTCGAGTCGGCCACCACGATGACGTCGGCGTCGAGCTCGGCCTTGTAGGCGTGCAGGAAGTCGACGAACGTGGGCGAGCCGACCTCCTCCTCGCCCTCGATGAAAAGGGTGATGCCCACGCCCGGGCGCGCTGCGGCGACAGCGGCGAGGTGGGCGACGACGCCGGCCTTGTCATCCGCGGTGCCGCGGCCGTATAGGCGCCCGTCGCGCTCGGTGGCCACGAACGGGTCAGTGTCCCACAGGGCCAGGTCGCCCACGGGCTGGACGTCGTGGTGAGCGTAGAGGACCACGGTGGGCTTGCCCGGTTCGCCCGCGCGCGTAGCGAGGACGGCGGGGCGGCCCGTTCCGGCCTCGCCCTCGACCTGGATGACCCGCGTGTCAAAGCCGAGGCCGCGGGCCTTGTTCGCGATCCACTGCGCGGATTCGGCAAGGGTGGACTGGTCGAAGGAATCGGCGGAGATTGACGGGATGGCGACCAGCTCAGACAGCGCGGCCAGGGAGTCGTTCATTGATTCGTCTACTGAAGAAACTACGTCGTGGTACATACCCACCACTTTAGCGCACACCGTGGCGGGCATAACCGCCGCGGTTTCCAGAAATGTCGGGCCGTGCCGTTAGACTGAACACCAACAGCTCAAAGATAAGGATGGCCGTGTTCGGATCAAAGAAGACGTCGGATTTGGAAGACTCCTCGCTCTCCACTCCTGTGGAGCCACAGCGCAAGGGCTACACCGCTGCCAAGGGCGCGCCCACGCCTCGGCGTAAGGACGTCGAAGCGCGCAACCGCCGCCCCCTTGTTGCCGACACCAAGTCCCTGTCCAAGGCCGAAAAGCGCCAACGCAAGGCCGAAGAGCGCGCCCGCTCGAATGAACTGTACGAAAAGCAGCAGCAGGCCATGCGCACGGGCGACGAGCGCAACATGCCCGCCCAGCACCGCGGCCCCATCCGCTCCTTCGGGCGCGATTACATCGACGCCGCCGCACCCATCTCTGCATTCTTCATGCCAGCCGCGCTACTCCTGCTCCCCCTCATCCTCTTCCAGGGCCGCTTCCCGCAGATCGTAATCCCCGTAGTGTGGGGCATGTACGTGGTCTTCCTCATCATGCTACTGCACGCCATGTGGGTCAGCCGCCGGGCGAAGCAGGCGGCCATGCACAAGTTTGGCGAGGTCCCCTCGGGCTTCTACCTCCAGATGCTCGGCCGGTGCTTCTACCTGCGCCGCTGGCGCCTGCCCGCCCCGCAGGTGTCACGGGGCGAATACCCGGCGGGCGGCACGCGCGCAGAGATGAAGGAAGCCCGCGGCGCAAAGTCGAAGTAGGCCCTACTTTTCCATCTGGCGCGCGGCCATCGCCGCGGGCCTTGACCACATGAGCCACGCGAAGGCCGCAATCGCTCCGAGGGTCGGCAGGTAGAAGTAGGTGCGCCCCGCCTCGAACCACGGGTTGGAGTAGTGGAAGTCCACCACCAGTCCGGCGAGCGGGGCAAACACGTTAATCCCCCACGCCCCGAAGGCCAGGTAGCGCATGCGCCGGCCGTTGTGCTTGGCGCCGGCGAATCCGAGCACCCAGCACAGGGCGGCGAGGATGGAGGTGACCGCCAGCCCGTAGTGCCCGCCCACCATCGAGTTCGTGGCCGCCACCACGGCCCGCCACAGGAAGATCACGGCCCCAACCCCGAGGGCATAAATGAGGACGGAGGGCCACCCGTGGGCGCGGGTGCGGGTGTCTGTCAGTTCTTGGCTCACGGGCCTCTCCTCAACTCGGTTCGCCTCAGTTTACCCCGCCGCCATCCAAGCCGCGGAGGCCGGGAAAGAAATCTCTGGCTATCGCGACATATACTGGGGCAATGACCAATATTATCTGTCACGAATTCACCCAGGACCTTTCTCGCCACCTCGCGATCCTCGCGTCGAAGGATGGCGAGTCCTACACCCTCGACACGCTCGTTGAGGACGCGGAGTTCACTGGCGGCGTTGTTGCCGCGCTGACCACGCTTCAGCCCGGCGAGGGGGTTGCCCGGCTAGTGAACCCGGCCGATACGAGCAAGCTGGTGTTCGTCGTCGTGAACGGCGATTCTACCCGCGACAAGTTTGGCGAGCTCGCGCGCGCTGCCGTCGGGGTCGATGAGCTGTACGTCGCCTCCCCCGTCGCCGAGGTGGCCGAGGCTGTTGAGGGCGCGCTGCTCGGCGCCTACGTCTTCGACGAGTACAAGGAGCCGAAGAAGGCACCGCTCGGCGCGCTCGTGCTGCCAGAGGCCGATGACGACGCCGTGGCGCGCGGCGAGATCCTGGCCGAGGCGGGCAACCGTATCCGCGACCTTGTCAACCTCGCCCCCAACGATCTCTACCCCGAGGTGCTCGCCCAGATCGCCGAGGACGAGGCGAGCGCGGCCGGCTGCACCGTCACCGTGTACCGGGAGAAGGCGCTGGAGGAGATCAACGCCGCCGGCATCATCCACGTGGGCCGTGGTTCGAAGCGCCACCCGCGCCTGGTGCGCATCGAGTGGGCCCCGGAGGGCGCGCCGGAGGGCACGATCGCGCTGGTGGGCAAGGGCATCACGTTCGACACGGGCGGCTACTCGCTCAAGCCGTCGAATGCCATGACCGAGATGAAGACCGACATGGGCGGCGCCGCCACCGTGCTCGAGGTGCTCGTGGCCGCCGCGCGGCTGGGCGTCAAGCGCCGCATCGTGGGCTGGATGTGCATCGCGGAGAACATGGTCTCCGGTATCTCCGGCCACCCCGACGACGTCATTACCTACCGCAACGGCACCTCGGTAGAGATCAACAACACCGACGCCGAGGGCCGCCTGGTCCTCGCCGACGGCCTGCTCATGGCCAGCGCCGAGGGCAGCGAGACCATCATTGATATCGCCACCCTGACGGGCGCCCAGATGGTGGCGCTCGGCGAGCGCACCACCGGCATCATGGGCACCGACTACGCCAAGACCCTCACCGACCTGGCGGGCGAGGTGGGCGAGGACGCCTGGCACATGCCGCTGCCCGCTCACCTGCGAGAGAGCCTCGACTCGGACGTTGCCGACATGAAGAACTCCGGCTCGCGCTACGGCGGCATGCTGGTGGCCGGCCTGTTCCTCAAGGAGTTCGTGGACGCGCCGAACTGGGCGCACGTGGACATCGCCGGCCCGTCGTTCAACCGCGGCAAGCCCTACGGGGTGATGCCGAAGGGTGCCACCGGCGCCATGCTGCGCACCCTGCTCGCCGCCGTGGAGAACTAGCGGCCCCGGTTCTTCGCCGACCACTCGCGCATCTCGCGCGGGTAACCGGTGCGGGCCACCTCATACAGCTCAATCCCCAGATCGCGGGCGACCTCAGCGGCGTCGGCGATGCTGGGGATTTTGCGTCGGGTCCATTCCCCGTCGCTCGCCACGAGCACGATCGAGCTCGGGTCACGCGAGGTGGCGGCCTCGAAGTAGGCGGCGACCCCCTGGCGGGTGGCCACGAACTCGGTCAGGTGTTCGACCGTTACCTTCTTGGCGCGGCGCTGGGAAAGCGGCCCCTTCTTTTTCGAAAACAACATTCCCCCAGCCTACCGCGCGCCCTGTTGGAGTCACGCGATTGTCCCCGCCGAGGAAGAAATGTCGGCCGCAAAGTGGAATAATTATAGGGAACGGGTCTGGACCCACCGGGCCATGGCGATCTCGAGGGAGAGGTAAGTGACTGAAAAGGAATACGATGTAGTGATTCTTGGCGCGGGTTCCGGAGGCTACGCATGCGCTCTGCGATCCGCCCAGCTCGGTATGAAGGTGGCGCTCATTGAGGGCGACAAGGTTGGTGGAACCTGCCTTCATCGCGGCTGTATCCCCACCAAGGCTCTCCTACACGCTGCCGAGGTTGCAGACGAAATGCGCGAAGGCCCCTCCATTGGCGTTAAGGGCACCTTCGAAGGCATCGACATGGGGGCGCTCAACACGTACAAGAATGGCGTGGTTGAGAAGATGTTCAAGGGCCTGACCGGCCTTGTGAACGCCGCGGGTATTGACACGATCGCCGGCTGGGGTCGCCTGGTTGCGAAGGACACGGTTGAGGTCAACGGTGAGCGCATCAAGGGCAAGAACATCGTGCTCGCCACGGGTTCATACTCGAAGACGATCGGCCAGACCATCACCGACCGCGTCATCACCTCCGACAAGGCGCTGACCATGGATGTTGTGCCGTCGTCGGTCATCGTGCTTGGCGGTGGCGTGATTGGCTGCGAGTTCGCCTCGGTGTGGAACTCCTACGGCGCCGACGTGACGATCATCGAGGGCCTCGATCATCTCGTGCCGAACGAGGACGAGGACGTGTCGAAGATGCTCGAGCGCTCCTTCCGCAAGCGCAAGATCGCTTTCAAGACCAAGACCATGTTCGACCGGGTTGAGGAGGACGAGAGCGGCGTTCACGTCTTCACCCAGGACGGCAAGCAGTACGACGCCGAATACCTGCTGATCGCCATCGGCCGCGGCCCCTCCACCGCCAACCTCGGCTACGAGGAGCAGGGCATCACCATCGATCGCGGCTTCGTCATCACGAACGAGCGCCTGCACACCGGGGTTGGCAACATCTACGCCGTTGGCGACATCGTCCCCGGCGTTCAGCTCGCCCACCGCGGCTTCCTCCAGGGCCTGTTCGTGGCCGACGAGATCGCCGGCAACAACCCCGCCGTCGTTAATGAGGACAACATCCCGAAGGTCACCTTCTCCAACCCTGAGATCGCCTCCGTGGGCCTGTCGCAGAAGAAGGCCGAGGAGAAGTTCGGCAAGGACAACGTGGAGACCTCCACCTTCAACCTCGCAGGTAACGGCAAGTCCCAGATGCTTGGCACCACCGGTTTCGTTAAGCTGGTCCGTGAAAAGGACGGCCCGATCGTGGGCTTCCATTCGATCGGCGCCCGCATGGGTGAGCAGGTGGGCGAAGGCATGCTGATGGTCGCGTGGGAATCCTACCCGGAAGACTTCGACGGCCTGATCCACGCTCACCCCACTCAGAACGAGTCGGTGGGCGAGGCCATCCTGGCCCTCGCCGGCAAGCCGCTTCACACCCACAACTGACCTAGGAGCAAGACATGTCTGAACCCATTAAGATGCCCGCACTGGGCGAATCCATCGATGAGGGAACGGTCACGACGTGGCTGAAGAACGTTGGCGACACGGTCGAGGCCGACGAGCCCATCGTCGAGGTCTCCACCGACAAGGTTGACACCGAGGTTCCGGCCCCGGCAGCCGGCGTCCTCGAGTCGATCGAGGTCGGAGAAGATGAGACGGTCTCGGTTGGCACCGTGCTCGGCTACATCGGCGACGGCTCCGGCGCCGCTGCTCCGGCCGAGACCCCGGCTAAGGAGCCCGCTGCAGAGCCCGAGGCTCCGGCCCCGGCTCCCGAGGAGCCTGCTGCCCCGGCGGCGTCGGACTCGGGCGTTGAGGTGAAGATGCCCGCGCTCGGCGAATCCGTTGACGAGGGCACCGTCACCACCTGGCTTAAGCAGGTAGGCGACGAGGTGGAGGAAGACGAGCCGATCGTCGAGGTCTCCACCGACAAGGTCGACACCGAAGTCCCGGCCCCGGCGTCGGGCATCCTCACGCAGATCAAGGTCTCCGAAGATGAGACGGTCTCGGTTGGCACCGTG